>NZ_JBEAFH010000081.1:0-311071 GCF_040061575.1 Klebsiella sp. CB_Kp196
ATATTCCCCGGGTTGCGGCGTAAACGCCTTACCCGGGCTACGGGTTACCAGCAATTTGCGGCCCTGTAGCCCGGTAGCCCTACTCCTCGCTCACGACTGGCTTAACTCTTACCGCAAACAGCACAATCACCATGGCGCTGACCAGCAGCACGCCGCTGCCGACAAAAACGCCGCTCGCGCCGTTGAGGTCGAATACCGCACCGCCGCCAGCCGCACCGGCGCTAATCGCCAGCTGAATAGACGCCACCAGCAGGCCGCCCGCGCTTTCAGCTTCATCCGGCACCGTGGTGGCAAGCCAGGTCGACCAGCCCACCGGCACCAGACCAAAAGCAAAGCCCCACATCGCCACCAGCAGACCGTCCAGCAGCGCGACGTGGCCGAACGTTACCATCATCAGCGCCAGCACGCTCATTGCCAGCGGCACTAGCGCCAGCGTCAGGCGCAGGCTTCGGGCCAACAGATGTCCGGCAATCGAGGTGCCGATAAAGTTCGCTACCCCAAAACCGAGCAGGATCAGAGAAACCCCTTCGACGCTGGCCTGCGCCACGGTTTCGAGGAACGGACGCAGATAGGTAAAGAAGGCGAAGTGGCCGCTGAAAATCAGGATTGTCGCGAGCATGCCGCCAACCATGCCCGGACGACGTAGCACCTTAAACAGGGTAGCGAAGCTGCCGACGCTCTCCGGACGCATGGAAGGCAGAACCCACAGCTGCCAGAGCAGCGCAACCACGCTCGGCAGCGCACAGATAAGAAATACGTTGCGCCAGCCGATCAGCGCGCCGAAATAGCTGCCCAGCGGCGCGGCAACCACCGTCGCGATGGAAACGGCGGAAAAGATAATCGCCAGCGCTTTCGGCACCATCGCCGCCGGAACCAGACGCATGGTGGTCGCGGTCGACATCGACCAGAAGCCGCCGATGGCGATCCCCAGCAGCAGACGCCCCAGCAGCAAAAACTCCAGCGAACCGGCGAAGGCCACCATCATGCTGGAGATAATTTGCAAAACCGAGAAGAACATCAGCACCCAGCGGCGGTCAATATTTCGCGTCGCGGTGGTGATCAGCAGCCCGGTAACTAACGCCACCAGCGCCGTCGCGGTGACCGCCTGCCCCGCCATACCTTCGCTAACGCCCAGGCTTGCCGCCATCGGCGTCAACAAACTGGCAGGAAGAAACTCGGCGACAATCAGGCCAAACACCCCCAGCGCCAGCGCATAGACGGCGCGCCACGCGGGCCTGGCGTTGGCCTGGCTCTCTTCAGCTGCAATGCAGGAACTCATAAACATCTCTCCAGAACAATTAACATTTCGTTAAGGTTAGGCGGTTCTGTTCGGACGATCTATGATGCATACTCTGTGATTATTGATAATTCGTCCGGGAATGATGTTATGACTCAGCACGCCCTCGATCTCACCAGCGAACTTCTGCGCGGCATGCGCCTTTCCGGCGTCAACTACCGCCGCATCGAAACCTCCCGCCCTTTTGGCGTCGAATTCGGCTTCGTGCCCGGTAAAGCGCAGTTCCACTTTATCAGCCGGGGACCGGTACTGCTGCGCATGGTCAGCGGTCAGCGCCTGATGCTGCAGAGCGGCGATGCGCTGTTTATTCCGAACGGCGATGGTCACGTGCTGCTCTCCGATGACCAGGCAACGGTGGTTAACGTGTCCAGACTGCCCAGCGAACCGGTTTGCGACTCGGTAAGCTGCGTCAAAAACGCCTGCGACGACGCGAAAAGCGACAGCGCTATTATCTTCAGCGCCTGTATGGACTTTGAGCTGGGCGGTATGCAGCCGCTGGTCAAAGCGATGCCCGAAGTGATGCTGGTCAGCAGCCTGCTGACCAGCCGTCCGGAGATCCCGCCGATGCTGGCGGCCATGGAACGCGAAAGCCTCACTCGACAGGCGGGCTACGCCGGCATTCTGGCGCGGCTGGCCGATGTGGTCGCCGCGCTGATTGTCCGCGGCTGGGTGGAGTGCGGCTGCGGCAACGCCACCGGCTGGGTACAGGTGCTGCGCGATCCTAAGCTGGCTAAAGCCATTTACGTGATGCATCAGCAGCCGGGCATTAACTGGAAAGTCGAGGATCTGGCCCGCGAGGCGGGAATCTCGCGTTCGGTATTTGCTGAACGCTTCCTCTCCGCCACCGGCACCACGCCCGCCCGCTATCTCACCGAGCTGCGTATGCGCCTCGCGGTGCAGTACATTTCCCATGAGGGTCAGGCGCTGGAAAAAGTGGCCTTCAGGCTGGGGTACAGTTCTCATGCCGCCTTCAGCCGCGCCTTTAAACGCATTATCGGAAAGGCGCCGGGCGCGCTGCGCGATCTGTCGCGGGAAGAAGGATTTTAGCGCTGTCCCAGTTCACGGGTGCGCCTGACCGCCGCCAGTACGCTGCGCTGAAGCCCAGCGGCAAAATCGCTGTTGTTCAGCTCATACAGACCGTGGATCCCGACGCCCGCCGGGGAATTGTTGATATCCAGAAGCTGGCGCGGATGCTTCTGGCTTTGGCGCAGCATCTCGACCGCGCCGAGCAGGTTTTCCAGCACCACCTCCGTTGCCTGGGGCCGCGGCAGCCCCGCCAGCACGCCGGCATCAGTAAGGGACTCAATAAAGTAGTAAATATAGTTAGGGCCCGCGACGCCAAAGCCGGTAAAGATATCGATCAACCGCTCAGGCAGATACAGCACTTTGCCAAAGCCGCGCAGAAACGGCTCGATCTCAG
Source organism: Klebsiella sp. CB_Kp196 (assembly GCF_040061575.1). Taxonomy (NCBI): domain Bacteria; kingdom Pseudomonadati; phylum Pseudomonadota; class Gammaproteobacteria; order Enterobacterales; family Enterobacteriaceae; genus Klebsiella; species Klebsiella sp. CB_Kp196. The sequence continues at coordinate 2,718 of NZ_JBEAFH010000081.1, forward strand.
CCGCGCTGGCGTGGGGGTTTAAGGTCACGCCGCTATAGCCAAATCCGGTATCGGTCAGGGTATTGGGGATCGCCCTGGCAATCGGCGTTGCCGCACCAAACAGGGAGGCCAGCTTTTCCAGGGTCACCCCCGCGATCAGAGAAACCACCGTCGTCGAGCCGTTTAGCTGTGGGCGCACGCGGTTCGCCACCCCCGCCAGATCGTCCTGCGGACGGATCCCCAGCACCAGCAAAGAGGCCTCGTTTACGCCACCGTCGCCCGACAGCCGATAACGGGCGCGCAGAGCCTCGACTCGCGCGCTGTCGATATCCTCCAGCGAGATCGCGTCCGCCCGCAGCGCACCGTGGCTTAATGACGCGCGAATAATCGCCTCCGCCATCTGTCCGGCGCCAATAAAATGGACCCTGGCCATGAGTCTTACTCCTTATTCAAAAAGATATTCGCCGTTGCCAACGCGAAAGCGTCGGCCTTTGAGCGCCGGGTCAGCAACGCGAAACACCAGTTCAGTCAGTTGGTTCGCCGCGCCCTGGCGGAAAAGAAACTCTCGACCGCCCACCGCCAGCCCCTGCTCGCCTTGCGGGGCAAAGCCAAACAGCAGCTGCCAGCGGTCGCGCACCGCCTGAGGATGCTGTACCGTGAAAACCGCGCGCTGCAGTTCAATCTCCCCCAGCGGATGCGGCGCAGCGAGACCCTGTGCCTGCAGGCGGCTCAACCGGGCGTCATCCTCTTCCCCCCATTGCAGAATGAAGGGATAGACCAGGCCGTCAAAATCGCCGTCAATGGTGAAGATCCGCCAGCGGATAACGTTGCCCTGCGGATCGTCGCGCTGGCCGTTGACGATCGGCGAAACCCGCAGGCCCTGCTCGTGCAACTCCGCATGCGTGCGCTCAATATCGTCGCTACGCAGTGCCACCCGATACAGCGCTTCATTATCCGGCAGCAGCCGCGACGCATCCCGGGAGAGTAAAAACTTCTCCGCGGCGGAAAGCAGCTCTGCATCATCGGCAATCGCCAGAAATTCGATATAGGTCAGGCCGAAATAGCTCAGCGCATTCCTGGTCCCCCAGCCCGGGTGGCGCCCACCGGCCACCACGTTGAGCTTTTGCCCGCTCAGCGCCTGAATCGCCGCTTCCGGCTGATTAACAAACTGGACCGCGTGGTCCCACGTTAAGATTGCCATTCGCCCTCCCGCTCCTCTGCCTGATAAAAACGCAGCCGACAGGCGGCATCGCCGCGAGCCAGCGCGGTCTGCACCTCTAAATGCAGCCCCGGAAACGCGTCGGTTAGCGCACGATCGCCTTCCATGCAGATATCGCACAGCGTCTCAATTTCGCTGGCGCCTCGCCCCTGCTGCCGCCAGCAGTTGACATAGGGACAGTAGTGAAACAGGACGATAAATTCGTCCCGGCTGGCGCTAACGGGCTCCATCTCATAAACCTGAGATTCCAGACCGCGGGTAAACAGCCCGGAAAACTCCTGCAAATCTTTTCGATCGCGCATTTGCGCGCGCAGCTGATGTCCGATATCACGGCCATAGCGGCGTATTGCTTCACGGACAGAATCATCCGCGATATGGCGTTGTCGGCTTTCGTCCAACAGGTAACCGATCGTTGCCGCGCGTTTTTCAGTAATGGCGCGCAGCGCCAGGGTCACCTCATCGTTTAAGGTGGCGGCGTTATGCGCCGGTTCCGAGCTTATTTGCGTCATGCGCTTATTCCCAGTCGGTATTCACTTTCACGTCGCTGGCGCCCGGCAGGGCATACACATCTTCGGCGTACCATTTCCGCGAGAGCTCAGCGAGCGTGCCGTCCTTTTTCAGGGCGACCAGCTGCGCGTCAATCGCTTTGATTAGCTGCGGATCGGTATTTTTTTTATACAAATAGACGTTAGGAAACAGGCCGACGGAATCCGACGCTTTCAGATTAAGATTTAGCGCCTTATTTAACGCCAGCAGCGCGCCAATGGGGTAAATCGCCGCATCGTATTCCCCGGAGGCTACCGCTTTAAAGATATCGGCGGCGGACTGCTCGCCGTTGGGCTGCAGGTTAATTTGTTGGCCTGGATGTTTTTTATTGTAGTTTTCAATCACCGTATAACGGGCGTCGGAGGTATGAATCGGCACCAGCTTTTTCTTCCCGCTGGCGAGATCGCCGAGATTATGTATACCGTTCTCATCGTTACGCACAATCAGGCGCAAATCGCTGATCCCGGTCGGCTCGCCGGAGTGGTCGTATTTTTCCGCCCGCTCTTTGGTGAGATAAAAGTGATCCGCCGCGAGGGTATAGGCGCCGGTCGATAGGCCGACGATCATCGCATCGCGCGAGACCGCATTAAAATGAAACGTATAGTCGGTTAAACGCTGGTCCAGCACCTTTAACAGGTCGCCATCGTAACCGGTAATATTGTTGTTATCGTCAACAAAGCTAAAGGGAAAACCGTTAGCATTGACGACAACCTCAACCGTTTTCGCGTTTGGGCTTTTTTCAACAGCCTGCGCGGCGTTCATTCCCATTGCCAACGTCAGCGCACTCACCAGTAAAATTTTATTTTTCAAAATACCTTCCCCAAAATGATAACCGTGAAACACTCTTTTCTGCGTTTCCTTGCCAGCGGGCGCTCAGAAACCTTTCTGCACTGCGCAATGCTCTGGCAATCGCCAGGCACAGCACGATATAAATCACCAGCACGACGCAGTAGGCTTCGACAAAATGAAACCCGCGCGCGGCGGCGATATTGGCTTTCGCCATCAGATCAACAACGGTGATGGTGTAAACCAGCGAGGTGTCTTTAATCAGATCGATCAGCACGCTGGTAAAGTTCGGCAGCGCGGATACCGCCGCCTGTGGAAAAATAATGCGTCGGAACTGCGTGAATCCGCTCAGCCCGATTGACCATGCGGCCTCGCGCTGCCCCTTATCAACCGCATTCCATCCCGCGCGAAAGGTTTCGGCGAAATAAGCGCTGAAGATCAGCGACAGCGCGGTGACTGCCGCCGCCAGCGGTGAGAGTTTATAGCGGTACATCGTGTCCTGCGGGCCGCCGAACAGTCCGGCGGCAATCCACGGCCAGACGTAAAAAAAGAAATACAGCATCACCAGGACCGGGACCGAACGGCCAAAGGAGAGGAATCCCCTCGCCAGCCATTGAACGCCCGGTACCTGACGAATAATCGCCCACGCCAGCGCTGCGCCCAGCAAAGTGGAAAACAGTAAGGATAATAACGTTATCGTCAGGGTGACCGGCAGCGCGCTTAAAATAAACGTAAAATTGTCGCGAATGAACGCCAGGCTAAACATGTTAATTTATCACTCCAGCAGGAACTGATATTTCTTTTCAATACGAGTGGTAAAATAGAGAATAATACTATTCAGCACCCAGTAGACGATAATAACGCTAATAAATGCCGCGACTTGTTTAGCCCCGTAGCTATTTTGCGAAATCTTTTGTGCCCGCCCAAAAACATCCACAATACCAATAATATTGACCAGCGAGGTCATTTTCACGAGATTAATTAAAAGATTGCCAAAGACGGGAATAGCAATAATAAGCCCCTGGGGGAAAATAATCCGCCGTATTCCATGATGCCAGGGAATATTCAGGCTGATAATGGCCTCTTTCTGGCCGCTATCCACCGCGCGCCACGCTGAACGCATCATTTCTGCAAAGTAGGGACTGATGCTGACCGAAATAGACAGCACCGCAAAGGTGGTATCGCTAATCCACAGCGGCGGCAGCGCCAGCGCGGTCAAAATTAATTTGCCGCCGAAGAAAAACAGCAGGATAAGCAGCGCCAGAGGCGCGCCGCGCAGAATGTCGGTATACCCATTTGCCGCCGCGCTGAGCGGCGTAAAGCGGCTAAACTGCAGCAGCACAATCAGCAGCGCGATCGTTAAACCAAGCAGCAACGATGCCAGCGTTATGCCGAGAGTCACGGGTAAATTTTCCAGCAGCTTCGGCACTATTCCGGCGATATCCTGCCAGCTAAACAGCGGGTTATTGTTCATCATCAGCCTCAGGCATGATAGTGCAGTTGCGCAAGAAACGCCCGGGTTCGGCCCTGCTGCGCCGCGCCAAATATCTGTTCCGCCGGGCCCTGTTCAACGATTTCGCCGTTTTCCATAAATACCACCCGGGAAGCGACCTGACGGGCGAACGCCATTTCGTGGGTCACGATGATCATCGTCTGGCCCGCGGCGGCAATGGTCTGAATAAGCTCCAGCACTTCACCGACTTTTTCCGGATCCAGGGCTGAGGTCGGCTCATCCAGCAGCAGAACGGCGGGGTCAATGGCCAGCGCACGCGCAATACCGATACGCTGCTTTTGGCCGCCGGAGAGACTGTGCGGATAGTGGTCTTTTTTATGCAGCAACCCCACCTGCTTTAAGAGTCGTTCAGCAATAGCCAGTGCCTCCTGCCGCGGGCGTTTTTTAGCGTATATCAGTCCTTCGGTAATATTTTGCAGTGCGGTGAGGTTATGAAAAAGATTCCACGATTGAAAAACCATAGCGGTTTTTGACCGTAGTTTTTCAATCTCCTTTTTTCCCGCTTTTGCGCAATCCAGCGCCACATCATCTATTCTTATTTGCCCGCTATCGGCAGGCTCTAAGAAATTAAGCGTACGTAATAGCGTGGTTTTCCCCGAGCCGCTGGGGCCAATAATGCAAATAATCTCGCCGGAATGAATGCTGAGAGATACCTCTTTTAGCACTCTTTCACCGGAGAAGCTTTTACTGATCTTATTGAGCGTTATCATAATGAGATATTCGTGAATAATGATTATTTGCCGCACACCGGCATTTATTGCTGTACAAAAACTATATTGCCGCCGTTCAGATGATAGCAAACAAGAAAATCATCTATCGAAAGTCAAAAAATAACTTTTTATATATTTGTTATGACAATGAGGCTTGATTGTAATCAAACCTTATTTGCAAAACAGGAATGCGGTAACCGATATTTTAATTCAAATTTATTGAACAATGAGAGCAAATTGTTTCGATTTTAATCATCGCTTTGTCGGCCTATTATTTATCACATCGGGGCAACAACGCTCCAACACTGACAAAACGCTTAAGGAATACGACCATGAAATCCATCAAAACTTTCGTTGCAGTTGCCGCACTCTCTATGATCTCTTTCGGTACTTTTGCGCAGAGCATCAGCGCCAGCGCTTCCACACTGGACCGCGCAGAAGCCAAAATTGCCGCTCAGGCCGCAGAGCAAGGCGCCTCTTACAAAATCACCAGCGCTCAGTTCAATAACCGCGTGCATATGACCGCTGAGCTGACTAAATAAAATCGACAACATTGCCGGGCCGCCGGAAGACACAGGCGACAGCGACAACACGATGAAATAAGGAACAGAATATGAAAAATATCGGCGTAGTCACCGCACTGCTGTTAGCCGCTACACTTTCGTCCGGGGCGATGGCCGCAGAGAATAGCTTTGCGCGTCCGGAGGCAGGTTCAAATATCGACACGTCCGTGCATCAGAATCATATTGATGTCAGCCATGCCTTTGATAAAGAGAGCCTGACTGCAGGCAATCTTCAGTAACACACAGCACAGGGCGCGCGCGGAATTATCCGCTGCGCGCCTTACTTTTTCTGCCAGTGTGCCCACGGATTATCCGCCGGCGCTTCCGCCGGCGCTTCCGCTTTTGCCGTATCGGTATCGGACAACGAATCGATATACAACGCTTCCACTTCTTTACGCGCCCACGGCGTGCGGCGTAAAAACTTCAGGCTCGACTTAATACTCGGCTCGCTTTTAAAGCAGTTGATGTTGATGCGTTTCGCCAGTTCGGCCCAGCCATATTGCGCGACCAGCGCGTTTAACAGCGCTTCCAGCGTGATGCCGTGCAGAGGATCGTTTGGGTGCTGCATTGCGTCTCTTTACCTGAATTAAAAATTTCGCTCACCATACTGGCTCCCGACGCCAATCGCAACAGCCCCGCCTCCCCCTTATCCAAAATTCGCAAAAGCACAGAACCCTCCACGGTCATAAATTAGAAAAGAACGTTATTGGTTGATTATTTTCGCTTAAGGCAAGCTGGCTTCAACCACCCGACTGAGGAATCGATCATGCGCTGTTGTTGTCCCCGAACCCTGAATCTGAATCGACGAAAACACCTGAATACCGCCTTCGGAGAACACAATGAACGCGACAACCTTACCGATACTGGATCTGGCCCGCTACGCGGACCCCGCTGAAAAAGCGGCGTTTCTCGCCGACCTGCGCCACGCCGCCCGCGATATCGGTTTCTTTTATCTGATCAACCACGGCGTCGATGAGTCGCTGCAGCAGGCCGTGCAGCAGCAATCCCGCGCCTTTTTTGCCCTGCCCGACGATCAAAAGCAGAGGGTGGCAATGATTCACTCTCCGCATTTTCGCGGCTACAACCGCGCCGCTTCTGAATTAACCCGCGGTCAACCCGACTGGCGCGAGCAGTTCGATATCGGCGCCGAACGCCCGGCCCTGCAGCTTAGCGAACGCGCGCCGCGCTGGCAGCGCCTGCAGGGACCGAATCTCTGGCCAGAGGCGTTGCCCTCGCTCAAACCCACATTACTGACCTGGCAACGGGAAATGACCCAGGTTGGGATCACCCTGCTGCGCGCCTTCGCCGAAGCGCTGCGCCTGCCGCTGGATGCCTTCGATGGCCTGTATGGCGATAAGCCCAATGAACATATCAAGCTGATCCGCTATCCCGGCCAGCAGGAGACCCAGAGCGCCCAGGGCGTTGGCGCGCATAAGGACTCCGGCTTCCTCAGCTTCCTGCTGCAGGATGAGCAGAAAGGATTGCAGGTCGAAGTCTCCCCTGACCGCTGGATTGACGCGACCCCGCTGGCGGGCAGCTTTGTGGTGAATATCGGCGAGCTGCTGGAGCTGGCAACCAACGGCTATCTGCGGGCAACGGTGCACCGGGTCGTTTCGCCGCCTGCCGACCAGCAGCGGCTGTCGATCGCTTTCTTCCTCGGCGCCCAGCTGGATGCCGTCGTCCCCGTCTACACGCTGCCCGACGAGCTGGCCCGGGAAGCCCTCGGACCGGATAGCGACCCGCAAAACCCGCTGCTGCGCGAGGTGGGCTGGAATTACCTGAAAGGGCGTCTGCGTTCGCATCCTGATGTCGCCGAGCGCTACTACCAGGATGTTTTTCGCGAACGCGCCGAGCAATTGATCGTGTAGACCCTAAATAATTCGGGTTGCAGGCAGGCGGCAAGTCAGTGAATCCCGATGAGCTTACTCTGGTAAGTGATTCGGGTGAGCGCGCGCAGCCAACGCGCATGCAACTTGAAGTATGACGGGTATAAACATAACAACAACACAAGGAATAAGATGATGAAATATGCCGCATTTAAACTGGCAGGGGTTGCACTGTCTCTCTCTCTGGCATGGAGTTCCGCCCAGGCCGCCGCGCTGCGCGTCGCCGCGGACCCGGTGCCGCACGCCGAGATCCTTAACTACATTAAGAAGATCGATCCCAGCCTCGACCTGAAAATCGTCGAACTCACCAGCGGCGTTAACGCCAACGAACTGCTGGCCAACGGCGATGTCGATGCCAACTACTTCCAGCACGTCCCCTATCTGAAAGATCAGGAGAAAGCGCTGGGCAAAACCTTCGCCGTCGCGGCGACCGTCCATATTGAGCCGCTGGGGATCTATTCGCGCAAGCATAAAGATTTTAAATCGCTGCCCGAGAACGCCACCGTGGCGGTACCGAATAACACCACTAACCTGAGCCGCGCGCTGTTCCTGCTGCAAAATCAGGGTTTGATTAAGCTGGCGGCAAAATTTACCGACCCGGCGACCACCCTGGCGACGCCGAAAGATATCGTGGAAAACCCGAAGCACCTGAAAATCCTTGAGATTGAATCACCGCAGATCCCGCGGTCGCTGGATGACGTTGACCTGGCGGTGATAAACGGCAACTACGCGCTGGAAGCCGGGCTGGTGCCGGCCAAAGACGCGCTGGGTCTGGAGAGCGCGACCAACAACCCGTACGCCAACATTCTGGTGACAACGCCAGCGCTGGCGAACGATCCGCGCATCAAGGCGCTGGCCAAAGACCTCACCTCGCCGCAGGTCGCCGAATTTATTCGTAAGCAGTATAACGGCTCGGTGATCCCGGTAGCTCCTCAGTCATGATTGAGATTGTCGGGCTGAGTAAAACCTATGCCGGAACAGGCCGACCGGCGCTAAACGATGTCTCTCTGCAGGTGCCGAGAGGAGCCGTTTACGGCATCCTCGGCCGCAGCGGTGCAGGCAAAAGTACGCTGATACGCTGCCTGAATCTGCTGGAGTGGCCCACGTCGGGCCGCATTATTGTGAACGGGAACGATATTACCCGGATGGATAAAACCGCGCTGCGCGAGTACCGGCTGCGTACCGGCATGATCTTCCAGCACTTTAATTTACTTCACGCCCGCAGCGTCGCCGACAATGTCGCGGTGCCGCTGGAGATAGCCAAAGTGCCGAAAGCCGCCCGCCAGGCGCGGGTGGCGGAGCTGCTGGAACTGGTCGGGCTGGCGGATAAAGCCGCCGCCTTTCCGTCACAGCTTTCCGGCGGGCAAAAACAGCGCGTGGGGATCGCCCGCGCGCTGGCCGCGCGGCCGGATGTGCTGCTGTGCGATGAGGCCACCAGCGCCCTCGACCCCGAGACCACGGCCTCGGTGCTCAGCCTGCTGGCGGATATCAACCAAAAGCTGAACCTCACCATCGTGCTGATCACCCATGAGCTGGAAGTGGTGAAAACCCTCTGCGACCACGCGGCGCTGCTGGAGCACGGGGAGATTATTGAAAGCGGCAGAATTGCCGATTTGCTGGTGGCGCCATGGTCGCGGCTACGGCAGTCGCTGCTGCACGATCCTCAGGCAGAGCGGGATTTCCTCGCTCGCCACGGTTTTCACGGGAGGCCATTATGCGGAGTAGCATGAGTTGGGAAGATCTCTGGCCGCTGCTGCTTCAGGGCACGGTAGATACCGTTTATATGGTCGGCCTGGCGGCGCTGTTTACCGTGCTGCTCGGGCTGCCGACCGGCGTGCTGCTGTTTGTTTCACGCCGCAACGGCCTGGCGCCGATGCCGAAGCTCAACGCCGTGCTGGGCGCGATTATCAACTTTGGTCGTTCGCTGCCGTTTATCGTGCTGCTGATCGCGCTGATTCCGTTCACCCGGCTGATTATTGGCACCACTCTCGGCAGTACCGCCGCGGTGGTTCCGGTCACCATTGGCGCCTTTCCGTTCTTTGCGCGGCTGACGGAGAACGCGCTGGATGAAGTGGATTACGGGCGTATCGAGGCGATTTTATCGATGGGCGGCAATATCTGGCACGTGATCTTTAAATCGCTGCTGCCGGAAGCGCTGCCGACGCTGCTGGCAGGCATCACGCTGACCATCGTTATGCTGATCGGCTTCTCTTCGATGGCGGGCGTGATTGGCGGCGGCGGACTGGGCGATCTGGCCATTCGCTACGGCTATCAGCGCTTCAATAACGAGGTGATGTTCGGTACCGTGCTCATTCTGGTCGCGCTGGTGCAGGGCGTGCAGATGGCCGGCGACCGTCTGGTCCGCGGCCTCGCCCACCGTCGTTAACAATAAGCGGGTGGCCGCGCGCCATCCGCGATTAAAACCCGCTTTCGCGCGCCAGGGTGCGTATCAGCTCCGCTGCCGGCAGCTCGCGAATCAGGCTCACTCCCTGCCCGGCCCAGTGCGCACCGTACTGACGATCTCCCTGCGCTTTCGCCGCCGATGCCAGCGCCTTTCCGGCGTCGTAAGCCACGGGATAAGCCGGAATCAGCGACGGATCGTTTATTTCACGCCAGCCGTTAACCAGACATCTCGCCGGGCGTCCGGAAATGGCTGAGGTTAAAACCGTTTGCCCGTCAGACGCGCTTTTAAGGGCCTCACGGTATCCGCCATCCGTGGACGATTCAGGGCACAGCAGAAACGCCGTCCCTAGCTGCGCCCCGTCTGCGCCCAGGTTCATTACGCTGTTAATTCCCGCGCCGTCCATCACGCCGCCAGCGGCGATAAGCGGAATATCGGTATGCCGTCTTATCGTCTGAACCAGAGTAAAGGTGCTCATCTGCCCGTCGGGCGCCAGCGGATCAAAGATGCCGCGATGGCCGCCGGCCTCGTAGCCCTGCGCCACCACCATATCGATTCCCTGCTCTACGGCCAGCAGCGCCTCTGCCACGCTGGTCGCGCTCGCCAGGGTGACGATCCCCTTTTCCCGCAGTCGGCGAAGGGTTTCACGATCCGGCACGCCAAAATGAAAGCTCACCGCCGCCGGAGTCAGGTCGAGCAGCAGCTCAGCCATCCGCGGCTGCTGCTGAAAACTCAGATAAATTTCCGCCAGCGTCTCCGGCGGCAAGCTGCCAAAGCGCGCAAATTCCGGGCGCAGCCGCGCCAGCCACCGGGCTTCACGCTGCGGATCCCTTACCGCCGGGGCGTGGCAAAACAGATTGACGTTAAACGGACGGGTGGTTAAGCGCCGGGTCCGGTTAATCAGCGTTTCAGCCTGCTCTACGGTTGACGAGCCCAGTCCCAGCGAGCCGAGCGCGCCGGCCCCGCTGACCGCTGCCGCCAGTTCCGGCGTCGACACGCCGGCCATCGGCGCCTGAATAATGGGGTAATCAATATCAAGCTGCTGCGTAAGCCTGTTGCTCATGGTTTGCCCTGTTGAAATTTGTGCGTTCGGGCCATTAAAATCTCTTTTAGAGATGATAAGATCAACATTATTTTCAAATTAAGAATAAAAATATGAACCACACCACATTAGAGATTTTTAAAACGGTGGCGCAAGAGCGCAGCGTCACCCGCGCGGCAAAGCGGCTGGGGCGCGCCCAGTCCAATATCACCACCCGCATTCACCAGCTGGAAGAGGAGCTGGGCGTGGAGCTGTTTGCCCGCGGCAATAAAAGGATGCTGCTGTCCCCCGCCGGTGAACATTTTTTGGGCTACGCGCTGAAAATCCTCAGCCTGGCCGAAGAGGCCAGACAGGCGCTGCATCCGGCGACGCCGGGCGGCAATTTACGCATGGGGGCGATGGACGCCACCGCCGCCAGCCGCCTGCCGCCGCTGCTTCCCCGGTTTCGCGCGCTGTGCCCGGAGGTGACGCTCACCCTCAAAACCCAGCCCACCCGTCAGCTGACCCAACAGGTGCTGGACGCCGCGCTGGATTGCGCGCTGGTGAGCCTGCCGCAGGGAACGCCTCCGCCCGATGATCTGGAGTACGTATCCATCTTTAAAGAACAGCTGCTGCTGGTGCTTCCCGCCAGCCCACAGCGCTTTCGCTTTGCCGCCTTTGCGCAGGGCTGTACCTACCGGGCGATGGGTGAAGCGTTTCTGGCGCAATCAGAGGAGGTGGAGAGCGAGATCCAGGACGTCGGCTCCTATCACGCGATGCTCGCCTGCGTCGCCTCCGGCGGCTATGCCGGTATCGTGCCGCAGAGCGTGCTCGATACCCTGACGCTGCCCGAAGCCAGCCAGCTGCGGCCGGTTGGCCAGGCGATCACCCAGCTTATCTGGCGCAAAGGCTACGCGTCTCCCGCCCTCGAGAAAATGCGCCAGCTTCTGGAATCAGCTTCCGACCTTTGACGCTCGCCCCGCCCCTGCCGCCACCAGCGCGGCGGCAGCCAGCAGCGCAATGGCGGCCGCGCTCAGCGAAGGATTAAACGACCCGCTGCGGTCATACAGCGTTCCGGCAACCAGCGGGCCGACGATTTGCCCGATGCCGTAGGTCGCGGTCATGGCGGCAATCATATTGAACGAAACCAGATGATTAAGCCGCCGCCCCTCGGACAGCGCGATGGTCACGGTGCCCAAAAAGGTGCAACCCACCAGCAGCGCGCTTAATATGCAAAACGGTAACGCATGGCTCCACGCCGGGAGAATGACGCCGATTGCCTGAATCAGCAAATTAAGGGTAAACGCGCGGCGGTAGCCGAGTTTGATGACCAGCCGGTGCCAGATAAAGCAGGAGGGAACGGCGGCGAGGCCGAAAATGGCCCAGATCTGCACCGGATCGATAACGTTCAGCGAACCGCTGAGAAACAGCGGAAGATAGGTGGCGGTAATAATGTAGCCAAAGCCGGCCAGGCCATAAATCAGCAGCAGTTTCCAAGCCTCCCGCACCCGCCCCTCGCCCTCCTCGCGGTGTGCGATCGCGGCGGGTTGATAAGCGATAAGGTAGTCGGCGGGGCTCAGCAGCAGACGCAGCGCGAGAACAAAAAGCACGCCAGAACTTATCGCGCATATCAGCCATATCTGCTGACTGGAGAGCGCCAGCGCCTTCCCCAGGGAGATAAATTCCGCCGACAAGAATATCCCCATTCCGACGCCAGAAAAAAGCACCGGCGCGCCGTTAGGGTGCCTCATATGCTGCAGTAGCCAGAGGGAGGCGGCGATCAGCGTCACCGCGCTGAGTAATCCGGCAATTCCGCGCACCACAATAATCGCCAGGGGGGAAACCAGGAACGCCAGTAAGGCCAGGCACACCAGCGTCAACAGTGCGGAAAGCAGGCTTAGCCACCTGGCGTCCGCGGGCCTGGCTTTCGCCAGCAGCAGCGCGCCGGCCAGATAGCCGGCATAGTTCGCCGAAGCGGCAAGATTACCTTCACGCAGCGTTAGCAGCTGCTCATTGAGCATCAGCGGCAGGATCCCGGTATAGGCAAACCGGCCATAGCCCATGCCAACGATCAGCACGACCGAACCGGCCAGCGCCAGCAGAAAGGCCTTCCATTCCGGCCTGGTTGCAAAAACGTTCACCCACTCCCCTCCATTATTATTCTCAAATAAAGAACCATTAATAATAATAATTCTTTATTTATTATGATTTCGCTTGCCACGATGCGCAAGCAGCGCCATGCGGCAGCGCCCGGCCTGCGAGGAGAAACTTTACGGCAACGGCCGGGGGATGCTTCGGCGAGTAACGAAATGTGGAGTGAGGCGCTGGACATCCTTGTCCAGAGGGATTTAACGGTGGCTAAAAGCCAGTTTGGCAGCAAATAACATAAAGAGGCCGCCGGTTGCGCGGTCCATCCACCGAATAAATAGCGGCGTCTTTAATAGCCGAGCGGCAGAGCGGCTGGTCAGGATTAGCGTTAACGACCAGAGCGTCCCGATCGCCACATGGATGGCGACCAGCAGGAACGTCCAGACGATGGGCGAGTGGCCGGTCGGAATAAACTGCGGCAGGAAAGAGACGTAAAAGATCCCCATTTTCGGATTGAGCACATTGCCCATCATCCCTTTTAAAAACCAGTTATTTGCCGGCGCCGCCGCCCTGTCCTGATGAACAAAATGACCGCGCGGCTTGAGAATTAACTGAATGCCCAGCCAGCATAAATAGGCGGCCCCGCACAATTTGAGCAGGTCATAAGCCAGCTCCGATGCCGCCAGTAGCGCCCCAAGACCGAAGGCGACCGCAGCCCCCCAGATAAAACATCCCGTATCAATGCCCAGCGCCGCCTGAAAGGCTTTTTTTCCGCCTTCAACGGTAGCGGTTCGCAGAATTAAAGCGGTATCCAGGCCTGGGGTAAGGGTGAGCAACAGCGCAGCAAAAGAGTAAGCAAGAAGGGAATCAGCAACGGACATTTTCTCTCTCCGAAAGCGAAGATTCTAGATAAAACGCGCCGCAGAGACAATCGAAAAATTCGCTTTGCCGGGCGCATTAAAAGCTCTTTGTGACAAATGGCCGCCGCAAAAGCGGATACAGTCAATCGACCAAACCTTTATCGCTACAGGCTGTTATGACGCTTAACGCTATCCGCATCGCCAGGCCGGTCACCGACCTTTCACTCAGTTGCCACATGTACTGCACGGGCCTTGGGCTGGAGCAGATCGCGCAGTTTGCCGATCATGCCGGCTTTAGCGGCGTGATGGTCGGACGCCGCGATCTCGGCTGGCATCTTGAATTCACCCTCTGCCATCATCATCCGGTGAAGCCCTCTCCGGGCGAGGAAGATTTGCTGGTGCTTTATTACCCGGAAGCCGCGGAATGGCGGGAACAGTGTGCGAAAATGCTGACCGCCGGTTTTGCGCCGGTCAGCGCGTTCAATCCGTACTGGAATGTGAACGGTAAAACCTTTGTCGACGGCGACGGTTATCGCGTGGTGCTGCAAAACAGAAGCTGGCCGTAGGCGCTACTCCACAAGCCGGACGTCAGGATGGCGCGGGCTTGCCGCTTCGTGAAAAATATCGCCCAGCCAGCCGGGAATTTCCGCCTCCGGGAGATCGTCCGGGATGATGATCCCACGCAGCGGCGAACATTTCCGCTCGTTCAGATCGACGCGGAAAAGTAGCCAGCGTTCGCCCTGGCGCTGGACGCCAATATGGCGCCCGAATACGTCATAAATCAGCATTCCATCACCCTGCCGATCGCAGGGGATGATGGGCGGCTCATGCATGCCATTAGGCTTTGCCCTCGCGCAGCCACGGGGTCACGGTAATCCCTGTCAGCAGCCCTTCCGGGCTCAGCAGCCGCGTGACGGTTTGCCCCCACGGCTCAATGCGGTTGTCCACCAGCAGACGATAGCCTCTGGCCTTCAGCGCGTCGGTGGCGGTGTTGATATCGCGCACTTCAAACTCGACCCACGCCTGCGGCACCGGCAGATAGTCAGGCCAGAGATCGGCGTCAAAGCAGGAGCGCGCAGCCTGCGCCAGCGGCCACAGGGCAAAATGTTTTACCCCGCCGATGGCGTCATGTTCGGTCAGCAGATACTCTTCGTTACCGGGCATCGGTTTTAGCGGCAGGCCCAGCGCAGCCACATAAAACTCCCTGCTGGCCGGCGTCGATTGCGTTATCGGCCCAAAGCCGGCGACAAAAAGCACATCCATACCGTCTAAATCGTATTCCATACTCTCTCCTGTCATTATCCGTGATGCGTTAACAGATTTTATACTCTGCCGCGCACGACTTGCCCAGAATCCTCTTTTCTCATGACTATTTTTAGTGCGTTTGCCTGAATCATTGAGAAAACGCATGCTCTGCTCGTTGCGCCCAACGGCGCTGCGCTATGCTTAGCTTCCCTTTGGTTTTCAATACTTCGCGTTATGACCACTTCCGCCAGCACCACTCAGCTTAATCTGCGTATTATTTCTATCGTTGTTTTTACCTGTATCTGCTATCTCTCTATTG
Source organism: Klebsiella sp. CB_Kp196 (assembly GCF_040061575.1). NCBI lineage: Bacteria > Pseudomonadati > Pseudomonadota > Gammaproteobacteria > Enterobacterales > Enterobacteriaceae > Klebsiella > Klebsiella sp. CB_Kp196. The sequence goes on from NZ_JBEAFH010000081.1 coordinate 17,854, forward strand.
GCCTGCCGCTCGCCGTACTGCCGGGCTATATCCACTATCAGCTGGGCTATAGCCCCTTTATCGCCGGCGTGGTCATCAGCCTTCAGTACATCTCAACCCTGATCAGCCGCCCGCATGCGGGCCGCTACACCGATATCTGGGGGCCGAAAAAAGTCGTCAGTCGGGGGATTGTTTGCTGCCTGCTCAGCGGTCTCTTCACGCTGCTCGCGGTCTTGCTGCAATCCTCGCCGCCGCTGGCCGTTGCCGCGCTGTTGGTGGGGCGCATTTTCCTCGGCGTCGGGGAAAGTTTTACCGCCACCGGCGCGACCCTGTGGGGGATCAAAACCGTCGGTGCGATTCACACTTCGCGGGTGATCTCGTGGAACGGCGTGGCGACCTACGTCGCCATGGCGGTCGGCGCCCCGCTGGGTGTCATGCTTAACGGCTATTTTGGCGTCAGCGGATTTGCCGCCGTGGTGATCCTGGCGGCGGCGGTTGGCCTGCTCTATGCCCGTACGCGGCAGGACGTCAGCGTGACGGCGGGGATCAGAGCGCCGTTTCATGTGGTGGCGCGCAAAATCTGGCCCTACGGGCTGGGGCTGGCGCTGGGTACCGTCGGTTTTGGGGTTATCGCAACCTTTATTACCCTCTACTTCTCCGCCCATAGCTGGCAAGGCGCGGCGTTTACCCTCTCCCTGTTCAGCATCGGTTTTATCTGCATCCGCCTGATCCTGGGCAACACCATTACCCGCTACGGCGGCGTGCCGGTATCGCTAATCTGTTTTGCGATCGAATGTATCGGCCTGCTGATCATCTGGTCGGCCTCCTCGGCGTGGATGGCCGGAATGGGCGCCTTTCTCACCGGCTCGGGCTTTTCGCTGGTCTTCCCGGCGCTTGGCGTGGAAGCGGTGAAACAGGTTGAAGAACAGAATCAGGGCACCGCGCTGGGCACCTATTCGGCCTTTCTCGATCTGGCGTTGGGATTAACCGGCCCGGTCGCCGGCTGGGTGGCCGGTTATTACGATCTGGAGACTATTTATTTGTTGGCGGCGGCGGTGGTCGCGCTGGCATTTATCTTGATTTTGCGCATTTACCTGCAACAACGCGCTGCTTTACCGCGAACCTGAGGAAGCATCGTCGAAAGATAACCGGCGCAAATATGGGTAAAAAATTAATCAATAATTGACGGCAATTCGGCTTCCGTGCCACCATCGCTTCAGCGTCCGGCAAGCGGCGCGATGGTGGTACGGGTGAATATCAGAGACCGCATGTTTAAGGTCCATGCCCGTCCGCAACCTGATTCTGGCGGGAATAAAGACATGCACCAAAGTTTTAATCAGCGCGTTCATTTCTATTACTGCATTCTGGTGGCGCTGAAAATACACGCAAAATCGAAGAAATCAGGCGGTATCCGCGGGAAAAATAATTTCCTGCTCAAGTGGCTGCGCAAAGCGCAGGACAACAATATATTCCACCCGGATATTACCAGCGAGATTGAATGGCTGCGCGGCAAAATTATTCAGGCCGGCTACGATACCGACCTTGAACCCATGCTCGATTTTGTCTACGCCACCGCCAAACGCGCGGAAGATCTTAAGAACGCCGACTGATTCACGCCCGAGCCGCCTGGCCCGGGCGTTGTACTTTAGCGTTTGTTACGGTGCGTCAGGAGATAGACTGCCGGGATCACCAGCATCGAGAGCAGCGGCGCGGTGATCATCCCGCCGATCATCGGCGCGGCGATACGCTGCATCACCTCAGATCCGGTGCCCCCTCCCCACATAATCGGCAGCAGTCCGGCCATGATTGTCGCCACGGTCATCACTTTCGGGCGCACGCGCAGCACGGCCCCTTCATGAATCGCCTCGTTGAGCGCGCGATCGTTCAGCTCGGGGCTACGTTTCGCGATCGCCTGGTTCAAATAGAGCACCATAATCACCCCGAACTCCGCCGCCACGCCGGCAAGCGCAATAAAGCCCACGGCGGCGGCTACCGACAGGTTGTAGCCCAGCAGCCAGAGCAGCCAGACGCCGCCGATCAGCGAAAACGGCAAAGTTCCCATAATCAGCAGAGCGTCTTTAACGCGACTGAAAGTGACGTAAAGCAGGATAAAGATAATCATCAGGGTAAACGGCAGCACGATTTTCAGCTTCGCGGTGGCGCGCTCGAGGTACTCATACTGCCCGGACCAGGTCAGCGAGATGCCTTCCGGCAGCCTGACCCGTTTGCCGACCTCGCTCTGCATTTCATCAACTGCGGATTTTAAGTCGCGCCCGCGAATATCCACGTAGATCCAGTCCGACAGGCGGGCGTTTTCGCTTTTCAGCATCGGCGGGCCGTCGGTAATGGTGATGTCCGCCAGTTCCGAGAGCGCGACCTGCGCCCCGCCGCTGGTCACTACCGGCAGATCGCGCAGCTTTTGCAGCGAGTCGCGCATTTCGCGCGGATAGCGGACGCTGATTGGGTAACGTTCTCGCCCCTCGATGGTTTCGCCGATGTTATCGCCGCCGACGACGCTGGCGACGATTGACTGCAGCTCCTTCACCGACACGCCGTAGCGGGCGGCTTTCACCCGGTCGATAGCGATATCGATATAGCGGCCGCCGTCGAGGCGCTCCGCCAGCGCCGACGTCACCCCCGGTACGCTACGCACGATGCGCTCAATCTCTTCGGCGGTCTTTTCGATCTCCGCCAGATTGTTACCGTTCACTTTGATGCCGACCGGGCTTTTGATGCCGGTCGCCAGCATGTCCAGGCGATTACGGATCGGCGGTACCCAGACGTTGGCTATCCCCGGTACCTTCACCGTATTGTCGAGCTCCTCGATCAGCTTATCCATGGTCATGCCGGGCCGCCATTCGCTTTTCGGCTTGAACTGAATCGTGGTTTCCAGCATGGTCAGCGGCGCCGGGTCGGTAGCGCTGTCCGCCCGCCCGGCCTTGCCGAATACGCTTTGCACTTCAGGAATGGTCTTGATCAGACGGTCGGTCTGCTGCAGCAAGCGTCCCGCTTCGCGGCTGGAGATCCCCGGCAGCGTGGAGGGCATATACAACAGGTCGCCCTCGTCAATTTGCGGCAGAAATTCGCTGCCGAGCTGCGCCAGCGGCCACAGCGTGGCAACCAGCAGCAGGCCCGCCGCCGCCAGCGTCGCCTTCGGCCACTGCAAAACTTTATCCAGCAGCGGCTCATAGGCGCGAATCAGCCAGCGGTTGAGCGGATTGGCGGTTTCATCAGGAATTTTGCCGCGAATAAAGTAGCCCATCAGCACCGGCACCAGGGTGATCCCGAGTCCGGCGGCCACCGCCATCGAATACGTTTTGGTGAAGGCCAGCGGCGAGAACATCTTGCCCTCCTGAGCCTCGAGGGTGAACACCGGAATAAACGACAGGGTGATAATCAGCAGGCTGCAAAACAGCGCAGGCCCCACTTCCGACGCCGCGTGCTGGGCAATCTGCCAGTAGTCGGCGGAGGACGGCTGGCGTTCAGGGTGCTCGTGCCGCCACTGCTCCAGCACCTTATGCATATTTTCTATCATCACGATTGCCGCATCGACCATGGCCCCGATGGCGATCGCAATCCCGCCGAGCGACATCATATTGGCGCTGACGCCCTGATAGTGCATCACAATAAAGGCGCCAAGGATCCCCAGCGGCAGCGTGATCATCGCCACCAGAGCGCTGCGGAAGTGGAACAGAAACAGCGAGCAGACCACCGCCACGACGATAAACTCCTCAATGAGCTTATGGGTCAGAGTCTCGACGGAGTTTTTAATCAGCTGCGAACGATCGTAGACCGGAACAATCTCCACGCCTGCGGGCAGGCTTTTTTGCACTTCCGCCAGTTTGGCCTTTACGGCGTTAATGGTGCTGAGCGCGTTTTTACCCGAGCGCATAATGATTATCCCGCCCGCCACCTCGCCCTGGCCGTTGAGCTCGGCGACGCCGCGCCGGATCGCCGGTCCCCGGCGCACGCTGGCGACGTCGGAGAGCAGCACCGGCACGCCGCTGCGCGCAGCGATAACCACCTGGTTAAAGTCGTCGATGGACTTCAGGTAGCCGGTGGTGCGTACCATATATTCGGCTTCGCCCAGCTCGAGCACCGAACCGCCCCCTTCCTGGTTGGCGCTCTGGATCGCGCTAATCACCTGCTCGTGGGTGACGTTCAGCGCCCGCAGCCGGTCAGGATTAAGGATCACCTGATACTCTTTGACCATTCCGCCGACGCTGGCCACCTCCGAAACATCCGGCACGGTTTTCAGCTCATATTTGAGGATCCAGTCCTGAATCGCCCGCAGGTCGCCGAGGCTATGCTGGCCGCTTTTGTCGGTAAGCACATATTCAAACACCCAGCCGACGCCGGTGGCATCCGGCCCCAGCGACGCTTTCGCTTCCGGCGGCAGGCTGCTCTGGACCTGACTCAGGTACTCCAGCACGCGGGAGCGCGCCCAGTACGGGTCCGTTCCATCATCAAACAGCACATAGACATAAGCATCGCCGAACATCGAAAAGCCGCGCACGGTTTTCGCTCCCGGCACCGACAGCATGGTGGTAGTCAGCGGGTAGGTCACCTGATCTTCGACAATCTGCGGCGCTTTCCCCGGATAGCTCACGCGAATGATCACCTGGGTATCGGAGAGATCCGGCAGCGCGTCCAGCGGCGCCTGCTGTACCGACCAGACGCCCCAGGCGGCCATAATCAGCGTCGCCAGCAATACCAGCAGGCGGTTGCGCAATGACCAGCGGATAACGGCGGCGATCATGGCTGCTCCTTAGCGCCGTTCAGCGGCATCATTGAGGTGACTCGCGCCCCTTCATCGGTCAGGACGAAGTGAAACATCACCGACTCGCCGGGCCGCATCTGTTCCCGCAGCTGCGGCGTAATAGCAAAATCCATGATCATTGCCGGCCATTTCAGCGCCGGTACCGGCTGGTGCGCAATGGTTACCGCCTCATCGTTCACGGCCTTAATAACGCCCTGCGCTGAGTAGCTTTTTGCTTCCTCCTCTTGCCCGGCCATTTGCGGCAGCGCGCTGCGCAGGCTGGCTTCGGAGTCAATCAGGAACTGCCCGGAGGTCACCACCTTTTGGCCCGCTTCGAGGCCGGATTTAATCTCAACCAGACCATTCTGCGTTCGCCCTGCGGTCACCTCGACCGGACGGAAATGCCCCTCGCCGTCGGCGATTAGCACCCGATTGCTGGTGCCGGTGGCAATTAATGCCTCTTCCGGAATAGCCAGAACGGCGCTCTCCTGCTGCGCCTCAGCCAGCTCAACGTTCAAATACATGCCCGGCTTGAGCCGATGCTGCGGATTATTCAGCACTACGCGGGCTTTCAACGTACGGGTGGTGGCTTCGAGGTCGGGAAGCAGTTCGCTGACGGTTCCCTGAAACGCCATACCGGGCCAGCTGCCGGTGGTGGCTGTCACCTTACTGCCTTCGCGCAGCAGGCTGGCCTGGCTTTGCGGGTAATCAATCACGATCCAGACCGGATCGAGGCTGGCCAGCTCGAACAGCGGTTGGGCTGTCGTGACCTGCGCGCCGGTGCGCACATCCAGCTTGCTGACGTAGCCATCGTGCGGCGCGCGCACCGTCATGCGGGTTTGCGGTTGACCGCTGCGCTCAACGCTACGGATAACCGCTTCCGGCATAAACTGCAGCCGCAGGCGGTCGCGGGCCGCGGCGGTCAGCCCGCTATCGCCCAGCCGCCTCACCGCCAGATACTCCTGCTGCGCCGCCGCCCACTGCGGGATCCACAGCTCCGCCAGCGCCTCGTTCTTTTTCACAAACTGCTGGGAGGCGTTGACGTAAAGTTTCTCAATCAGACCGCTGGCCAGCGCCGGTACCGTTTCAACGCCCCGCTCATCAATGGCCACGGTAGCAAAAGCATTGAGCTTCAGCGCCAGCGTCTGGCGGGAGACGTTCGCCGTACGGACGCCAAGGTTTTGCTGCTGGCGGGCGCTAATCTGCACGCCCCCGGCGTCTTCTCCCGCGCCTTCATCGGCGTAGCGCGGTACCAAATCCATATCCATAAACGGCGATTTACCCGGTTTATCAAAGCGCGTAGCGGGGGCCATTGGATCGTACCAGTACAGCACTTTGCGGCCCGTTTCCGCCTGGCCGCCGCCAGCGGAGGGCATCGGCGCGCTTCGCGAACCCAGCCAGTAGCCGCCAGCGGCGGCAAGGGCGACGGCCAGCGCCACAACGGTAAGAGCAGATTTAAGCTTCATTATTTAACATCCTGTGGAATAAGGTAGCGAATAGCGGCCCACGCATCGGCAAGCGCTTTCTCCGCATTGTTGCTGGCAATTTCTCCGCTCAGGAGATCGCGGCGGGCGGCGAGCAGTTCAGGCAGCGCGGAGCTGCCGCCCCGATACTGGGCATTGACGAGACTCACCTTCTTGCGCAGCAGCGGCAGCACCTCGCTTTGCTGGCGATCGTAAATGGCTTTCGCGGCGTTATATTGCGAAATCAGCTGATACTGCTGCGCCTGATGTTCGCGCATCAATAACGTCAGCCGATCGTTGGCTTCATAGGTACGGGAGACGTCCGCTGCGTGGTCTTTGTCCTGACGTTTGCCCTGAAAAATAGGCATATCGACGGTAAACATGACCCCCACCATGTCGTCATAATCATCACCGCGTCGGGCGTAATAAACCTCAACGCCCACGTCGGGGATCGCCGCGACTTCCGACTGACCTGATTTCGCTTTCGCCAGATCGGCTTCTCTGGCGGCCTGGATCACTTCCGGGTGAAGTTTAATCCCGGCCATTAAGTCGGCTTCGTCGGCAGGCAGACGTTCAATGCGCGGCAGCGGGCCGGAGATATCGCGGACCTCCTTCCCGGTGAGCTGCAACAGGCGCGCCTGGGCGATCTGTACATCGCGGCGGGCGTTATCCTGCTCATTTTTCATCGCATTCAGCGCCAGCTGAACGTCCAGCACGCTGCTGGGACTGGCGCTGGCGCTGCTGACGCCGGCCTTTTGTACGTCGATTTGCCGGGACGTTTCGCTAATCAACGTCTGCACCGAGCGCAGCGACTTCTGCGCCAGCGCCAGCGCCAGCCACGCCTGGGCGGTTTCCCGCTGCAGCCGGGCACGAATCACATCGGCATTAGCGGCGGTCTGGCGCGCCTCGGCGGTAATGGAGTCGGCTTTCCGTTCACGCTTGGTACTGCTGACGTAGTCCTGCATCACGCCAACTCTTTGCATGGTCATCCCCTCGCGGGTGAGACGGCTGGCGTTATTGCCGCCCAGCGGGACGTTTTCAATACCAAATTTCAGCTTCGGATCGGGGAGCTGCATGGCGGAATCCGCCATATTCTTCAAAGCGTTAACCTGATGATCGTTGGCGGAGAGCTCGGCGGAGTAGTTTTCCGCCGCCGACAGGGCCTCAGAAAGCGTCGTTGCCCAGCCGTTGGTGGACATCAGCGACAGTAAAAGCGGCAGCCCGCAGGCCGCCTTATTGAAGATGTGCATAATGACTCCGGAATTATCGCGCGGTAATTGAAATGATCGCGTAGCCGGAGTCGGTCTGGCGGAAGGTGAAATCGACCTGCTCTCCCACCGCCAGCTTTTTATCGTGGTTATCAGCGAGCGCAAAGCTCATGGTCATCGCCGGCCAGTTCAGCTCGGTAACCGGAGAGTGGGCAATCACGACGGCATCGTCGCGCCAGGCTTTAATGACCCCGCTGGCTGAATAAAGCGTGGCGGAATCATCCGCCTTCTTCATCTCCGGCATATCCGCCATGGAGGACATGGTGTGATGGTGCATCGCGGCATCTTCCGCGCTGGCGGTAAATGCGCTGAAGGAAAAGGTCAGTACGCTGGTAATAAGCAGAAAAATAGAGGTCGAACGCATAATAAAGTCTCCGAAAAAAACATAAAGTCGCCCGCAGACCGGGCAGATCTGATGGATGTTTTTAACGGTGCGTTATTCCCTGAAACGGCAGAAGCGTATCTCAACCGGCGGACCGGTGACCGGCGGCGTGCGCCAGTCCATACGTTCAGCGCAGGTCTCCTGCTGCGGGGAAACCACAAGTAGCGCGGTTTCGGAGGGGAGCGCGTTCAGCTGTAGAGAGGTTAAGGAGTTAGGCTGCGCGGTATCGGGGTCGCAGTGCTTCTCACAGATAACTTTCTGGCCGACGTTTTCCATGCCGGGCATGTTCATCATGCCATCGACAATATGGTGAGTTTGCACCTGCGGCGCCGTGGGCTGCTGCTGGCCGCCATGGTGCGCCGCAACGGCGAGCTGAAGGTTGAGCAGTAACCAACAGGCAATAACAAGCCCTGCGCGGATACGAAGCCGGCGCCGGGTTGCTTGTTTAAATAATGCCTGTAGTGACTGAATCATAGTGATATTCGCAATTAGACGACCGCTGGATTAAATCACACTCACCGCAACAATTAAACGATATTTCAAAGAGAAAACTCCAGGTTAAATAGAATGAAGTTTCTCTATAAATATTTACACCAAAAAGCGATATCAGTATTTGACCTTCCCCTTGGGGGAAGGTGTATAGCCGGCGGATAATGTATTTAATAAATAGCAAAAATGTTATTTATATGTAATTAGCAAAAGTGAACGCGATTATTATTCCAGCACCAACGTATCGCCGGTTGCCGGCGCGCTACTCTCCGCTAGCCACCAGCGCCCCCATGAACCGGTGCAGTGGCAGGCCATCACCTCCTCGACCTTCTGCTGGCGCAAGAATTGTCTAAGCTGACGAATTGCCCACGGCGGCGCGCTGCGCAGATGAAGACCGCCGATGATGGCGTATACCTGCTGGATGCCGGTGATCTTCTGGCAGTGGCGAATCGTATCGATCAATCCGCGATGCCCGCAGCCGCAGATAATGACTAACCCTCGCGTCGAGCGGTAGATCAGGACGCCTTCATCGACAATATAGTCCTCACCCTGGGATTGACCCGTCAGGAGGCCATAGGCACGCGGGTGAGCGACCGTAATCTCACCGGACCACACCAGTCGTTCGCCGATCGCCACCGGCTCGCGGCTGTACTCCATGCGGTGGCGGGAGTAGTCGATGTCTCGCGACAGCTTTTTGATTTTCCAGTTGCGTCCTGCGAGAGATAACGCCGAGTAGCGGGTGAGTCCAATCTGCGGATGACAAATAATACGGCTGTTGTCCGGCAGCCACGGCACCCCGCCGCAGTGATCGTAATGTCCATGGGAGAGCACCGTGGCGGTCAGGTCAGATAAAGAGACGCCCATACGCTGCGCATTATGAAGAAACGTGCCGTCTGGCCCGGTATCAAACAGCACCCGGCTGGTTTCATCCTCCACAAGCAGGCTTAATCCGGGTTTCGCCTGCAGCAGGCTGTCCTGCCCCTTGCCGAGCCGGTTTTCGAGTAACACCTTAATGATTAACGCCATTTAATGACCATCCCCCTGGTTTGCGACGCCTACTGTAGCCAACCGCTGGCGGGGATACCGTGATGAACCCTGCATAAGGAAAAGTGACAGCGTCACAACAAAGTAACATATTGATTCTGTTTAGTTGCCAGATAAGCATTGCCGTCTATGCTGATGAACGAGTTTCTCTTAACCGGAGCGCGCTATGGCAGACTGGAATCCTTCACTTTATTTGCAATTCGGGGCTGAGCGTACGCGGCCCGCCGCCGAGCTTCTCGCCCGCATCGCCCACCATCCCGCCACGCTGGCCGTTGATCTGGGCTGCGGACCTGGCAACAGTACCGCTCTGCTGCGCGATGCCTGGCCAGATGCCACGATTATCGGCGTTGATAATTCTCCGGCCATGCTGGAAGAGGCCTCCCGGCGGCTGCCGGACTGCCGGTTCGTCGAGGCGGATATCGCTACCTTTCGCCCCGAGCGGCCGGCGGACGTCATTTATGCCAATGCTTCGCTGCAGTGGCTCACGGATCATCAGCGCCTTTTCCCTCATCTGGTCAGCAATCTTGCGAAAAATGGCGTACTGGCGGTGCAAATGCCGGTGAACTGGCAAGAGCCCTCGCACGCGCTGATGCGTCAGGTTGCTGAAGAGATGGGACATCCGGCCAGTGGGCGGCAGCCGCTGCCGGATGTGTCGGAGTATTACGATATACTGACCACCAGCGGCTGCGAGGTGGATATCTGGCGCACCACCTACCATCACCCGCTGGCATCGCACCAGGCCATTATTGAATGGCTACAGTCAACGGGCCTGCGACCGTTTTTACAACCGCTTGATGAACAGCAGCGCCAGGCGTTTCTCGGACGCTATCTGGAACGGCTGAAACAGCACTATCCGTTACAGTGTAACGGAAAGGTACTGCTGCGATTTCCGCGCCTGTTTATCGTCGCGCGCCGCTAGCGCCATCGGAGTGTAAAAAGAGGGAGAGAACGCTACGGCGCAGGAAGCAGGCGCCGTAGGCCAGGTTTACCAGGACAGATGATGGACCAGAGAGAGATCCCATGCGGTAGCCAGCAGCGAAAGAAACATGATGAGGTTCACAACCGTCTCTATGCGTTTTTCCATTTTGTTACTCCTGAGTCGTTTCCCCTGTTTTACAGGGGAAATCTTAATAACTTCTTAATCTCAGATTTTCAGAGCGTCACGCGGTAACGAACATAGTCATCGGCTGGCGTAAATTCATCATACAGACGCCGGGCCGGATTATCAGTACGAGTGTGCCAGTACAGCCGCGACCACCCTTTCTCTTTCCCTTCCGCTTGCAGCGCCTGCATCAACGCCCTGGCGATGCCTTTGCCGCGCATCGGCGGGGCAACAAACAGATCTTCCAGATAGCAAACAGGCGTCTTTACCCAGGTACCTTCGTGAAGGACACAAATCGCAAATCCAGCGACGTTGCCATCCGCCAGGGCAACCCGGCCCAGCATGGGAGAAGCGGAATCAAGCATCCGCTGCCAGGTATATTCCGTGACGTCGGACGGCTGCGGGCTACCGTAGAAACTGGTATAGCCTTCCCATAGCTGTAGCCACTGCGCTTTGTCCTGCTGGCTCACTTCACGAATTTCAATGACCATGGGTCTCATCTCTCGTTTGGATAAGCCATTATTTTCCAGTCAGATAATTAGTTCAACCGCCGGGGGCACAATTCATCTTTTTCTCTTAATTGCCCCTGTTTCCGCTGCCGGACGAAATGGGCACAATCTTTCAGACCTGCCTTTGTAAAAAAACACATAAGTATGTTGTAACTAATTAGAGTGCCAAACTAACCCGGCAGCTGCCGGGTTGAAATTGATGCTCCATCGCTTCAGGAATGTGCCCGGATGAGTGCCGGGCGGCGGCTAACTCCTTACCCGGCCGACACAATCGACGCTATTCTGGTCGTCCGTCAGCGGGCTTCAGGGTATCAGCACAATGGCTTAACGGCGGCGCGCATGCCGTCGCGCAGAATAGCATCCAGATCCTGCGTGACCCGCTCAACCAGACCCGGCACTTTCGTCAGGTCCTGCTCCCAGTGGGATTCAACGGACAGTACGGCTTTTACCAGCTCGCCGGTGGTGATTTGCGCATCCCGATGCTGGGCCCATAGCGCCTTATAGCTCTCCATCCATTCGGCATCATCCTGAACCGGATAGTTCTCACCGTTACGCTCGCCGCGATAAAAGGCGATCAGCGCCGCCAGCGCAAAGGTCAGGCGCGTGGGGAGAGTCCCCTCTTTCTTCTGGCCCGCCAGCAGCTGCGGCAGAATGCGGGTACGATATTTAGTCATGCCGTTCAGCGCGATAGACAGCAGTTGATGCTTGATGTACGGGTTACGGAAACGACCGGTTACCGCGCTGGCGAAGGACGCCAGCTCATCGCGCGGCAGATCGAGAACCGGAATAATCTCCTGATAAATCGCCTTCTCGACGAATGAGCAGATTTCCGCATCGTTCATCGCTTCGCCCACCGTATCCAGGCCTGCCTGGAAGGCGACCGGCACCAGCGCGGTGTGCGCGCCGTTAAGAATGGCCACTTTACGCTCTTTGTACGGTTTAATATCGTCAACAATCAGCACATTAAGCGGTAGCTTATCGAGGCGCAGCTCGGCGGCCAGGGATTTCGGCCCCTGAATGACAAACAGGTAGAAATGTTCGGCAGTATCGAGGAAACCGTCTTTATACCCCAGCTGCTCTTCAATCTGCGCGGCTTCATCGCGCGGATAGCCGGTCACAATACGGTCTACCAGGGTAGAGCAAAAAGCGTTGGCTTCATCCAGCCATGCCACAAACGCTTCCGGCAGCGCCCACTCCTGCGCATAGCGCAGCACCAGTTCCCGCAGCGCTTCACCGTTGTAATCAATCAGCTCGCAGGGAACGATGACCCAGCCTTTATCCGCCGCGCCGGAGAAATGGCTGTAGCGCTCAAACAGCAGGCGGGTCAGTTTTGCCGGATAGCTTACCGCAGGCGCATCGTCGAAGCGGTCGCCCGCGTGGTAGCTAATACCCGCTTCGGTGGTATTGGAAAACACAAACCGCATATCCGGGTTGTGCGCCAGCCGCAGCAGTTCATCGTAATCCGCATAGGCGCTGATTTCGCGGTTTACCGAGCGAATCAGACGCGCATCGCTGACCGCTTCCCCTTTCTCGTTCAGGCCGCGAATAATCGTGGTGTAGAGGCCATCCTGGGTGCTGAGCGACGGCGGGAATGAGCTCTCAATCGGACGCACGATCACCACCCCGGCATTCAGGTCGGTATGCTCGTTCAGCAGATCGATCTGCCAGTCGATAAACGCGCGCAGGAAGTTACCTTCGCCAAACTGAATGATACGTTCAGGGTACTGCGCGCCCGGGAAATCGCGACGGTTTAGTGTTTTCACAAGGGTTCCCTCATAGAGTAGTCATACAACCTGAGTAATTGGTCCAATAAGTTATCAGGTTTTTACGCAAGTGAAACCCTGTTTTGATCAAAGCTGTATGCAATATAAAATTTATGACAGAAATTTATAGAACAGCGATGTTGCCGTCAGCTCGCCGTTGGGCATCAGCGCATAGCGTGGAATTTCCCCGGCTTTTTCCCAACCACACTGTACATAAAAGTTTTCTGCTCCGCTGCCGGTCGCCGTATCCAGCACCAGAACGCTCTTACCCTGCTCGCGCGCGATGGCTTCCAGTCGGGCCATCAGCGCATTCGCCAGCCCCTGACGCCGCGCATTTTGGTGAACCAGAAGTTTGGCGACATCGGCGCGGTGCGGCTGGTTTTCCGGCTGGTCGGTAATCAGCTGTACCGTACCAACAAGCCGCTGCTGCGCATCCGCTGCGGCGAGAACAATGCGCTCACCGGCGGCGACGCTCTGCGCCATTCGCAGCCAGAACGCCGTCGCGGTTTCCGGGGAAAAAGGCAGCATAAAGCTCACCGAGGCCCCGCCGTTGACGCAGCTGACGAGGATGTCGGTTAATTCAGGAAGGTGTTCAAGAATATCGTCACGCGACAGCGTGCGCAGAGAAAAGGATGTGGTCATAGGTAACTCCTTGAAATTGACCACATCACTATGTTTTTAACTTATATTTAACACAAGCGGAATTACCATCGTATTTTCTTATGTACGATTCAGACCATTTCTTGCGTAAAAATACGATTGCGTCCGGCTTTTTTTGCCCGAATCATAGAATCATCGGCGACCATGAGCAGCTGGTTGAACAGATCCGTTATTCTGGCTGAACCCGGCGCCCGGCTCTCCAGCCCCATGCTGATGGTCAGCTGGATCCTGTTTTGCCCCCAGGTGAAGGTTTGCGACTCGATGCCCTGGCGAATTTTTTCCGCCAGCAGCACTCCGTCTCGCGCGGATGAGGTCAGCGCCGCGACGGCAAACTCTTCCCCACCAATACGCGCCACCATGCCCTCTTCACCCACCAGCTGCCGCACCTGCTGCGCAAACTGGGCCAGCATACAATCGCCGCACTCGTGGCCCCAGCGATCGTTAACCTGCTTGAAGCCGTCGATGTCGAGCACCATCACGGTGAGCAGCTCGTTTTCCGCGATCGGCTGACGTTTCAACGCTTCGCTTAGCCCGGAGCGAGAATAGACCCGGGTCTGGAAGTCGAAATCAGCGCGCAGGGCCAGCTGTTTGACCAGGTTATTAATCGCCTCAACGCTGGAAGCGACGATGATGGGGCTGATCAGCATCGCAGCAATCCCCAGGCGCGTTGAAAACAGCTGCCACGGCTGCATCCGGGTATCGGGGGAGAGATGGATAAGCGAGTTCGCCACCAGCAGAATTTCGCTAATCCCGGTAATAAAGGTCAACAGGCAGGTTAACGGTAGCGGATAGCGAATCGCGCACCAAATCAGCGCCGGTAACGGGAAGGTTATGCTCCCGGCCCCGCCCACCGCCACGCCGAGCACAATCGACAGCACCAGCGCAATCGCCGGTAACAGCTGACGCAGGCGAAAACGCCCGAACGCCGAAGGGAGCGTGAGGGTTAAAATGAACGGCAGGATCAGCACAGCAGTCGAAAACTGTTCGCTAAACCAGTCCGCCAGTTGGGGAATAAACGTGGCGCGTTCCACATCTACCGAACCCAGCGCCCCGACGGCCGCGCAGAGCAGCGCCGCCAGCAGACAGTAGCAAAACAGGCTTAGCGCATTTATCGGTCCCGGCATCGAATCAGCCCGGCGCTTATCCCACAAAATGAGCTGCGCCAGGGTGACGATAAAAACGATATTGGAGAAGTTGATCAGAAAGGAGGCGAACCCCATTCCCCAACGAGATGTTAAACCGTCATATACCAGCATGGCGGCAAAACAAACGGCGTAAAAATAGCTGCGATTTAGCCAGATATAACGCGCAAAAATCCCCGCCATTACCGCGTTCAGCGGCCAGAAGAACGACAATTCTTGTACCAGACGCAGCATCGCGCCAAAGAAATGCAGTAGTAGCGTTAAAGTGAACAACACCAGCGCATCACGCACGGGCTGTTCCTCACGAAACAGCGTGAATGACCGAATCGACAGTGGAGACATTCATGATTATCCGTCTAATTGTTTCAGGCAATTATTATGTTAATAATTAGTAAGCGGTTCATCATATCATGAGAATAATTATCAGGCATATACCGCCGCCCGATGAATTACAGTCTGCTGCGGTCCGGCGAATTCATCTGGATCACCAGCCAGTGGTGAATCACCTGCACCACGTAGCGCTGCTCTTCGTCGCTGAGGCCGCGCCCCCGCGGGATCGCGTGCCACTTTTCCAGACAGCCGCGACAGCAGGTCGCGGTGGCATGCTGGGCGATAAACACCGGATGTCCGCGCATCGGGGTCTGCTTACCGTCGTTAGGAATTTGCGCAGGGGCCAGCCGACTGGCGATAAAGTCCGCCGCGTGCTGGTCGATAACCTCCGCGCCCTTATCATAACAATACTGCCGTTCTTTCACGCCGAGGCGAAAACGGGAGCGAAAAGTGGAGCGCTGCAGGCGGGCAAACAGGTTTTCTATGGGCACCATCAGAATACCGACCTCCCCAGTTTTTGAGTGAGTTTTTCCAGTAAAGCGATCCCGGCCAGCGAGTTCCCGGCGTCATCGAGCTCCGGGCTCCAGACCGCAATCGCCATCTCCTGCGGAACGATGGCCACAATCCCGCCGCCGACGCCGGATTTCGCCGGTAAACCGACGCGCCACGCAAACTCACCGGCGTTCTGATACATGCCGCTGGTCATCATCAGCGCGTTGACCTGCCGCGACTGAATGGGGGCGATAACCGGCGTCTCAAGGTGCGGAGCGATACCTCGGTCGGCAAGAAACAGAAAGGTGCGCGCCAGCTCTACGCAGCTCATCTCCAGCGAACAGTAGTGGAAATAGTTTTGCAGCACCGTGGCGACATCGTTATGGAAATTACCGAAGGATTTCATCAGCCAGGCTATCGCGGCATTGCGCGCCGAATGGTCGAACTCCGAGCGGGCAACCACCGGGTCATAGGCGATATCGCCCACACCGCTCAGACGACGCACGATTTCCAGCATCCGCTGGCGAGGCGCGCTGAGACGACTTTGCAGCATATCGCAGACCACCAGCGCCCCGGCATTAATAAACGGGTTGCGCGGTTTGCCTTGTTCAATTTCCAGCTGCAACAGCGAGTTGAAAGGCTGGCCGGAGGGATCTTTACCCACCCGCTGCCAGATCTCCTCTTCCTGATAGTGGTTCATCGCGACCACCAGGCTCAGGACTTTCGAGATAGATTGGATAGAGAAGCGCTCGTGCGCGTCGCCGGCGCTGTAGTGCTGACCGTCGACCGTACAGATAGCCACGCCGAGCTTATCGCCGCTGACGCTGGCCAGCGCCGGAATATAGTCCGCCACTTTACCGCGACCAATTAGCGGCCTGACTTCAGCCAAAATGGCATCGAGCATTGCGTTATTCATTACCGTCGCCACGCGCGGCTCCTTGCCAACAACAAAATTCGGGCGGTAATTATAGGCGCACGGGACGCGAAGAAACAGCCTCTTTCTCGCCCTCGCGTCGCCAGGGGGATGGTTCGCTCGTCAGCGGGGCGCCTGCCCGGGCTACCAAACCCGCAAATCGCACGAATCGGTAGCCCGGGAAAGGCGTTAACCGCAACCCGGGGATTTTTCCGCAGGCTAGCGGCGATCTCTCCAGACGGTCTGCACGTTGCAGAATTCATGCAGACCAAAATGGGAGAGCTCGCGGCCAAATCCGCTTTTCTTCACGCCGCCGAACGCCACGCGGGCATCGCTGGCGCAGTAGCCGTTGATAAACACTCCGCCGCACTCCAGCTCATCGGCAAAACGCTGGGCCTGCGCTTCACTGGTGGTGTAAACCGTTGCTGAAAGGCCAAATTCGCTGTCATTAGCCAGCGCCAGCGCGTGATCGGCATCGCGGGCTTCGGTAATCGTCGCCACCGGGCCAAACAGCTCCTCGCGGAAACCGGTCATCTCCGCGGTAACGTTTCCGAGCACCGTCGGCGCGTAGTAGTTGCCGGCGCCTTCGATTTTTTCCGCCCCCAGCAGCAGGGTCGCCCCCTCTTTTAGGGTCGCGCGCACCTGCTCGTGCAGCTCATCGCGCAGATCGAACCGCGCCATCGGCCCAATATAGTTCTGCTCATCGCGCGGGTCGCCCATTTTCAGCGCGGCAGCAGCGGCGACAAATTTCTGCGTAAAGGCCTCGGCGATGCCCGCTTCGACGATAAAACGCTTCGCCGCGGCGCAGACCTGACCGGTATTCTGGTAGCGACCTATCACCGCCGCTTTCACCGCCTCGTCAAGGTCGGCATCGTTAAGCACGATAAAGGGATCGGAGCCGCCCAGCTCCAGCACGCATTTTTTCAACGCCGCGCCGGCCTGTGCGCCAATGGCCTTCCCGGCGCGCACGCTGCCGGTGACGGTCACCGCGGCGATGCGCGGATCGTTAATCATTTGCGAAACGCCATCGTTGGTGGCGTTCACCCAGCCAAAGACGCCGTCCGGCACGCCCGCAGCGGCAAAAATTTCGCCGATCATCGCCGCGCTGCCCAGCACGTTTGGCGCATGCTTAAGCAGATAGCTGTTGCCCGCCAGCAGAATGGGCACCGCGCCGCGCAGCACCTGCCACACCGGGAAGTTCCACGGCATGACAGCAAGGATAGCCCCCATCGGGCGGTACTCAATCACCGCTTTATTGTCTTCAACCAGCGTCGCCTCGGTATTGAGCATCGCCGGGCCGTGTTCAGCATACCAGTCACAAAGATTGGCGGATTTAGCCACTTCGCCGCGCGCCTGGGCAATCGGTTTACCCATTTCGCGACTAATCATTTGCGCCAGCGCTTCGCCACGGGCGCGCATCGCGCTACCGACGTTACGCAGCGTCGCCGCGCGCTCCGCCACGCTGACGTTGCGCCACTGACGATACCCCTGTTCCGCAAGGGCAATGGCCGCATCGACCTGCTGTTCGCTGGCCCAGGGCACAGACGACAAAGTTTCACCGGTGGTCGGACTCACGGAAATCGCATGAGTAGCAGATAAATTCATCGTTTTTCTCTCTGTGTTGATTGCGAAGTGACCTTATTCTGGCTTACCCTTCCTTTCATTAAAAATGAATAATATTAAGCAACCTATTCACAAAAGAAGAACGCTATGGATCTGACCCAGCTTGAGATGTTTAACGCCGTCGCCAGCACCGGCAGCATTACCCAGGCCGCGCAGAAGGTGCATCGCGTGCCGTCAAACCTGACTACACGCATCCGCCAGCTGGAGGCGGATCTCGGCGTCGAACTGTTTATTCGCGAAAATCAGCGGCTGCGGTTGTCGCCCGCCGGGCACAGCTTTTTACGCTATAGCCAGCAGATCCTCGCCCTTGTTGATGAAGCGAGGATGGTGGTCGCCGGAGATGAACCTCAGGGGCTGTTTTCGCTCGGCTCGCTGGAGAGTACCGCCGCCGTGCGCATTTCCCCTACCCTGGCGCACTTTAATCAGCGCTATCCCAAGATTCACCTGGCCCTCTCCACCGGTCCTTCCGGCACCATGATCGACGGCGTACTTGAGGGAAATCTGAGCGCAGCGTTCGTTGACGGTCCGCTGGTGCACCCGGGGCTGGAGGGGTTACCGGTGTTCCCGGAAGAGATGATGATCGTCGCGCCCTTTGGCCACCCGCCCATCGCCCGCGCCAGCGAAGTGAACGGCGCCAGCGTCTACGCGTTTCGCGCCAACTGCTCCTATCGCCGTCATTTTGAGAGCTGGTTCCACGCCGATCGCGCCACCCCGGGGCGGATCCATGAGATGGAGTCCTACCACGGGATGCTGGCCTGCGTCATTGCCGGCGCCGGACTGGCGCTGATGCCGCGCAGCATGCTGGAGAGTATGCCGGGCCATCAGCAGGTATCCGCTTGGCCGCTGGCCGAAGAGTGGCGCTGGCTGACGACCTGGCTGGTCTGGCGGCGCGGGGCGAAAACTCGCCAGCTCGAGGCGTTTATAGCGCTGCTGAACGAAGATCGACAAGCAGCAGCTTCTCCATAAAAATGCTTAACGGATCCGGCTGATACGGCGCAAAGGCGCTGCGGGTCTGGTAGCCATTGCGCGTGTATAACGCGACGGCGGCGTGCTGATGGATGCCCGTTTCCAGGCGTACGGTATGGCATTCGCGATTTATCGCCTCTTTCTCCAGCGCCGCCAGCAGTTTTTCCCCCAGCTGCTGGCCGCGATGGGCCGGGTGAATAAACACCCTTTTCATCTCGCCAACCCCCTCTTCACCGAGCACGATGGCCCCACAGCCGACGGCCCGGTGCTGCGCATCGCGGATAATGAGCGCGATGACCGACGCCGCCGGTAGCGCGCTCAGGTCGATAAGATGATTGCTTTCCGCCGGGTAGAGCGTCTGCTGGTATGCGTCCAGCTCGGCAATTAAGGCGGTCAGATCCGGGTGATTTAGCGGGGTCGCGGCGATAGTGTACATAAAGAAGCTCCTTTTTTGAGCGTACTGTAGCGCGGGGCGTCCGCGGAGCCGCCATAGCATTAACTTATAGCTTCTGACCCGACTTGCGCTCCCCCCTTGAGAGGCAGTAATTTTGCGACATAACGTCTTTTATCAGGAAAATACGATGAATACCAAAGCGCGCAAGGTGATGATTATCGGGGCCGGAAACGTCGGCGCCTCAGCGGCCTACGCCCTGTTAAACCAGAATATTTGCGAGGAGCTGATCCTTGTCGATCTCAATACCTCACGCGCCGAAGCGCACGCTCAGGACCTGAGCGACGCGGCCGCCTACATGCCGGGCATGATGACGATTTCCACCCGGGAAGCCAGCGACTGCGCCGATGTCGATATCGCGGTTATCACCGTTTCCGGCGGCGCGCTCAAGCCGGGTCAAACCCGGCTGGACGAACTGACCAACACGGCAAAAATCGTCAAAAGCATCGTCCCGCAGATGATGCGCGGCGGCTTCAACGGCATCTTTTTGGTTGCCACCAACCCCTGCGACATCATCACCTGGCAGGTGTGGCAGCTTTCGGGCCTGCCGCGCGGCCAGGTGCTGGGTACCGGCGTCTGGCTGGACACGACGCGCTTACGCCGGGTACTGGCCCAGGCGCTGGATATCGGCGCGCAAAGCATCGACGCCTTTATTCTTGGCGAGCATGGCGATACCCAGTTTCCGGTGTGGTCACACTCGGCGGTTTACGGCTCCGCCATCGCCGATGTTTACCAAAAACATACCGGCCAGGCTCTCGACCGGGAGCTGATTGCCGAAAAGGTGCGCAAGCTGGGGTTTGAGATTTACGCCGGCAAAGGCTGCACGGAGTACGGCGTCGCCGGAACCATCGCCGAAATCTGCCGCAATATTTTCACCGGCAGCCATCGCGCGCTGGCGGTGTCGTGCATTCTTGACGGGGAATATGGCGTAACCGGCGCGGCGGCTGGCGTTCCCGCGGTGCTGACGCAAAGCGGCGTGCAGCAGATTATTGAACTGCAGCTGGCCGATGATGAAGCGGAGAAATTCCGCCACTCTATCGAAGTGATTAAAGCCAATATCGCCCGTCTACCGTGATGGCCTATTTTCCATGCGGGTTTCGCAGGAATAGCGCGCAGGATAAGTTTGCCGGGTAACCCACTCGGATTCGGGATCGGCGGGTCTGTTGCCGATCCCGTCTTATGATGACGGGTGAGCTAGCGTAGCGTTATTACGCCATTTAAATAGGTCACCGCCTGGCCGCTCATCAATACGCGTTTTCCTTTCAGCTCGCAGCGCATATCGCCGCCGCGCGCGGAAACCTGGCGCGCCAGCAGCTGAGTTTTACCGCGCTTTGCGCTCCAGTAGGGGATCAGCATAGTATGCGCCGAACCGGTTACCGGATCTTCCCACACCGCTTCACCGGGTGAGAAAAAGCGGCTAACGAAGTCATATTCCCCGCTGCCCGCGGCGGTCACGGTCACTTTATGTTCGCCGGGCGTCATCGCAGCAATATTCGGCCGCAGGGCTTCGACCTGGTCACGGGAGGCCAGTTCGATAAGCCATGCGCGCCCCTTGCGGGCATGCAGGTAGCGCTCAATCCCCAGCGCGGAGAGCATCTCCGCGGGCGGCTCGCGCTCTTGCGTTTCTCCCGCCGGGAAATCCAGGGTCAGCCAGTCGCCCTCGCGGCTCACGGTCAGCCGACCGGAAGCGGTCGCGAAGTGAATCAGCGCATCAGGATAATCCAGGTGATGAAATATCACGTGCGCGCTGGCAAGCGTGGCGTGGCCACAGAGATTGACCTCATTGCGGGTGGTAAACCAGCGCAGCGCAAAACCATCGCTCTCAGGTACCACAAACGCGGTTTCCGACTGGTTGTGCTGCTGCGCCATTTTGAGCAGCAGCTCATCCGGCAGCCACTTTTTAAGCAGGCATACCGCAGCCGGGTTGCCGGCGAAAGGCTGGTCGCTGAACGCCGCCACCAGATAAAAAGGAATTTCCGTCACCGTCCCTCCTTAACGAAGCGTAATCGTGCCGATTAAGTAGGTGGTCGCCTGACCGCCGATCAGAACCCGGTCGCCCCGCCACTGGCAGCGCAGGTCGCCGCCGCGCGCCGACACCTGCCGCGCCTGCATATCCGTTTTGCCGAGCTTCTCGCCCCAGTAGGGAATCAGCATACTGTGCGCCGAGCCGGTGACCGGGTCTTCCGCCACCGCCTCGCCCGGACAGAAGAAACGGCTGACAAAGTCATACTCTTCGTCCGGGGCGCTGATACAGATCATTTTGCCGAGGCGCTCAAGCAGCTGCATATCCGGACGCACCGCCTCCACCTGCTGGCGGTCGGCTAAAACCACCAGGTAATCACGCGCCACGCGGACTTCCACCGCGTCGCTCAGCCCCAGCCCGGCCAGCAGCTCCGCAGGCGGCTGCTCAACGGCGGTCGTCGCCCAGGCCGGGAAATCCAGGGTCAGCCAGTCGCCGCTGCGCGTGACCCGAAGCTCGCCGACAAAGCGGGTACTAAATACGATTGTCGATGAGGGGTGGTCAAAATATTCAAAAATGACGTGCGAGGCCGCCAGGGTCGCGTGGCCGCAAAGGTTGATCTCATCCAGCGTGGTAAACCAACGTAGCTCATACCCCTCATCCGTACGCACAAAAAACGCGGTCTCCGACTGATTGTGCTGCTGCGCCATGTTCAACAGCGTTTCGTCCGGCAGCCATTCGGTCAGCGGGCAGACGGCCGCCGCGTTGCCGCCAAAGCTCCGATCGCTGAAGGCATCCACCAGATAAAAGCTAATTTCCTGCATTGTTC
This sequence comes from Klebsiella sp. CB_Kp196, assembly GCF_040061575.1. Lineage (NCBI taxonomy): Bacteria > Pseudomonadati > Pseudomonadota > Gammaproteobacteria > Enterobacterales > Enterobacteriaceae > Klebsiella > Klebsiella sp. CB_Kp196. The sequence continues at coordinate 39,978 of NZ_JBEAFH010000081.1, forward strand.
TGTCCCTCTATTTTTTTTACTTATCGATAACATGACATAAACGTGAGAAATCCACACGTTTAATAGAAAAATTAATCCGTTAGTACCGAAAATCTGGCTGAAGCGAAAATGAGATGTAGATCACAAAATGGTTGTATTTTCAGCAGCAATCGTTTTAAGATCGTCCCACTTCTTTCCTCTTTGTAACCAGCCCTGAACTTATGATGACAAATACGGTTTCACGCAAGGTCGCGTGGCTGCGCGTAGTCACGCTTGCGATTGCGGCATTTATCTTTAATACCACCGAATTTGCGCCCGTGGGCCTGCTGTCGGATATCGCCGACAGCTTTGGCATGGAAACGGCGCAGGTTGGGATTATGCTGACGATCTACGCCTGGGTTGTCGCCCTGATGTCGCTGCCCTTTATGCTGCTGACCAGCAAGATGGAGCGCCGTCGCCTGCTGGTTGGCCTGTTTATCCTGTTTATCGCCAGCCACGTGCTGTCGTTCCTGGCCTGGAACTTCAACGTGCTGGTGATCAGCCGTATCGGTATCGCCTTTGCCCACGCGGTGTTCTGGTCAATCACCTCGGCGCTGGCTATACGAATGGCGCCTGCGGGTAAACGCGCGCAGGCGCTGAGCCTGATTGCCACCGGTACCGCGCTGGCAATGGTCTTCGGTATCCCGATTGGCCGTATCGTCGGGCAATACTTTGGCTGGCGCACCACGTTCCTGGTCATCGGCCTCGGCGCGCTGGTTACCATGGTTTGCCTGATCAAGCTGCTACCTAAGCTGCCGAGCGAGCACTCAGGGTCGCTGAAAAGCCTGCCGGTGCTGTTCCGTCGCCCTGCGCTGCTGAGCATCTATTTGCTGACGGTGATTGTGGTGACCGCGCACTATACCGCCTACAGCTACATTGAACCGTTCGTTCAGACGGTCGCCGGCCTGAGCGGCAACTTTGCTACCGTGCTGCTGTTGACCCTGGGCGGCGCGGGCATCGTCGGCAGCATCCTCTTTGGTAAGCTCGGCAACCTGCATGCGTCCGGGTTAATTAACGCGGCGATTGGCCTGCTGCTGGCGTGCCTGCTGCTGCTGCTGCCCGCCTCGCACAACGCCAACCACCTGATGCTGCTGAGCGTCTTCTGGGGCGTGGCGATCATGATTATCGGGCTTGGTATGCAGGTTAAAGTGCTGGCGCTGGCGCCGGACGCGACCGACGTGGCGATGTCGCTGTTTTCGGGGATCTTTAATATCGGCATCGGCGCGGGCGCGCTGGTGGGCAGCCAGGTCAGTACCCATCTGTCGATGGCGTCCATTGGCTATGTCGGGGCGATCCCTGCGGTCGTCGCGTTAGTATGGGCGGTGATGATTTTCCGCCGCTGGCCGGTGTCGCTGGAAGATCAGCAGCCGCATCACTCCTGATCGTGCTGTTAAAAAAAACCTGCCGGTCGTGAGATCGGCAGGTTTTTTTACGTCTGGTATCAGGACGGCGATGACCGTCAGGCGTGATAAGTCGAAATAATCTCCAGCACGCCGTTAATAATAAACTGCACGCCCATACAGACCAGCAGGAAGCCCATCAGGCGGGAAATCGCCTCAATGCCGCCCTTCCCGACCAAACGCATGATTGCCCCTGAACTGCGGAGACAGCCCCACAGGATAATCCCGACCAGGGCAAAAATAATCGGCGGCGCGACCAGCACAACCCAGTCCGGGAAGCTCGCCCCGTGCTTTACCGTAGACGCTGAGCTGATAATCATCGCGATTGTCCCCGGCCCTGCGGTGCTTGGCATCGCCAGCGGAACGAAGGCGATATTCGCCGTCGGTTCATCCTCGAGCTCTTCCGATTTCAGCTTAGCTTCCATCGAATCATGGGCTTTTTGCTGGGGAAAGAGCATGCGGAAGCCGATAAAGGCGACGATCAGGCCGCCGGCAATACGCAGACCGGGAATCGAAATTCCGAAGGTGTTCATCACCACCTGGCCGGCATACCAGGCGACCATCAGGATGGCGAACACATAAACCGAGGCCATCAGCGACTGACGGTTACGCTCGGCGTTATTCATATTCCCGGCCAGGCCAAGGAACAGCGCCACGGTAGTCAGCGGGTTCGCCAGCGGTAGAATCACTACCAGTCCCAGGCCTATCGCTTTAAAAAGATCCATCATAGTGAATTAAGGTCCTGTCAATATTGGATTATCAAAAAAATGACGCGTGCTGAGTATATCGTCTGTTGCCAGATTGTACCCGTTCTCCTCAGGACGCATTCACCCTTCCTTCAAATCATAAGATAACAACGTGAAATAGAGTGACCTGCCTCACAACAATTCGTTTTAGCAAATCGTGGCATCGGCTAATTCATCAGGTTGACTTATATTTGCCTAGGCAATAATATCTCCCGCAACTAAGTCATTGCCTGGGCAACCATTGTGAAAAGTACAAGCGACCTGTTTAACGAAATGATCCCTCTTGGCCGCTTGATCCAGATGGTTAACCAGAAAAAAGATCGCCTGCTCAACGACTATCTCTCGCCGATGGATATTACTTCCACCCAGTTCCGGGTGCTCTGTTCCATTCGTTGCGAAGTGTGTATTACCCCCGTTGAGCTGAAAACCGTGCTTTCGGTCGACCCAGGCGCAATGACGCGCATGCTCGACCGCCTGGTCTGTAAAGGCTGGATTGAACGGTTACCCAACCCGACTGACAAGCGTGGCGTGCTGGTACAGTTAACGCCAGACGGCGCAGCCCTTTGTGAGCAATGTCATCAGGTTGTGGGTCAGAAATTGCACCAGGAACTAACAAAAAATCTGTCGACGGATGAAGTGGCCACTCTTGAGTGTTTACTCAAAAAAGTTCTGTCGTAATAAGAAGAGGTAAGATGATGTCCAGACGCAATAACGACGCCATCACTATCCATAGTATTTTGTCGTGGATCGAGGATAACCTGGAATCGCCCCTGTCGCTGGAGAAGGTTTCAGAGCGCTCAGGTTACTCCAAGTGGCACCTGCAAAGAATGTTCAAGAAAGAGACCGGTCACTCGCTGGGACAGTATATCCGCAGCCGTAAGCTGACCGAGATCGCGCAGAAGCTGAAGCAGAGCAACGAGCCTATCTTATACCTGGCCGAACGCTATGGCTTTGAATCGCAGCAAACGCTGACGCGAACTTTTAAGAACTATTTCGATGTTCCGCCGCACCAGTATCGTATTACCAACGTGCCGGGCGAGTCGCGCTACCTGCTCCCATTAAATAACTGTTGTTAACCGCCTGCAAAAAGACGTATTGAGGAAATCATGAAACTATTCGCTTCCGCCGCCATCGTGCTATTGGCGCTGGTCTCGAGCCAAAGTTATGCGGAGCAAACCAGCACCCCGGTTCGCCACAACAACCGGGATGCGATGATTATTCCTTCCGAACATAATGATTCGCCTTTTGATTTCAATCACATGGCCTCTGGCAGTGATAAATCAGATGAACTGGGCGTGCCCTATTACAACCAGCAAAGCCTGTAAAATCCCTTTAGCCCCGTGACCGGGGCTTTTTTTTACCCCCGCGCCATGCCCGGACGCACGATCCGCAGGCCAAATACGTTGATATACAGCCCGGCCATAATCAGTACCGCGCCCAGCAGCTGCAGGCTATTCAGCGTCTCGCCGAGCAATAAGGCCGCGCTGGCCATCCCGACCACCGGCACCAGCAGCGACAGCGGCGCCACGCGCCAGGTTTCATAGCGGCCGAGCAGCGCCCCCCAAATACCATAGCCGACGATAGTGGCAATAAACGCCAGATAGAGCAGCGACAGGATCGTCAGCAGGTCGATATGCAGCAGGCTTTCCGCCATGACCTGCGGGCCGTCGAGGATCCACGACGCCAGCATAAACGGCAGCACCGGGATCAGCGCGCTCCATACCACCAAAGACATAATCGGCGGCCGGCTCGCATGCGACATAATTTTCTTGTTGAAGATATTGCCGCAGGCCCAGCTCAGCGCCGCGGCCAGCGTCAGCATAAAGCCCACCAGCGGGACATGCTGGCCGCCGAGGCTGGCTTCGACCAGCACCAGTACGCCGAAAATCGCCAGCGCGATCCCCGCCAGCTGTTTCCCCTGCAAACGTTCGCCGAAAATAAACGCCCCGAGAATGATGGTGAAAAAGGCCTGCGCCTGCAGCACCAGCGATGCCAGTCCGGCAGGCATGCCGAGGCTAATCGCGCAGAACAAAAACGCAAACTGACCGAAGCTAATCGTCAGGCCGTAGCCCAGCAGCAGGCTCAGCGGAATTTTTGGCCGCGCGACGAAGAGCAGCGCCGGGAAAGCCACCAGCAAAAAGCGCAGTCCGGCGAGCATCAGCGGCGGCATATTATGCAGCCCCACCTTGATCACCACGAAATTCAGCCCCCATACCACCACCACCAGCAATGCCAGCAGCCCGTCTTTACGCGTCATACCCGCCTCGGTTGTTATTGGAATTTTTGCGAACAAAATCAAACTACCGAATAATTCGTCCGCCGCATAGATCATTATTTTCGGTAGGGCGCTGGCGTGCTTTTCATCCTCCCCGGGAACTATACAAGCCCCGGTTAGCGTGCTATTTGTGATCGTGACAACAAAAATAACATCACATCAGGCAAGGAAAAAATGATACCGACTCTCAGGCGCTCAACCGCAGCGCTGCTGGCTTCGTCGTTGCTGTTAACCATTGGCCGCGGCGCAACGTTACCTTTTATGACGATCTACCTCACCCGCCAGTACCAGCTGGAGGTGGATAAAATCGGCTACGCGCTGTCGAGCGCGCTGATCGTCGGGGTGCTGTTCAGCTTGGGTTTTGGCATTCTCGCCGATAAGTTCGACAAAAAGCGCTATATGACGCTCGCCGTGCTGGCGTTTATTGGCGGCTTTATCGCTATTCCTCTGGTCAATAGCGTCGCGCTGGTGGTGTTTTTCTTCGCGCTGATTAACTGCGCTTACTCCGTCTTCTCTACCGTGCTGAAAGCGTGGTTTGCCGACGTGCTGTCGCCGGAAAAGAAGGCGCAGATTTTTTCCCTTAACTACACCTTTCTCAATATTGGCTGGACCGTTGGGCCGCCTATCGGCACTCTGCTGGTCATGCACAGTATTAACCTGCCGTTCTGGCTGGCGGCCGGCTGCGCCGCCCTTCCGCTGGTATTTATTCAGCTGTTTGTGCAGCGCACCAGCGCCGCGATTGCTCAGGATAACGCGGTCCAGTGGTCGCCGTCGGTGCTGCTGCGCGATCGCGCTCTGCTGTGGTTTACCCTTTCCGGCCTGCTGGCCTCCTTTGTCGGCGGCTCTTTCGCTTCCTGCATTTCCCAGTATGTGCTGGTGGTAGCGGACAGCGATTTTGCCGAAAAAGTGGTTGCGGTGGTACTGCCGGTTAACGCGGCCGTGGTGGTGGCGCTGCAGTATGCGGTTGGTCGTCGCCTTACCGCCCGCAATATTCGCCCGCTGATGACCTTTGGGACGGTCTGTTTTGTGCTCGGGCTGGGCGGTTTTGTTATTTCCGATAACAGCCTGCTGTTGTGGGGCCTCTCCGCCGCCATTTTTACACTCGGAGAGGTTATCTACGCGCCGGGGGAATATATGCTGATCGATAACATTGCGCCGCCGGGCATGAAAGCCAGCTACTTTTCCGCCCAGTCGCTGGGCTGGCTGGGGGCGGCGTTTAACCCGATGCTGACCGGAACGATTCTGACCCATCTGCCGCACTGGTCGCTGTTTGTGATATTGATGCTGGCGATTATCGCCGCATGGCTGATGATTTTCCGCGGCATGAACGTTCGTCCGTGGAACGGTAGCGCGGTCGCCCGCGCCTGATGCCAGGCGCCGTGCGGCTGTCAGGTTGCTGTCGCGTCCCTGTCGGGTTCCGATCGTGGTGCCCGACAGCCCGCTCGATGATACTCCATCTCAGGTTTTCACCCGGAGATAGAAACAATGAACAGTAGTCATCAGGTTAAACAATTACGTTTGCAGCGCGCCTGGTCGCAGGAGCAGCTTGCCGAACTGGCCGGCGTCAGCGTGCGCACCATTCAGCGCATCGAGAACGGCGACCGTCCCGGCCTCGAGACGCTCAGCGCGCTTGCGGCGGTATTTGAAGTAAACGTCGCCGAGATTAGCGGCGAATCGCCGGCGGGCCACGAAGCGTCGCTGGATTTACGTATTGAGGAAGCCAAAGCGCGCGTCGAACGCGAGAGCCGTTTTTACCGTTCATTGACGGTGGCCGTCGTCGTTTGCGTTCTGCTGGCGCTGCTGAACTGGCTGAGCGGCGCAGAGAGCTACTGGTCCGCATGGGTGGCGATCGTCTGGGGAGCGCTGCTGGCGGTTAAAGGGTTGCGCCTGTTTGTTTTTGGCGAATGGATCAATCGCTGGCGTCAGGCGCGCCTGCAGCGGCTGCTGCGCAAATAGCCCTCTGCGCGCTTTTCCCGGGGGCGGCGCAAAGCGCCTTGCCCGGGCTACGGGTTCATCGCCGTGTGCGAGCGGTAGCCCGGACAGATGCGCAGCATCGCCTCCGGGAAACCATATCTAGTGCGGACTATGGCGCTCTCCCCGGGGGCGGCGCAAAGCGCCTTGCCCGGGCTACGGGTCCATCGCCGTCTGCGAGCGGTAGCCCGGACAGATGCGCAGCATCGCCTCCGGGAATCATATCCAATGCGCCCTGTGGCGAACTCCCCGGGGGCGGCGCAAAGCGCCTTGCCCGGGCTACGGGCCAGCAGACTGCTGTATACCTGTAGCCCGGCTAAGCGCAGCGCGAGCCGGGGGGAGGCCGCCATCCGGGGCGAGTTAAATGGTGACCATCCCGCGGACCCCTTCGGCTTCCATATCGCCGCCGTTGCCCTGCTGGATAATCGCGCCGCGCGACATCACCAGATAGCGATCCGCCAGACCGGCGGCAAAATCATAAAACTGCTCGACCAGCAGAATCGCCATATCCCCGCGGTTCGCCAGCTGGCGAATCACCTCGCCAATCTCCTTAATCACCGACGGCTGAATGCCCTCCGTCGGTTCATCAAGAATCAACAGCTGCGGACGGCTGGCCAGCGCGCGGCCAATGGCCAGCTGCTGCTGCTGCCCGCCGGAAAGATCGCCCCCGCGCCGCTGCTTCATGGTTTTCAGCACCGGAAACAGCTGATAAATCTCTTCCGGTACCGCGCGCGCGTCGCGGGCGGGAAAGCGGGACAGCCCCATCAGCAGATTCTCCTCCACCGTCAGGCGCGGAAAAATCTCCCGCCCCTGGGGCACGTAGGCGATCCCCGACTGCACCCGCTGGTGCGGTTTACGGTGGGTGATATTCTTCTCCTGCCACAGCACCTCGCCGCTGCGCGCCGGGATCAGCCCCATCAGGCACTTCAGCAAGGTGGTTTTTCCCACCCCGTTGCGCCCGAGCAGGCAGGTGATCTCGCCCTGGCGAGCGGCAAAATCCACTCCACGCAGGATATGGCTGCCGCCATAATATTGATGTAGTTGATTAACCTGTAACATCCGCGCTCCTTAGCGTCCGAGATAAACTTCAATCACCTGTTCGTTGGCCTGCACCTCGCGCAGCGACCCTTCCGCCAGCACCTGTCCCTGATGCAGCACCGTCACTCTGTCGGCGATGGTCTCGACAAAGCCCATATCATGCTCGACCACCATCAGCGAATGCTGCCCGGCAAGGGTGCGGAACAGCTCGGCGGTATATTCTGTCTCCGCATCGGTCATCCCGGCGGCGGGTTCGTCAAGCAGCAGCAGATGCGGCTCCTGCACCAGCAGCATGCCGATTTCCAGAAACTGCTTTTGCCCGTGCGACAGCAGCCCCGCCGGCCGATAGCGTTCGCCCTCCAGCCGCAGCAGGCGCAGGGTTTCGCTGATTCGGTCGGCCTGCTCGCTGTTCAGGCGCGCCCGCAGGCTGGCCCACACCGATTTATCACCTTTCATTGCCAGTTCGAGATTCTCTGCCACCGTCAGCGCCTCAAAGACGGTCGGTTTCTGAAACTTGCGCCCGATGCCCTGGCGGGCGATGGCGATGGGATCGAGGGTGGTTAAGTCCACCGACTGATCGTAAAGCGCCCTGCCGCTCTGCGGCCGGGTTTTGCCGGTGATGACGTCCATCAGGGTGGTTTTACCGGCGCCGTTCGGCCCAATCACGCAGCGTAGCTCGCCCACGCCAATCTGCAGCGACAGGTTGGTCAACGCCTGAAAACCGTCAAAGTTGACGTTAATCTCTTCCAGCTGCAGTACCGGATCGGTCTGCTCGCGAAAGCGGTCCGTCGGCAGCTGGCGGGTAAATAGCTCTTCATCCAATGGCATCAGCGATCTCCTTTACGCAGCAGGCCGATAACGCCACGCGGTAAAAACAGCGTCACGATAATAAAAATCAGTCCCAGAAAGAGCTGCCAGTACTCCGGCATCGCCACGGTAAAGTAGCTTTTCGCGCCGTTGACCAGCCCCGCGCCGAGCACCGGGCCGATTAAGGTTCCGCGACCGCCGAGCGCCACCCAGATGGCCGCTTCGATAGAGTTGGTCGGCGACATTTCGCTGGGGTTGATGATCCCGACCTGCGGCACGTACAGCGCCCCCGCCAGGCCGCACAGTACGGCTGAAAGGGTCCATACCAGCAGCTTAAAGCCGCGCGGGTCGTAGCCGCAGAACATCAGGCGGTTTTCAGCATCGCGCACCGCCGTCAGCACGCGGCCAAACTTGCTTTGCGCCAGCAAATAGCCAATCCACAGGGTGAGCAACAGCAGCAGTACCGTGGCCATAAACAGCGCCGCCCGCGTGCTGATGGCGGTGACGGAGAAACCGAGCAGCGTGGTAAAGCCGGTAAAACCGTTGTTACCGCCAAAGCCGGTTTCGTTACGGAAAAACAGCAGCATCCCGGCGTAGGTGAGCGCCTGGGTCATAATCGAAAAATAGACGCCTTTGATTTTCGAGCGGAAGGCGAACCAGCCGAAAACCAGCGCCAGCAGGCCGGGCACCAGCACCACCAGCAGCATAGCCCAGGCGAAATGCTGGGTGCCCCACCAGAACCACGGCAGCTCGCTCCACGACAAAAACGACATAAAGGCCGGCAATCCGTCGCCCGCCGCCTGGCGCATCAGGTACATGCCCATGGCGTAGCCGCCGAGGGCAAAAAAGATCCCATGGCCAAGCGAGAGCATCCCGGCATAGCCCCAGACCAAATCCAGCGCCACGGCGACAATGGCGTAGCAGAGGATCTTGCCGGTCAGCGTCAGCAGCCAGGTGGAGACCGCCAGCGGATGCGTGGCGGGCAGCAGCGCCAGAAACGGCATACTTAGCAGGCCCAGCAGTAACAGCACGCCGAACCAGCGCAGCGGGCGCGGCGCTTTGCGCGCCAGCGTTAAGGTAATAGGTTGGCTCATCAGTCAATAACCCTCCCTTTGAGGGCGAACAGTCCCTGGGGACGTTTCTGGATAAACAGGATAATCAAGACCAGAATCAGGATCTTACCCAGCACGGCTCCCATCTGCGGTTCAAGGATTTTGTTAAAGATGCCAAGACCAAACGCCGCCGCCACGCTGCCCGCCAGCTGACCAACGCCGCCGAGCACCACCACGAGGAAGGAGTCAATAATGTAGCCCTGGCCCAGCTCGGGCCCGACGTTACCGAGCTGCGACAGCGCGACGCCGCCCAGCCCCGCGATCCCCGAACCGAGGCCAAACGCCAGCATATCGACCCGTCCGGTCGGCACGCCGCAGCAGGCCGCCATCGCGCGGTTTTGCGTCACCGCCCGCACGTTCATCCCTAGCCGGGTCTTGTTCAGCGTCAGCCAGGTAAAGAGCAGCACCAGCAGCACGAAAACCAGTACCGCCAGACGGTTCCACGGCAGGATGAGATTCGGCAGAACCTGCACGCCGCCGGAGAGCCATGCCGGATTGGCGACCTCAACGTTCTGCGCGCCAAACAGCATGCGCACCAGCTGAATCAGCATCAGGCTGATCCCCCATGTGGCGAGCAGCGTCTCAAGCGGGCGCCCGTAGAGATGACGGATCACGGTGCGTTCCAGCACCATACCGATACCGCCGGTGATCAGGAACGCCACCGGCAGCGCAATCAGCGGATAGAAGGCCAGCCACTGCGGCGCCAGCTGCGCCAGCGCCTGCTGAACCAGCCAGCAGCTGTAGGCGCCAATCATCAGCATCTCACCGTGGGCCATATTGATCACCCCGAGCAGACCGTAGGTGATGGCCAGACCGAGCGCGGCGAGCAGCAGGACAGAACCGAGGGAGAGGCCCATAAAAGCCTGGCCGAGAAGATCGCCCAGCAGCAGACGGTGCTGGATTTTACTCAGGCTCTCCTGGGCCGCCGCGCGAATCGCCGGGTCCGGCTCATGCCGGGCATCGGTATACGGCGTCAGCAGCGCCTGGGTTTCCGGGTCACCGGAGTGGCCGAGCAGCGCGATGGCCGCCAGCCGCAGTGCGGGCTGAGGACTGACAAGCTGTAAACGGGCCAGCGCAATTTCCAGCTGCGACTTCACCGCGCCGTCGGTTTCCGCCGTCAGACGCTGCTGTAACAGCCCCGCCATCTCAGGCGTCGCTTCGCGCTGCAGGGTTTTCGCCGCCGCGGCCCTTTCCGTGACGTTGTCACTAACCAGGAGATGCGTCGCCAGCGCGCCTGCCGCCAGGTTACGCAGGCGGTTGGTCAGACGCACCGGTTTTGTTGGGCCGACGGGCGCCGGAACCGCGCCCAGCGCCAGCAGGCTGTCGCCCTGTTTGCTGAACGCATGACCGCCGCTATCGGATTGCAATGTTTCACTTTTCAGCGCCCGCAGCAGCGGTAAACGCGGCGCTTCGGGCGCGGCGGCCCACTGTTCCAGCAGCTGAGCCTGCTGGCTGCGATTGGCCGCCACAAAATCGTCGGCGTCCGCTGCCTGCGCCCGCCACGGTATCAAGACCATCAGCAGCGCGAAGTAACACATGAGGCGTAATGCGTTCATGGTCGTTCTCCTTTTCGGGGAAATCCGGGCTTCGGGCCCGGAAGACTGAATCATTCCCCCCGGCGCAGCGCCGGGGTCTAACGCTTAGTTGCTGACGGTTTTAACCGGGTGATCCGGCTTTTTATCATTCCCGGCAATCCACGGGCTCCACGGCTGGGCGCGTACCGGCTCTTCGGTCTGCCAGACCACGTTAAACTGGCCGTTGCTTTCAATTTCGCCAATCATTACCGGCTTGTGCAGGTGATGATTGGTGGCATCCATGGTCAGGGTAAAGCCTGACGGCGCCTTGAAGGTTTGGCCGGCCATGGCATCACGCACCTTGTCGACATCGGTCGATCCTGCTTTCGTCACCGCCTGCGCCCACATGTGCAGGCCAACCCAGGTCGCTTCCATCGGGTCATTGGTTACCACGGTATCGGCGTTTGGCAGCTTGTGGGCTTTGGCGTAAGCGCGATAGTCGGCAACAAACTGTTTGTTGGTTGGGTTATCGACGGACTCGAAGTAGTTCCACGCCGCGAGGTTGCCCACCAGCGGTTTAGTATCAATCCCGCGCAGCTCCTCCTCGCCCACGGAAAAGGCTACCACCGGCACGTCCGTCGCTTTCAGCCCCTGATTAGCCAGCTCTTTATAGAACGGAACGTTGGAATCACCGTTGATGGTAGAGACCACCGCGGTTTTACCGCCGGCGGAGAACTTCTTGATATTGGCGACGATAGTCTGATAGTCGCTATAGCCGAACGGGGTATAGACCTCTTCGATGTCTTTATCCTGAATGCCTTTGGCGTGCAGGAAAGCGCGGAGAATTTTGTTGGTGGTGCGCGGGTAGACGTAGTCGGTACCGAGCAGGAAGAAGCGTTTCGCCCCGCCGCCGTCTTCGCTCAGCAGGTATTCCACCGCCGGAATCGCCTGCTGGTTTGGCGCCGCGCCGGTGTAGAAGACGTTCGGCGACATCTCTTCGCCTTCATACTGTACCGGGTAGAAGAGCAGACCGTTCAGCTCTTCAAATACCGGCAGAACCGATTTGCGTGATACGGAGGTCCAGCAGCCGAACACCGCCGCCACCTTATCCTGCGTCAGCAGTTGACGCGCTTTTTCGGCGAACAGCGGCCAGTTTGATGCCGGATCCACCACGACCGGTTCCAGTTTTTTACCCAGCACGCCGCCTTTGGCGTTGATGTCATCGATAGCCATCAGGGCGACATCTTTCAGCGGGGTTTCAGAAATCGCCATCGTCCCGGAAAGCGAGTGCATAATGCCGACTTTAATGGTGTCGGCGGCATAAACCTGTAAGGAGAAGCCCATGCTAATAACAGAGGCGGAGAGAGCAAAAGCTTTTAATAGTGTTCGACGCTGCATGTGTGTCACTCCTGAATAGCGCAAAAACAAAAAAATGAATTAACGACTCACCGGAAGTGATAAGGCAAAAACGATGCCAGGTTGTGAAAGCGTCTGAAAGCGCGGCAGAATACGGGGAGAATAAAGGCGGGTGCACAGCGTTGCCTTAAAATAGTGCAACGCTGCGCTATGGAGAGATTACCAGACCTGCGCGGCGATGCCGGTGACCAGGCGGACTTTATCCCACTGCTGGGCTTCGGTCAGAGAGTTACCCTCTTCGGTGGAAGCAAAACCGCACTGCGGGCTGAGGCAAATTTGCGCCAGCGGGACGTACTGCGCCGCCTCCTGCAGACGAGCCTTCACCCCTTCCGGGTTTTCCAGCTCCCCGTTTTTAGTGGTGATCAGGCCCAGTACCACCTGCTGATGGCCGGGGCGAACGTAGCGCAGCGGCGCGAAGTCGCCGGAACGGTCATTGTCATATTCGAGGAAGAACGCGTCGATGTTAACGCCGCCGAACAGCACTTCCGCAACCGGCTCGTAGCCGCCCTCGGAGATCCAGGTCGAGCGGAAGTTACCGCGACACACGTGCAGGCCAACGGTCAGATCCTCCGGCTTCCCTTCCAGGGCCTTATTCAGAACGCGGGCATAAATGCGCGCCAGCTCATCCGGGTCTTCGCCGCGCTCGCGCACCTGCTGTCGCTGCTCATCGGAGCAGAGGTAGGCCCAGACGGTGTCATCAAGCTGTAAATAGCGGCAGCCCGCATCGTAGAAGGCGCGAATGGCATCGCGCCAGGTGGTTGCCAGGTCATCGAAATAGTCGGCGAGATCCGGATACACCGTCGCGTCGATATCTTTCCGGCCGCCGCGGAAGTGCAGCACGCTCGGGCTGGGAATGGTCATCTTCGGCTGAGCGCTGCCGCTGATGCTCTTCAGATAGCGAAAATCTTCCAGCATCGGGTGATTGCCAAAGGCCAGTTTACCGGTGACGCGAACGCCGTGCGCTTTGGTCTGTACCCCGTTGAACTGAATGCCCTTTTCTGAATCGTAGCGCTCAACGCCCTGTAGTCCGTCAAAGAAATCAAAGTGCCACCACGCGCGGCGGAACTCACCGTCGGTGACCACATGCAGCCCGCACTCGCACTGCTGCTGCACCAGAACGCGAATCGCCTCATTTTCTATCTGCCGCAGCTGCTGCGCGTCGATGGTGCCGGCGGCCAGCTGCTGACGGGCCTGTTTGATGGCGTCCGGACGTAAAAAGCTGCCGACAATATCTGCGCGGAACGGGGCCTGATGACGTTGCATGGTGTCTCCTTAGCGGCGGGCAAAGTTAATTACCCACCGTGATAGTTCATTATTTGAATTTATAGACTTCTGGATGGCTATATGTCCAGATACTGGCATGCAGAGGTTTCATCGGCAAACGACAATATTTCATGGCACATGAAATAAATTCACTTTGCGAAAGGCAACCCTTCATCTTCCCAGCCGGTCAGGCCGCCGAGCATCATTTTTACCGGGCGCCCCAGCAGAGCCAGCTTCATGGCGGCGACGTCCGCCCCGTTGCAGTGCGGCCCGGCGCAGTAGACCACAAACAGCGTGTCATCAGGCCACTGCGCCATTCTGGTTTCATCAATTTGTCGGTGCGGTAAATGCAGGGCGCCCGGGAGATGACGACGGGCAAAGGTTTCTTCACTGCCGACGACGTGCAGCAGAACAAAATCCACTTCTCCTTCGCGCATCGCGCTGTAGACATCGGCGCAGTCGGTCTCGAGGCTTAGCTTATGACGAAACCAGGCGGCGGCGTCGGTAGAACTGGCGGGGGCAATAGCGGTTACAACACTCATGGCATCTTCTCCTTGTCTGTGATACCACTACTTTAATTAACCGCCTGCGCGACATCTGCCGAGAACCATGACTGAAAACGCTGAAATCCTGACAATCCCATCCGTGACGTTGTCACGCCACCGGGTTGTTGCCCTCGCCTACGATGGCCTGTGTACCTTTGAATTTGGCGTCGCCGTTGAGATCTTCGGCCTGCCGCGCCCGGAGATGGGCGAACGATGGTATCGCTTTGCCGTGGCCGCCGTCGACGACGGTGAGCTGCGGGCAACCGGCGGAATTCGGCTCATGACCGATGGCGGTATGGCGCTATTAGGCGAAGCGGACACCATCGTGGTACCCGGCTGGCGCGGTATTGACTCCCCCGTGCCGCCAGCGCTGTGCGAGGCGCTGGTCGCCGCCCATGCGCGAGGCTGCCGGATAATTTCTATCTGCTCCGGGGTTTTCGTTCTGGCCGCGGCCGGGCTGCTGAACGGCCGCCAGGCGACCACCCACTGGCGCTATACCGACCAGCTGCGGGCGCGGTTTCCGCGCATTGAGGTGATCGATGACGTGCTGTACGTCGGCGCCGAAGGCGTCATGACCTCCGCAGGCAGCGCCGCGGGTATCGATTTATGTTTGCACCTGGTGCGCGAGGACTTCGGCGTCGAAGCGGCGAATCTTGTCGCCCGACGGTTAGTGGTTTCCCCCCATCGCGACGGCGGGCAGGCGCAGCAGATTGTTCGCCCGGTGGCCAAAGCGCGGGAGAGCCAGAGGCTGGGGCAATTATTTGATTTTCTGCACCAGAATCTCGCCGCTGGCCACACCGTGGCCTCGCTGGCGGAAAGAGCCGGCATGGGGCAGCGCACGTTTTTACGCCGTTTCGAAGACGCTACCGGCAAAACCCCCGCCCGCTGGCTGCTTGACGAGCGCCTTCAGCGCGCCACGCAGCACTTAACCCACAGCCGGCTGAGCGTTGAGCAGATTGCCGAGCTTTGCGGTTTCTCAAACGCCAGCACCCTGCGCCATCACTTCCGCCAGCAGTTTGCCCTTAGCCCGTTGCAGTACAGGAAAGCGCGCTGGCGGGTAAAAAGGGAGAGTGATTCACATGGATAATAGTCACGCTGGGCAATTTGTTAATCGTTTGTTTAGATTAGTCGGGTTAAGATGTATCCAACAACCGTAAACCCGTTCAATGAGGACAACATAGCGCATAGCAAAACTAATGGAGGTTAATCATGCTGGGAAATATGCATGTATTTATGGCAGTTCTGGGAACCATTCTGTTCTTTGGATTTCTTGCCGCATACCTGAGCCACAAATGGGATGACTGATGAACGACGATAATCCCCATCCGTAAACGCCCCCTGCTGCCAATGCACCAGGGGGCGTTCTGCTTTTGGCTTGCCTATCGATGAACCACCTTATACACGATAATTTATCGTATCAGTCACCAGGAGAAACTCCGTCCGAACATCCCTCAACAGCCCACTCGATGCTGATCGTTGATAGGCTATGTTATGCTTTGTCATCATGAGCAAGGAGGCAGAATATGCATATCAATACCAAAATGAGGCTTGCGGCGCTTTTATACCTAATGGCGGCGTACGCGGTTGCTCTGCCGGGGCTTGCGCTGTTTATAGACCTGGTGATAAACGGTGGCATTATTGATATGTGGAAAGGCGCGTATTCATTTATGGACCTGCTTGCCCGACGTAAAATACTTTATCTGCAGTTTGCCGGGCTGGGCGCTACTCTGGGTTTTGTCTACTGGCTGTTTTTCTTCCGAAAATACCGCCATCACGATCCCCTCGATAAATATTTTAAATAGCGCCCGAGCGCCCGGCACGACGTACTGATTATGCCCGGTCAGCGAATGATGAAATCTGAGCCAGAAGCATTTCGCATACCTTACATACCATTCGCTGGATATCCGTCAGCTGCGGCGAGGCTTCCAGCCCTTTGCCAGGGTTCTATTTAGCCTGCAGCTCCCTGCGGATAATTTCCGCCCCGGCGCTTAGCGCATTGAGCTTGCCGCTCGCCACCGGACGCGATAGCGGCGCCATGCCGCAGTTGGTTGAAGGATAAAGCTTATCGGCATCCACAAACTGCAGCGCTTTACGTAAGGTCGCGGCGACTTCCTCCGGCGTTTCGATCGCATTGGTCGCCACGTCGATGGCTCCAACCATCACTTTTTTTCCGCGAATCAGTTCAAGCAGATCCATGGGAACACGTGAGTTATGACATTCCAGCGAGATGATATCGATGCTGGAGGTTTGCAGCTTAGGAAACGCTTCTTCATATTGTCGCCACTCTGTTCCCAGGGTCTTTTTCCAGTCGGTATTCGCTTTGATGCCGTATCCATAGCAGATATGTACCGCAGTTTCGCATTTTAGCCCTTCAACGGCTCTTTCTAAGGCCGCGATGCCCCAATCATTAACCTCATCAAAAAACACATTAAAGGCTGGCTCATCAAACTGAATAATGTCGACGCCGGCGGCCTCCAGCTCCCTGGCTTCCTGATTAAGTATCTTCGCAAATTCCCAGGCCAGTTTTTCGCGGCTCTTATAGTGATTGTCATAGAGCGTATCAATCATGGTCATGGGACCCGGCAGCGCCCACTTAATCGGCTGGCTGGTGAGCTGACGTAAAAAACGCGCATCTTCGACAAAAACGGGTTTTTGACGCTCGACGGCGCCCACGACGGTCGGAACGCTCGCATCATAGCGATTACGGATTTTAACGACTTCGCGTTTTTCAAAATCGACGCCGCTGAGGTGCTCAATAAACGTAGTAACAAAGTGCTGACGGGTTTGCTCGCCATCGCTGACGATGTCGATGCCGGCGCGCAGTTGGTCAAATAAGGACAGGCTCAGCGCGTCTTTTTTCCCGGCAATTAACTCTTCATTCTGCAGTTTCCATGGGGACCACAGTTTCTCAGGCTCTGCAAGCCAGGACGGTTTCGGTAAGCTGCCGGCTGTTGAAGTGGGTAATAATTTTGTCATTATCGATAGCCTTATATATGCGATGTCTTAAAGAGCGTAATGAGCAGACCATTGCTGCAGAATATTTTTATACGGTTTAATAAAGTGCTCTTCGGTAAACTTCCCCTGCTCTACCGCCAGTTGGCTGCGCTCTTCACGATCGTAAACAATTTTGGTTAATGAATGGTCCTGATGATGCAGATCGGGCTGATAGCAGAGTCCTGCAGCAGAGTTGGCGTTGTAGATCTCCGGGCGGTATATCTTCTGGAACGTCTCCATCGTGCTGATGGTGCTAATCAGCTCAAGGCTCGTGTAATCGCTCAGCAAATCCCCTGAGAAATAAAAGGCCAAAGGCGCAACGCTGTTTTTCGGCATAAAGTAGCGAACCCTCAGGCCCATTTTGCCAAAATATTGCTCAGTCAACGATGAACCCTCTGGCCGGTATTCGAGCCCCAGGACAGGATGTTGATTTCCGGTCTGGTGATAGGTGTCTTTGCTGGAGACGCTAAGGCAAATGACCGGTGATTTTTTGAAATTGGCCTTGTACTCCGCTGAATTGACGAAATGTTTAAATATGTTGCCGTGCAAATCGCCGAATCCTTCCGGAAGGCTAAAACCTGCGCGTCCTTTATTATGGTCTAACAGCAATACGCTAAAGTCGTAGTCGCGAACGTACGAAGAGAAATTATTGCCAACGATACCCTCAATACGTTCATCGGTCTTTTTATCAATAATGCTGGTTTGCAATATTTCAATCACCGGAAAGGTATCGCCGGTGACGCTGATATTCATTTCGGCTGAAATAATTTCCAGCGCAACGGCATAGCGATCGCCTTTGGGGTTATCCCAGTGCGCCAGCGTATTGAAACGATTGTCAATCATGACTAAGGTATTGCGCAGATTCTCCTGGCGATTTTCCCCTCTTGCTAAATTAGCAAAGTTGGTTGTAATACGCGTATTTTCTGAGGGGTTATAGTTTTCATCAAAGAGAGTGCGTTTAATAGTAAAGGTAAATTGTTGATTCATCGCAGATGTGCATCCTAAGTTCTGAGATAAAAACTGCAGTCCTTTCTGATGGTTGCAGGCTGGCGCAGGCTTCCATAAGCAGTCTTCATCTTCATATTATCTATATCGAATACAGCATGTTATGCCAGAGCCATTAGATGAGTGAAAGCGAGTTAATTTCATTACAACATGAGCCATATTCATGGTCTGGCGTCAGCCCATGCTGTATCTCGTTGAACAGAGCCAGCCGCTCTTGCCAACGAGCTTGTCCTGCCGGTTAAACATCCGTACATTTTCCTGTCGCCTGTATGAGTTGATGCTGAAGCAAGAAACATCAGAGGTCGGCCAGGCTAAACACGACCTCAAGCCTGGCGTCTTTCTTTTCAACAACCGTTCTCTTCATGCTCCTTTGCGCTCTGTCGGGCGCGATCGTTGGAGGAAAATGGAAGTGGGACCGGCGCATTTTCATGCTTTACTTTGGTGATGTCCAAAACCTGACTAACGCTACCGATATTTTTTCTGGCATATTTATGTTCTATGGTTAATTCGGATTATCAACAGCGAATATAGCCATCAACAACCCGCTCTAACTTATTGATTTGAGGGATACAATGAATAATGTCATTCTCAGCATAATTGCTAAAATTTCCGCCATGGATGCCGAAAGTAAGCAGCTTGCTGCCCAGGTCGAGGCGCAGTCTTTGCTCATTAGCGCGCTGATGCTCGCTATCGGCAAGGAAGGCGGCGTCGCGGAATTAGTTAGCAGCGTAACGAAAGCGATAAATTCGGTACTGGAATCATCTGAAGACGTTCTGAAGACGGACGCAGAACTGCTTCTGACCAAGTTTCAGGAACAAATAGCGCTCACGCAGTTGATAAGCACCCACGAAGATGAAATCAGTCATGACAGGCTAGATGATTAACAAGGGTCAGTCTGTTATAGATTGGGAATATGCAGGGCTTGCGGTTAGTCATGAGCTTACCGGCCATCAGCAACTATTGGCCGGTTCAGCTTCAGAAAATAGGGATACTCCAGGCGGAATACGCAATGTCTACTCGCCTGCGCTGCTGCCGGAGGCAAACCGCTCGGTACATTAAGGCAAATCAGGCTTCACTTTTCCCCAGGCCAGCGTATGTCACCGACGCCGTTGACTTTCGGCATGGCAAATAAAAAGCCCTGGAAACGTTTAATACCCGCAGATTCGAGCCAGCACCACTCCTCTATCCGCTCTATGCCTTCAGCAACCACCGCAATCTCAAGTTCACGGCAGCAGTTGATAATCGATCTTACCACCGCTTGTTTAGGGCCGCTCTGATGAATATCGGTAATAATCTCGCGGTCGATTTTAACTTTATCAGGCTGAATTTTTGTCAACAACGAGAGTCCAGCATAACCGGCGCCAAAGTCATCAATTGCCAGCCCCATACCAGAGACGCGCAGTTTTTTTATCGCGCTGCTGAACTGGCTAAAACCGGAGATCATTTCATCTTCCGTCACCTCCACGATCACCTGTTCGGGTTCAAGACCCTGTTTTTTTATTTCCTGCAACAGGTATTCAATGGCATCAGGAATAACAACCAGAGACATCGGAAGGATATTAATGGATATTTTATGGTCGCCAATATTGATTTCTTTCGCCAGGGCAAAGGCAACTGATTTCGCTTTGAGATCAACTTCATAACGTTGCTCTGGCGGAATCGAGGCAAAGAAATTGGCGGGACTACCGCCGTCTTTATCACGAATAAGCGCTTCAAGCGAAGTGATATTCCCGGCCAACGGTTCGATAATGGGCTGGAAAGCAAACTGACAACATTGACCGGCAAAAAACGATTCTTGCGGCGCATGAAATGCATGTTTACGCGAATGAAGCGACCATTTGTCAGGCCGTAAAAAGGGTGACGGCGCGGCAGCGCTTTTTTGACTGATAAAAGTATGGATAAATTTATAGACGCGCTCTTCGGTGGAAAGATAACCTTTCAGTTGGCTAAGCTGGCGAACCTTTGTCAGGACGTCAGCGGTTTGCAGTTTATTCAGGTCAAAAAACATCATCCCTACGTTTTCAAAGCGCCGGCGCGGCGCGTAATCACGCATCAGTTCGACAACCTGATGGTGGCGATCGTCTTGCTTGATCGTGCTGAATAGCTGCTCAAGCACGCACTCATCCCCCTCAAGTATCTGAAGGTAAACATTATCTTTTAAAAGAAGTATGCCCGTAATCCCGCGTGCTGCGTTCTCAGCATTCGCTTTTTCAACCAGCAGTATGAGATCGGTTTCTTGTGTTAAATGCATCTGACTTCTGTAAATCAGAGTTGTCAGCATAATCCCATCCAGATGTTTGCCAGGAGAATGGGACTGTGTAACACAGTTTACCCTTTTAACCCAGGCTATCTGTCATAATTAACTGGACCGACTGTAGCCGACTAAGTTTATCCGATTATTTACGGCAGCAACCGGCAAGGGCCAGCGAAATAATCCTCAGCGGCCGGGTAATGGCATTGATTCATTCAGCAGCCATTTAAACCGTTTGGTAAATGCGTTTTTTTAAGCGGTATTTACTAGCCAACAAATCCCTGCTCGCGCATACGCGCTATCGCCTCTTCGCTGGCGCAGACCATGCCCGTGGTCAGCGTTTCAAAACCAAAGCGGCGATAAAAGCCGACTTTATCCACCACCGAGTAGATGAAGGTTTTGCCGAACGGCCGCAGCCGCTCGCTGACCGATTGCATCAGCTGCTGCCCGTACCCCTTTCCCTGACAGCGCGGGTGCACCGCGACATCCGCCAGATAGCTGCACCAGGTCAGGTCGCTAATCGCCCGGGCAACGGCAATAAGCTGCCCGTTTTCATAGCCAAACCAGCAAAAGGTACTATGGCGAAACGCGCGCTCCACCAGCGCGACGTCCCGCTGATTGAGACCTGCGGCGGCGATAATCTCCGCCACCGTCTGCCAGTCAACCGAGTCCACGTACTCTTTATCTTTTAATATCATCATGACGTTGCCTTTCACTCGCCTGCTTTGGCTTTCAGCATAGCCGAATGGCGCTAAAAAAAGCGCGCCCTGCCGCCCCGGCCAACAGCATTTTATGCTGGATAAAAAAGTATAAGCTGGGGAAATTTTCTGACACCGCGGCGTGAAAACAGCGCATTTATGCTTAACAGCGGCGAGTAATCGACCAGGAGGCAGAATTAAATAAAATAACGCCATATTCTAACGACCGAAAACGGGCAAAAAAAAACCGCCATGTGACTGGCGGTGAATGAATGCTTGCATGGATAGATTGTGTTTTGCATTTTTACGTTCAGGGCATAACCCCCTGAGTACGCTTGTCCGATAAGCTATCACGCGCAACATCAATGAAAGCTAAACGGACCGTTGCTTACAGCTTTTCCACCAGCGCTTTGATCTGCGCGACAAGACCCTCTTGCTCCTCCTGCCTGGCGCCCGCGCAGGGCCAGGTGGATTGGCGGATAATCAGGCGCGTCGGCAGCAGCTCGCGGATCTTCATCTGCGGGGCAGCCATTAGCTGGATGAGCAGCTCAACCGCCCTTTTTCCCAGAACGTTAAAATCCTGGGCGACGGTGGTCAGCGGCGGCTGGAAGTAGAGGCTGTCAGCGGTATCGTCATAGCCGGTGACCGAGATCGCCTGGCTGCCGGTGCGATTCAACTGCGCCAGCGCGCTCAGTACCCCGAGCGCCATCTGATCGTTAGCCACCACGATGGCGCTAATCCGCGGATGATGATGCAGGAGCTCAAACGTTTTGTTCCAGCCGCTGGCGGCGCTCCAGTCGCCAAACACCGTCACCGCATTACTGACGCCCAGCCGATGCAGCGCCTCGCGCCAGCTGCTCAATCGCATGCGCGCGGAGACCGAGCTCTCCGGCCCGGCCAGCAGGCCGAACTCCCGGTGCCCGGCGTCCCAGAGATGCCGCACGCACGCGCCGCAGCCGTCGCGATGATCGAAACGCACGCAGCACACGTCGGTCTCCGGCGAAACATCAAGAAACATGCAGGCGATATCGGGGTTTTCCACCACCAGCCGCTCCGCGAGGCTGCTTTCGAGCGGCAGGCTGATAATCGCGCCGCGAATATGCTGGGCGCGAAACTCATTAAGCCGCGCCTGCAGCGACGGATAGTCGACCTGCACCGGCATCGCAATCGAGACCTCAAGCTGATGCAGACCGGCGTAGCTTTTCACCGCCGCGGCGATTTGTGAAGGCGCGTGCAGCGTCAGCGAAGCGGTGATCAGCCCAATCGACGGCGCGGATTTCCCCGCCAGCAGCTGAGCGGAACGGTTCGGTACGTAGCGCAGCGCCTGCATCGCGCGAATGACCTTATCGCGGGTTCGTTCAGACACCACGTCCGGATTATTCAGCACCCGGGAGACCGTCTGCTGAGACACGCCGGCCTCGCGGGCCACATCGTCAAGCGTTGCCAGGCGACGCTGCATAGTGCACTCCTTCTGAATTAAAACCTCAATGTCGTCCGCTAACATTTTATGTTTAAAAGACGACAAAAATCAGCTGTTTTTCCAGCTTTTCGTGATCGCCAGTGGGTTTCATTTTCGCCAATATTGCGGCTATAGCGAAAATAACTGATAACAAAATCATATTGTCTAGCGAATGACATTTTTATCACTTATCCGTCAGGAATACGTATGCAACAACACGACTCTCATTCCGCCGCAGCAGCAACGTTCCATCAGATTCTCGCCCGCGAAGACTGGCAGAACCAGACCATTACCCATCTCAACCGTTTACCGGCCCACCCGACTTTCGCCAGCTGGCGCGATACCGACGCGGCGCGGAAAAACCAGCCCTCGGCGTTCCGCCGCCGGCTTGATGGCCAGTGGCAGTTCTCCTGGGCTCGCAGCCCGTTTGACGTGGATGCCCGCTGGCTGGAAGACGATCTGCCGGACAGCCGCAGTACGTCGGTGCCGTCAAACTGGCAAATGGAAGGCTACGACGCTCCGATCTATACCAACGTCCGCTACCCGATCGACACTACGCCGCCGCGCGTGCCTGAGGAGAATCCGACCGGCTGCTACTCGCTGACGTTCAGCGTCGATGAGAGCTGGCGAACCGACGGCCAGACGCAGATTATCTTCGACGGCGTTAATTCGGCTTTCCATCTGTGGTGCAACGGCGAATGGGTCGGTTATTCGCAGGACAGTCGCCTGCCCGCGGCTTTCGATCTCTCGCCCTACCTTCAGCCGGGCGATAACCGCATCTGCGTGATGGTGATGCGCTGGAGCGCGGGTACCTGGCTTGAAGACCAGGATATGTGGCGCATGAGCGGCATCTTCCGTTCGGTCTGGCTGCTGAACAAACCGACCCTCCACCTCTGCGACGTTCAGCTTACGCCGCAGCTTGATGCGCTCTCCCGGGATGCCGAGCTGCTGGTGAATTTAAGCGTCGCCGCGCCGGTCGCGCTGCTGGAGGCGCTGGCGGTGAAGATCGAACTGTGGGATGACGATCGTCTGGTCGCCAGCCACCAGCAGTCGCCGGGTTCGCCGATTATCGATGAGCGCGGAAGCTATGCCGAACGCGCGGCGATTCGTCTGCCGGTAGAGCGACCGGCGCTGTGGAGCGCGGAAACGCCAAACTGCTATCGGGCGGTGGTGTCCCTGTGCCGCGGCGATGAAACGATCGAGGCTGAAGCCTGGGATATCGGCTTTCGCCGGGTTGAAATCAAAAACGGCCTGCTGCTGTTAAACGGCAAACCGCTGCTGATCCGCGGCGTCAACCGTCACGAGCACCATCACCAGCGCGGCCAGGTGGTGACCGAAGAGGATATGGTGCAGGACATCCTGCTGATGAAGCAGAACAACTTTAACGCCGTGCGCTGCTCGCATTATCCAAACACCCCGCGCTGGTACGAGCTGTGCAATCGCTATGGCCTGTACGTCGTTGACGAAGCCAATATTGAAACCCACGGCATGGTGCCGATGAATCGTCTTTCCGACGATCCGGCCTGGCTGCCGGCCTTCAGCGCCCGCGTCAGCCGGATGTTGCAAAGCAATCGCAACCACCCGTCGATTATTATCTGGTCGCTGGGGAACGAATCCGGCGGCGGCAGCAACCATGAAGCGATGTATCACTGGCTGAAGCGCAACGATCCCTCCCGCCCGGTGCAGTACGAGGGTGGAGGCGCCGACAGCACCACCACCGATATTATCTGCCCGATGTACGCACGCGTTGAGCGCGATCAGCGGATTCCGACGGTGCCGAAATGGGGGATCAAAAAGTGGATCAGTCTGCCGGGCGAGCAGCGCCCGCTGATCCTCTGCGAATACGCCCACGCGATGGGCAACAGCCTCGGCAACTTTGCTGATTACTGGCAGGCCTTCCGCGACTATCCGCGCCTGCAGGGCGGGTTTATCTGGGACTGGGCCGATCAGGCCATCAGCAAAACCTTCGACGACGGCAGCGTCGGCTGGGCCTACGGCGGTGATTTTGGCGATACGCCGAACGATCGACAGTTCTGTATGAACGGCCTGGTCTTCCCCGACCGCCGCCCGCACCCTTCATTAATTGAAGCGAAACACGCGCAGCAGTACTTCCAGTTTACCCTGCTTACGCAATCCCCGCTGCGTATCAGCATCTGCAGCGAATATCTGTTCCGCGCCACCGATAACGAAGCGCTGCGCTGGCAGGTCCAGGCCGCCGGAGAAACCTTTGCCGAGGGTCAAGTGAAGCTTGAGCTGAGCCCTGAAGGCCAGAGCGAGCTGACGCTGTGCGATGCGCTGACGCTGCCCGTGGGCGCCGAAGCGGTGTGGCTGACGCTGGAGGTTGTCCAGCCGCAGGCCACCGCCTGGTCCGATGCCGGGTATCGCGTCGCCTGGCAGCAGTTCCCGCTCGCCGCCCCGCTGGCGCTGCGCCGGCTTTCCCCCGTCGGCACGGCGCCAGCGCTGGAGAGCAGCGACGCGGCCTGGACCGTACGCAGCGGCTCGCAGCAATGGACTATCGACCGGGAGAGCGGCCTGCTGACCCACTGGCAGGTAGAGGGTGTGGAACAGCTGCTGACGCCGCTGCGCGACCAGTTTGTGCGCGCCCCGCTGGATAACGATATTGGCGTCAGCGAAGTGGAGCGCATCGACCCCAACGCCTGGGTTGAACGCTGGAAGAGCGCCGGGCTCTACGGCCTCAGCGCCCGCTGCGTACAGTGCGACGCCCAGCGCCTGGCCCATGAAGTGGTTATCGATAGCCGCTGGCACTATCTGCGCGGCGACGAAGTGGTGATTGTCAGCCACTGGCGGATGACGTTTGATGGCGAAGGCAAGCTGCATCTGGCGGTCGATGGCGAACGGGCCGGCACCCTGCCGCCGCTGCCGCGCATCGGGCTGAATTTCCAGGTTCCGGACCAGCATCAACCGGTTTCCTGGCTCGGCTACGGCCCGCATGAAAACTATCCGGACCGCCGCACCAGCGCCTGTTTCTCCCGCTGGCAGCTGCCGCTGGAAGAGATGACCACACCGTACATTTTCCCGACGGAAAACGGCCTGCGCTGCGATAACAAAGCGCTGGACTGGGGGCGCTGGCACGTCGCGGGCGATTTCCACTTCTCCGTACAGCCCTACAGCACCGCGCAGTTAATGGAGACCGATCACTGGCACAGGATGAAGCCGGAAAACGGCGTCTGGATCGCGCTTGATGCTCAACACATGGGTATCGGCGGCGATGACTCCTGGACACCCAGCGTACTACAGCAATGGCTGCTGCTTGAGACACAATGGCAATATCACTTAACGATTCATTTCCAATAATAATCGGGGGCGCCAGCCCCCAACCTTACAGGCATAATAATATGGAATATTCACAATGAAACTCTCTGAACTCGCGCCACGAGAACGGCATAATTTTATATATTTCATGCTGTTCTTTTTCTTCTACTATTTCATTATGTCAGCCTACTTCCCCTTCTTCCCGGTATGGCTGGCGGAAGTAAACCATTTAACCAAAACCGAAACGGGGATTGTCTTCTCCTCCATTTCGCTATTCGCGATAATTTTCCAGCCGGTGTTTGGCCTGATTTCCGATAAGCTCGGCCTGCGCAAACATCTGCTGTGGACGATTACGATTTTATTAATCCTGTTTGCCCCGTTCTTTATTTTTGTTTTCTCTCCGCTGCTGCAGATGAATATCATCGCGGGCGCGCTGGTGGGCGGGATCTATCTGGGGATCGTCTTCTCCAGCGGCTCCGGGGCGGTAGAAGCCTATATTGAACGCGTCAGCCGCGCCAACCGTTTTGAATACGGTAAAGTGCGCGTCTCCGGCTGCGTCGGCTGGGCGCTGTGCGCCTCAATCACCGGCATTCTGTTTAGTATCGACCCCAATATCACCTTCTGGATCGCCTCCGGCTTCGCGCTGATCCTCGGCGTGCTGCTGTGGGTCTCGAAGCCGGAAAGCAGCAATAGCGCCGAGGTTATCGACGCCCTGGGCGTCAACCGTCAGGCTTTCTCCATGCGCACCGCCGCCGAGCTCTTGCGGATGCCGCGCTTCTGGGGCTTTATTATTTATGTCGTTGGCGTCGCCAGCGTCTATGACGTTTTCGACCAGCAGTTCGCCAACTTTTTTAAAGGCTTCTTCGCCAGCCCGCAGCGCGGCACCGAAGTGTTTGGCTTCGTGACCACCGGTGGGGAATTACTCAATGCGCTGATCATGTTCTGCGCGCCGGCAATTATTAACCGAATTGGCGCCAAGAATGCCCTGTTAATTGCCGGGGTAATTATGTCAGTCCGAATTTTAGGCTCGTCTTTCGCGACCTCGGCGGTGGAAGTGATTATATTAAAAATGCTGCATATGTTTGAGATCCCCTTCCTGCTGGTTGGCACCTTTAAATATATCTCGTCGGCATTTAACCCAAAACTTTCGGCGACGCTGTTCCTGATCGGCTTTAATTTATCGAAACAGCTGTCGGGCGTTGTGCTCTCGGCGTGGGTAGGACGGATGTATGATACCGTCGGCTTCCATCAGGCTTATCTGATCCTGGGCTGTATTACCCTGAGCTTTACCGTCATTTCGCTGTTTACCCTGAAAGGCAGCAAAACCCTGCTCCCGGCCGCAGCATAACGCCAGGCCGCCGGAAACCCTCCGGCGGCGCGTCGGCAATACACCGTTAAGACGCCGGGTAAGGCAGTTGCCGCTAGCCGGCGATCCGCGTTTCCCCGTCGCTATTTTCCAGCCCGTAAAGGCGCGCTTCCGCCATCGATGAAATCAGCTCAGCCAGCTCGACGGAGTGGCTGGTTAACCAGATTTGGCTATAGCGGGCCGCTTCGACAATCAGCCGGGCCAGCGCCGGGAACATCTGGCGATGCAGGCTGTTTTCCGGCTCGTTAATGGCCAGAAATGCCGGAGGGCGCGGGCTTAATAGCGCCACCGCCAGGCACAGGAAGCGCAGCGTGCCGTCGGACATTTCCGCCGCCAGTAAAGGCCGCCAGACGCCGTTACGGCGCATCTTCATCGAGAAACGCGAGTTTTCGTTTTCACAATAAAAGGTACACGCCGGGAACGCTTCGCCGAGGATCTCATGCAGCAGCTCTTCGGCGCCGATTTCCACGATGGTCTGAAAGGCGGCGGCGAGGTTATGCCCATCGCTGTCGAGCACCGGCGAGCGGTAGCCTACCGTCGGGTGTCGCAGCGGTGAGAGTCTGCCAATATTGAATTCGTGATAAAAGCGCCAGTGGCGCATGGTTTCCCTGACCCGCGAGACCTCCGGAAAACGGTGCGGCTCGCCCAGTTGGCCAAAAATCGATTCATTCTCGTAAATGGCGTCGGTAAAGGTACTCTTTTCGCCATTCACATCCACCAGGAACGCCGCCTGGTTTTTACGCTCCAGCACGCGCGATGAAGGACGTCGGGAAAATCCCGCCAGCCAGATCGACTCCTCTTTAACGATCGGATCCAGCTGAAACTGGGTAGGGTAAGGCAGCTTTTCCGGAAAACCCACCTGCAGCTGGTAGTCAAACTCGTCGGTCAGACAGCCAATCTGCAGCCGCCGCGGAAAGCGGTCGGTCGGCGCGCCTGGCCCGGACCACATAATGTTTTCCAGCCCGCCCTCATCGCTGATATAGCCGGAAAACTTCCCGTCGGCGCAGGCGGTTAACAGGTGGATGGCTTTATAGATATTGGATTTACCGCAGCCGTTGGGGCCAAAGACGATATTCAGCGCACCGAGTTCCAGCTCAATATCCCTGACCGATCTGAAATTTTTTATCCGGATATGGTTAATCATAGATTCCCGAAACTGATAAAAGCGTTTGGCGCTACTGTATCGGAGGCGAAAGGAAAACAAAACAGGCGCGGACCGGACGACAGCTTGCCGCCCGGCTCCGGCTTAGCTGAAGAGTTTTTTCATGCCGCGGGTCAGCGCGACTCTTTTGAGTTTGTCCGTATCCTCATGGCTCTCGTTGAAAACGCCGAAAAAATAGCGTTCATCGTCAATGGTCTGCGATACGATTCTGTAGCTCAGCGGCTGGCCGGATTTCGCGCCGTACTGCGCAGGCGTCACGGAAATCTCCGTCGCGTTATCGGCAACGCTAACCATCAGGCCGTCGCCCTTCCCTCCAACCAGCATCACCTTAATTAACGGGTGCACCATGTCCCTCCCGGGTTGAGGTCAATGATTAATTTTCGATGGCCGCAGGCTGACAGTTGGTCGTTGCGCCGCCGTGGCCGGACTTGTCTTTAGCGGAGGCCGGCTGAGCGCCCTCTTTACCAACAACGGGCGGTAACGGCACGCCTTCTTTGTCCACCGCAGGCGACGCCTTCTGGCAGGTCGCCGTTTTCGTGGCCTCTGCGCCCCAGACAGGGGTTTGCAGACTCAGGATCGCCACGGGAGCAAGCAGCAACGTGTTCTTCAGTACTTTCTTATAGTTCATACCGGCCTTGAGTAAAAAAATTTCTTTCTTATGCTGAGCTAAGCGCTGATTATTAGGAGTAAAAGCTGACAAATGATGAAGGAAAAAAGAGGAATTGTGAACATCAATAGTTCTTATTTATGAATTGCCGCCTTTCCTGCCCCCGCGCCTGACGGATCTTATATCCAGGAATTACCTTAATCAATTGAAATGACGGCAATCCCCCCATTCTGGCGACGTTTCTTTTCGCCAGAGTGTAGCGCTTTTGTGGCAGAAACAGCGACCTGGTTTATATCCCGGACGTTGTGGAAAATTCCTGGAGTGAGGCTCACCGACGGCTGAGCATTTGTACTTCGCTTGTTAGCCACTAGACTTAAATAAGTCAAACGAAAGGAGACTCCCATGTCATCACAAGAGTATGAAAACGACGCGCAGAATCTGGCGGACAAAGTGAGCAACAAAGTCAATGAATTCGCCGGGGAAGCCCAGCAGCAATTTGGTGATGCGGTTGATTCGCCTAAACATCAGCTAAAAGGCGCGGCCCGTAAGTACGCCGCTCAGGCGTCGGATGCCGTCTCAGAGGTCTCCGAGCGCGTAAGGGAAAATCCGCTGACCGGGCTGCTGGCGGCCGGCGCTATCGGGCTGGTGATTGGTTTACTGGCGGGACGGAAATAACCCATTCTAAGGCCCTTCGGGCCTTAATTTTTTGCCTGCGGCGCGCTTATGCTAACGCTGACTTAAATCGCCACGACTTCAGCTACGTTAAACTGAAAAACGTAAGGGTCGGACAACAGGTGGAATTGCTCATCATCCGCATAGGTCACTGCGACATGATACGCTTCACCGGCAAAGGCGATGACCGCATCCAGATTGTGCCAGTACGTTGCCAGGAAGAAGTGTTCCCACTCCCCCTGCGTTTCCCGTCTGACAAACGCCCCCGCGTTGCCGCTGATGCCCTGGGAATGCTGTACGCCTGTCGCCTGCAAATGAACCGCAAACGCATCGCCAAACTCAACGGGAACACAACCATGCCAGGTTCTGACAATCATCTCCACACCTCATAAAAAAGCAATAAAGATGCATTTATAGCAAATAAATGGCGATAATAGTGATTTTTTATGCAATTGCTTTATGCGAATCATACCGCCTGGTACATCCCGGACATTTGCAGGTATAATCTCACTCATTATTCAGCGGATTCAGACACGAAGATGACAAAACTCACCTTACAAGAACAAATGCTTAAAGCCGGGTTAGTGACCAGCAAAAAAATGGCCAAAGTTCAGAGAACGGCGAAAAAGTCCCGCGTTCAGGCTCGTGAAGCCAGAGAAGCAGTGGAAGAGAATAAAAAAGCGCAGCTTGAGCGAGATAAGCAGCTTAGCGAGCAGCAAAAGCAGGCGGCGCTCTCGAAAGAGTATAAAGCGCAGGTTAAGCAGCTTATTGAAATGAATAAAATCGATATTTCAAAAGGCAATATTGATTTTAACTTCACGGATAACAACTTCATTAAAAAAATCGCCGTGGATAAACTCACCCAGGCACAGCTGATTAGCGGCCGTCTCGCCATTGCGCGTCTGGCCGGCGATAACGACGGCGAGAGCAAATACGCGATTATCCCGGCGAGCGTCGCCGATAAAATCGCCCAGCGCGACGCCAGCAGCATTGTCTTAAACAGCGCGCTAAGTGCGGAAGAGCAGGACGAAGACGATCCGTATGCTGATTTTAAAGTTCCCGATGATTTGATGTGGTAAGCAATGCGGGCCTGCGCAGACCGGCGATTCAGACCTGGTCTGCGCAGGCGTTGTGCTTTACACTGCGCGCGGCAAAAATTGAGTAGATAAACGATTAACCAGGCGGTAACGGCGATGAACGGAACGATCACAACGTGGTTTAAAGATAAAGGTTTTGGATTTATCAAAGATGAAAACGGCGATAATCGCTATTTTCATGTGATTAAGGTTGCCAACCCTGAACTCATTAAAAAAGATGCAGCAGTCACTTTCGAACCCACCACCAATAACAAGGGTTTGTCAGCCTATGCGGTAAAAGTCCTGCCGGAAAGCAAATATATCTATATTGCAGGCGAGCGGATTAAGCTTACATCGATCAAATCTTTCCTGGTGTACAGCGAGGAAGAGCCCGCCGATGCCCGCATCGACAAAGAGAATGCGGTCCTTTCCGTAGGCCTGTTGATGGGAAATATCAGGCCAAAATCCACCGCTAAGCCTGGCGAAATGCGCTCGGTGAAAAAGCTGGCTATTACCACCTTCCAGGGAACCACCCTCATCTTCTCGGAAGATGAGATAGACATTGAGGCCACGGTAAAGCTGCTTAAGGTGTGAAAGCGTACGGCTCAACAAACCGGGCTCTGTGCCCGGTTTGGGAGTGATGACAAATCTGTTTAAACATCTTCCCCGGTTCTTCACCGGGTGGCGGTTGACGCCTTACCCGGCCTGCCAATACCAGAGTCACAACCTGCCGCGCAATTTCTTCGGACTCGTGCAAGCGAAGCGCTGTTAGGTAATTCCAGCCGTTCTGTTTTTTATCCGCAATGGGACGCCGGGCTCTGCGTCCTTTATTAACCAGATAATTTTTCTCCTCCCTCAGCCAATATCCGCCTGCCTCTCGGTTATTCCAGTCGCGCGCGCGTTATGCCCGTAAAAACATGACGCAAAATACGCTAATCCGCATTAGCTGTTAAAAAGATTATTACTACCCTAAATAATTCGAGTTGCAGGACAAGGCACTCCTGCCTTGAACAGCGCTTACGCTGGCCTCGAAGGGGCGAGGCCGCAGGCAGACATCATATTGAGCCCTGCTGATACCCTATTTTCATTTGCCTTGCGCACGGTGATGAGTAAGGTAAGTCCTAAAATGTTCCCGGCGGTAAACGGTTTGTTGGTTTTGCCCGCAGCGCGAGGCTAAAATTTTGCCGCTATGGTACTGCCTCCATAGCACATTGCTCACCTGCAGCTCTTGCATACGGTTTGCAGGTGAGCAGCCTTATCCGCAGTAAAATTTACTTATTCACATTTTATCCGCTGATTTCTTGATATATCGGCGATCCGTTCCATAATGAAGTCTACGCACATCGCGCCCTTCTTTAGGGGATACGCCAGTAGCAGCGCTTTTGGACATAACCGCTTCTGCAGCTAGCCCCCATCCGGCTTGATCATCGACATCTCTCAGTAACAGAGTTTTTGGATGTTATTCAATAGCTTATTCCTGTGAAGTCAGAAACGCGTTTTCTCAAAAAAATCTTGAAATGAGGATTTAAGCCCATGAAATATGTATAGTTACCTTGATATAGAAAAAATCAAAGCCAATCTTGAGTGGATTGTTAATCAATCTTCAGCAAACTCTGAGATGCCCTCAGTTTCCGATCGCAAAACAATCTACAGCCTTCTGGAGCTCATACAGACCTATGACGGACTGCTGGAGTTAATTGTCCAATACGGAATTACCGTAGTCGATAAGGAAATCATCGAAGGCTTGTCGCTTACAGAAGAGTTTATCGCTAAGGTCAAATCGAATGCGAATGCATTTTAACCATGCCCTGGCACCTCTACAGTATCACTTCCCCATCTTGATGAATGTAAGGCTTCAGTTTGGGAAGGAAAAACGGACCCGACGCTCGGTCCTCGTTACGTGACAATCGCCGGACTAACCCAGTCCGCGGTTTTCCAGCCTCAGCTCAATCTTAAGCGCGCGCTCGCGCCACTGGCGATAAAGCGCAGTTAAATCAAAACCCGTGCCGCGAGACAAAATGGCCTCGCGGAAGCGCTGGCCCTGTTCGCGGATTAAACCGCCCTGCTCAACGCGTCCCGGATAGCTACGCGGTGGAAGTATCAAATCAACGGCATGCATACCGTTAAATAACGAATAGCTTCTCGCCCTATGATTCAATGGACGCCGCTAAAGATTAGCTTTGGATGCTATATTTATAATGATTTTATGAATAATTGCCGTTAATTAATAAAACCCATGAATACAAATTAAGACTGGCATAACAAATCTTGGCATTTAGTGCGATTAAAAACGCTGAAAAATAAGCAAATCACCTACGCAAGCCACTGATTTAGCAGCGATCTTTAATTAAAAGTAAAGCCACCCTTTCTTTAAACCTATTGCCATTATATTCAATAGGAAATATCCTAATCTCATCAGGCGTTACTTAAATAAAACATCATACGACGGTCGAAATTTTTTCCACCGCCTTTTTTAAAAATAAGAAAATCATGCTAAAAATCGCCATCATCACCAAAAATATTTATTTAGAAAAGGCCATAGAGGAACTTACCCAAGAAATTGCGAGCACCAAAGGTATAAGCGACCTTTGTTTTCAAAGCAATAACATAAAAGATCACTTCAAAAAACCAGACATAATTTTTACTGAGATGGAAGTTGGCGAGTATTTATTATGCCAGGAAATGAAAAGATATAAATCAGAGTGTCCAGCGGTGGTAATTTTCACCAAAAAAGAAATTACGTTTAATTCTTCCCTGCTGCCTTTATGCGTTCAAAATGCTGTCATTTTATTTCATAAAAGCAGCCTTGAAACGATCAAAAAAAACCTGTCCATTCTCTTTGATGAATTTGTCGCGGGCGATAAGAAACGTATAACGATAGAGAAGAATCGCTGTTTAAAATGCCCGCATCAGTCATTGAGTCGTTCGCAACTAAAAATCATTAATGCCATAAACCTTGGCCTTAACAATAATGAAACAGCAAAAAACCTTGGCATCGATCACAGAACCGTATACTCCCATAAATTGCGCATAATGAAGAAATTCCAGTTAGAAAACAACCAGGAGCTTATCAGATTCTCTTCCATCGTTATGAGAAGAACATCTCTCTATTTTAATTAGAATTTCATACGCTTGCTTTTAAAACTCAACTTTTGCTTTTTTCTGTCTTTAAAATACGAAAATCCAGAAATCAGTGAAACCAGCAATAAAAAAACCGCGAATACCAGAAGCAATATATTAGCCATACTTAATCCGTTCAATAAAAGATATGCAAGAGATAAGACAGATGATAGAGTGAAGAACATTCACAGAGCAAGTTCGCTTATTAAATTTAAGAAATCCATGCAACAATGTAAGTAAACTCCTAATATTGCCAGGAAGCTATATTTAATATATTAATATTATTTTTCGCTAAAAAACACTTTATGCCGGGCTTCATGTTTTTAAGCAAAAGTGGCCAGCGCGTCGATGCACGGGATTACCATAGCAGGACAAACCCTTCCGAGGGCGCTAAATTGGGCAGAGACGTTTTGCAGGGATTTTGGAGAAGGAAAAATTGGATAAAAAACCGGGCGCTGCGCCCGGTCCTGTTACGTGTCAACCGCGCTACTCACTCAGTCCGCGGTTTTCCAGCATCGGCTCAATCTGCGGATCGTGTCCGCGCCACTGGCGATAAAGCTCAGCTAAATTAGTACTATTACCGCGAGACAACATCGCCTCGCGGAAGCGCTGGCCGTTTTCACGGGTTAAACCACCCAAAAAATGGATACCATCAGTTGAATGCTGATAACAAGGAGTTGGTTTTGGGTATCATTTTTCATATCCGTATAAATTGATTCTACCTGATAAATATTCACCTAAATATACTTCACTAATTTTATTGAAGCCTTGCTTTATAACTTCACTTTCTAACCAGTCACTATTCTTGTTAAGAATTTCGAGCAGATCATGGTTGGCCAAACCATCCACTATAATTGGATAACGTATATTTTCATCACCATTTTGTATAATTGTTAACTGACCATTTTGTTCGAGAACCACGCGTTTAAGCTGTTCTATTTCATAAATGCCACTTGATCTTAATTTGAACATCAAATCATTCGCAGAAACACCATTGCGTAAACATTCCTTAACATTAACACTTCCATTATGCACCAACGTTATAGGCTTCCCATCAAGAATTCTTTTTACTAACCTATTATTTTCTTTTAAAAACTTAAGAACAAAAACGAGAAAAGTCCATATAATTAATACCAGAACAAATTGCAATACTGTTATCGATTCATTGTAAATCACGCCACCAATAATTCCCCCCAGCACATAGTTCTGAACCTGATCCATTGCGGATGAAGGTGCCAGATTACCCTTCCCCATGAGATTTATCTGAACAATTAAGCACAGTATTCCCAGTCCCAACTTTATTATGATAGGCGTATAAATTATCATTTCCACTCCTCAGTCTTGATGATTTCTATGTCTGGAGTTACTAACGAAACCTCTATTAAGCTGTATGTTTTTTGATCCGGACTTAAGTTAACACGATAATAGAAATCATTAATTTTGACGATAATTCCATCCGAAAGTTGTGCTGAACTGGAGAATATAGAATTGACACTCACTCCTTTTTCCTGTGATAATAACCTAATAAAGTTGACCATTTGTGATGACTTGGAGTGTATATTTTGGCTATCGGTATAATCTGCATACTGAACACCAGAAATGAAGAGTAAAAATAAGAAGGCGATGATCGTTAAGTCACGGTATTTAGTTTGCAAACGATGGCGCATATACAGGCTAAAAACAACGATCAGGATAAATAACGTACTAAATATAACTATGTATTTTAAATAATCATTGATACTAGACTGCATTTGTAGATAATCGATGCCATAAAATCTCATAAATTTATAATCCCTAAACCCTCAATACCCCATTTTCATTATAGTAACACATAACCTCTTTCAGCCCTGATGTTACTTAACAACCAGTAATTATCAGTCATCGGCTGAATTTGTCATTATCCCTTAGACCTGGCGATCTAAGATGCCAGGCCTTGGAACTATCGTAACAGAGAAAATGTTCTGGCGTTGGAAACCCAGTGTATTTACGCCCAATTAGCTGATATTTCAGATGAACAGGTAACAATAGCGTGTTGAGGTAAGATTTTTTCGACTAAAAATAAATGCTTATCATGGTCAGAGTCAGCGCAGCAATCACTCGCAACTACCAGACGGTAATCCAGGTCAAAAGCTTGCCCGACCGTAGAAAGTACCACGCCACTAGTAGTTACCCCAGTAATGATCAAATTTTCTATGCCCTGCGCTCGAAGAACCATATCGAGCTCGGTAAACGAGAAAGCCCCTACTCTGCGTTTAACAATAACGACCTCATTTTCAGCAGGTGCGACACCTTCATGAATGGCCGTTTCTTCACTATCGTTAATAAAAATTCCATTGTTTTTAATCGACGAGAATATTGTGTTGTTCTGGCTAACCTCAGGATAGCCATTGCGGAATCCAACACTGACATAGATAACTGGTACGCCTGCTGCGCGTGCAGTAGAAATGAGTGATGCTGTGTTACGGATGACGGTTCTGGCGCTTTCTTGTTGCAAAAAGTTATTAATGATTATCTTCTGAAAGTCCATCACTAACAGAGCACTATTTTTTTCGGTATTGTTGAGCTGAGTCATCGTAAAATCTCCAAAATTTACAGGTGAATGCGAATGCTGTTTTTCAGGGTGTAACTGACTTGCGATAGAGTTTGAAGTTCCAGAACGCGCCCAGCAACAGGATAATACTGGTTGCCAGAAATACAGCGCGCATTCCTATATGGCCTCCAACCACCCCGCCAATTAACGGTCCCATGAACTGACCCGCGAACTGAGCTGCTACTGAATACCCCAGGATGCTGCCAACCATTCCTTCTGGTACGTGATGGCGTATCACAGCCGCAATACAGGGTAGTAATCCCCCCAGAGCAAGCCCCATAAGAAAGCGCAATGCAATTAGCTGCCAGCCGGAGGTGACAAATGCCTGAGGGATCAGCAGCAAACCCGCCCCAGCCAGCGCTATAGTGATAATGCGTACGTGTCCTATCCTGTCTGCCACCTTTCCGAGCCAAGTGGCGGAAATAATGCTGCCAAGGGCAGCAGCAGCCATTACATATCCTGCAACTTTTGTAATCTGAGAAGAGTCACTTACGAGGGTACGAACATAGACTGTAATAATGGGCTCTATCGACATATTTGCTAGCATTAGCAACAAGCCGGTGCAAAGCATACAGATAATCACAGAACGGTGATGCAACTGAGACCAACTCACTCGCGTTTTCGCCGCGGCATCAGTGTTCGGTTGCACCTCTTCCCGGATGAGAGTGAGGGTCATGATAAAAGCCAGTAATATTAGCGCGCCTGCGCAAAAAAAAGTGGACCGTATACCGATCAGACCAGGCAGCCAACCTCCGGCAAGTGGGCCAACAAGGTTGCCTGCCATTACACCGGATGAAACTATCCCAAGCGCCCATGCGGCACGTTCTCTGGGTGCCTGGACCGCGATAAGAATGGTTGCGCCGGATGAATACCCTCCCGCCAGGCCAACTAATAATCTCAAACCGACAAGTTGCCAGATATTTGTCACCAGGCCCATAAGTGAAACAGTAATTGCCATACCAAGGCTGGCTCTTACAAGCATAGATTTGCGTCCATACCTGTCCCCTAGTTTCCCCCAGACCGGGGCGATCAATCCGGCAGTAATAAATGTTGCGCTGAATGCCACGCCAGACCATTGAACTACCGCTGAGTGTCCGTGAACTCCGAGCTCTTCAACATATAAGGGTAGGAACGGGAGCATCAGGGTCATTGCAAAGACGGTTGAGAAGGAACCGATAAAACAAACCAGCAGATTACGTTGCCAGTAACTGTTGTATGATTGTGTCATATGAAAACCTTTCTTGGTATACCAATTTGGTATACCATACAAACTTCCCCATTTACTGTCAATTTTCAGGAGAATATTGCCACCATGAGTCAAGCATCAGAGGTCGAAAACCAGCTAAGAAAAATGATCCTCAGAATGGATTTAGGACCAGGGGAAAGACTGACTGAACGATGGGCAGAGGCTAGTTTTAACGCGTCGCGAACCCCGGTTCGTGCCGCATTACAAAAATTAGAATCAGAGGGACTTGTCTGCCGGGATGGATTGCGTTGGATGGTGGCACCCATCGATATTAAAGAGGTAGAGCAATTGTGTATTTACCGTGAAGTGCTTGAAGTAGCTGCCGTACGCCTGGCGGCCAACCTGATATCCAAAGAGCAACTGGACAGTCTGGAAGCACTGTTCGTGGATTGCGATCAAGATGATTTGGAAAAAGATCTTAATGACCCCGGAAGTCAGTTTCACCTACAATTGGCAGGTTTCTGTGGTAATACCTTTATCATAGAAGGGATTGAGGATTCTCTTAGACGATTATCCCGCGCGCGCTGGTTAGATAAAGAGCCCACTAATCCAGCCTGGAAAGAGCACGTAGAGATTGTTAGCGCCCTCAGGGATCAAGAAACAGATAAAGCGGCAGTATTACTTTCCCGACATCTGAGCGAAAGCCGTAAGCGTCTTCTGGAATCAATTAATTTAAGCCGTCGCAGCCTTCGGGCCAGTGGGATCGTTATTACAAGCTAGGCGGTTCAACACAAAGAAATGCGGGTGGGTGTGGACAAAGGTCAAAAAAGGCGCTCAACGAGCGCCAAAAACCTACAGCAAACCTGTTCAAATGCTAAATCCCCACCTCGTTTTTAACCCATGCGCGCGCTTTTTTTACTGTCTCCAGAGGTGGTGCTTTTTCTGGATCCTGTTCGGCTTCAATGATAATCCAGCCTTCGTAGGTTGAGTTTTTAAGGAAATGAATAACCGGAGCATAATTAACTATCCCCTCGCCCGGCACAGTAAACAGACCTGCTCTTACTGCATCATTGAAGCTCAGGTTATTGTTAATGACGTTATTGAGTACTTCACCGCGCACATCTTTCAGATGGACATGCGCCACGCGGTTGCCATAATTTTCAAGCACCCATTCGATATCTACGCCTGCCACGGTTGCATGACCACAGTCCAGGACGATGCCGACTAAGTCATTGGTCGCTTTCAGGAAGGCTTTCAATTCATTGTCGGTTTCAACAATCATCATCAGATGGTGATGATAAGCCAGACGTAAACCGTAGTTCTTTAGTAAAGACACGGCCAAATTATTCACTTTTTCAGCGTATTGGGGCAGATCAATCTCTCCTAAGGTAGGAGATTTCGACAGGGGCTCATCGAGTGGCGTGAGTCCGGGCATCGCGCCGCACTCACCATATACCATGACTTTTGCCCCCAGGGATTTTAACAACATGGCATGATCGTGCACCGCTGCTAACTCATCCTCAAAACTTCGTTCAGCCATCAGGCCATTATACCAACCGGACACAAGCTTAAGCTTTGCCTGAATCAGCACCGGCTCAAGTGTGTCGATGGTTCGTGGAAATTTTCGGCCAAGTTCAATTCCTTCATAGCCTGCCTCCGCCGCTTCTGCCAGACAGGTTTCCAGTGGAATATCGCCACCGAGATCTTCCAGTACATCATTAGTCCATGAGAGCGGACTAACGCCAACATGAATACGTGTTGATACGCTCATCGTTCTATCCTTCACAATAAATGCATCGCTTCCCGACCAGCTTAGAAGCGATGCAAAATGAGCCCCTAAGGATGTTAACGCTTATAGCGTAAACGCTTCGCGGAAAGCTTTAAGCGCGACAACAGAATCACCCGATGCCCAACCTTCCATCGCGACCACGCCATGATAGTTAATCCCTTTCAATGCGCGGGCTACCGCCTTATAGTTGATCTCACCGGTACCCGGTTCTTTACGGCCCGGAACATCAGCAACCTGAATTTCCCCGATATGTTTCTCACATTTGCGGATAAGCTCGACCAGGTTGCCTTCACCGATCTGCGCATGATAAATATCC
Organism: Klebsiella sp. CB_Kp196; assembly: GCF_040061575.1. Taxonomy (NCBI): domain Bacteria; kingdom Pseudomonadati; phylum Pseudomonadota; class Gammaproteobacteria; order Enterobacterales; family Enterobacteriaceae; genus Klebsiella; species Klebsiella sp. CB_Kp196. Next base: position 79,647 of record NZ_JBEAFH010000081.1, read on the forward strand.
AGGTTCATTTTCAGGTATGGACTGTTCACCGCGCTCACCAGGGCCATGGTTTCCTCTGCTTTAGCGAAAGGTGTTCCCGGATGATCAACGGCGGTGTTCAGATTTTCCAGAGTGAATACCTTGCCCGCCGTCTCCCCCATAGCCGCAAGGGCATCCAACGTCTTCTTAGCTTTCAGCCACATGTCACCTGTCACAATTTCAACAGGCTTCACCGGCAGACCAACATTGTTCAGCCCTGTGCCGTGCAAGTTAAGAGACGGGCAGCCGAGACGGCGAGCGGCTTCAAGTGACTGACTGGCGCTGGAAAGCAGGTGATCAATTTCTTCATCATCGGTCAGGTTGCCCGAGATATAGCCCGTCATTGAGGTAAATCGGGCACCGGTTTTCGCCAGCGCATCAATATCTTTTTGGGTCCAGTCCCAAATTTCTACGCCGAAGCCCATGCCGTGAATGCGTTCAACGCGCTCAATGAATGGCAAATCAAGGAATACCATTTCAGCGCAGACAGAAAGTGAGTAAGTAGACATACTTTTATCCTTAGAGCTTAATCGGCTGAGACTGTTGAACAGATGCGATACATGCCAGAGCGACTTCCAGCGCATTACGCGCATCTTCACCGGTCGCTTTCGGCGTGGTGCCCGTTGCAACGCAATGTACGAAATCGGTCACTTCTGCAACATAGGCATCATGCAGCAGATCGGTATCACGACGCGCGGTGTCAATAGAGATACCCTCAGCGGTGTAACGCACACAGTTATTCACATTGATATTTCCTGCCTGCAGCATACCTTTACTACCGAAGACCTCACCGCGAACGTCATAGCCGTACACTGCCTGGAAGTTAGCTTCAGCAGTGGCGAATGCACCATTGTCGAAACAAATATTTACAACCGCGGTGTCCAGCAGGCCACGATCTTTAAAATCGGGGCGCACTAATGCATCAGCAACCGCATAAACGCGGGTGGGTTTCGCGCCTGGATTCAGGTGCAGCAGGATGTCAAAATCGTGGATCAGTGTTTCAAGAAAAATAGTCCAGTGCGGGATCGGTGTTGGATCGCCCAAACCAGGGTCACGAGTTGTGGAACGTAACAGTTGCGGTACGCCAATTTTACCTGCATTGATCTCCTCGTACGCGGCAGCAAAACCGCTCACGAATCGGCGGTTGAAGCCGACCTGTAGAGCAACCCCGGCTTTTTTAGCCGCATCAATGGCTTTATCTGCATCTTCCAGAGTGACCGCCATTGGCTTCTCACAAAAAATGCCCTTACCGGCTTTGGCTGCGGCGACGACCAGTTCAGCGTGAGTACGCGCCGGAGATGCGATCACAACAGCATCGATTTCAGGATCGTTCAGCAGAGCCTGTGGTTCGGTATAAGATTTTTTCGCCCCTAGTCTTGCGGCCAGCTTCTCGGCTGCGCCCGGAACCGGATCGGCAACAGCAATCAGCATTGCCCCCGGTATGCGCTGAGCAACGGTCTCACCGTGAAAGGTGCCCATACGACCTGCACCAATAAGACCAACACGAACAATGTTTTTTACTGACATAAAATTCTCCTAAGATGTAGGGTATTGATTAATCATTTTTGCGAAACAGATTCTGGGGTGACGGGCATCTGCTGCCCACGGCCAAAACGACGGGATTTTGAAAGCATTAGCGGTTCAATATTCTCCAGCGAAACGCCCTTGGTTTCTGGTAAGAAACGTCCAACAAACCAGAAAGCGATAATGCTGAATCCACTGCATAGCAGCAGGGGGAAAGCGCCATGGAAGTGCTCCATCAATACAGGATTACGATTCATCATCGGGAAGCTCTGAGTAACGATGAAGTTCGAAACCCACAGGGAGCAAAATGCATAACCCATGGCAACAGCCCGGATGCGGTTCGGGAAGATCTCAGAAATCAGCAGCCAGGCTCCGAGGCTCCAGGACATACCAAATACAAAGATAAATCCGACTAAGCCGACGACCGGCAGATAACCTTTCGCTTCATTCATGAAGGCCCATGAGGTGAATAACAGGAAGGCGGCACAGCCTAATGCCCCCCAGCGCAGCAACGGGATTCGTCCAACGCGATCAAAGGCAACCAATGCAATACTCACTCCAGCCAATAGTGCGAGGCCGAGGAAAATACTCTGGAACAGAGAATCCTGAGTGTTTCCGGTAACGTTTTGCAGAAGTGAAGGCGCAAAATACATCAGGATATTAATGCCGGAAACCTGCTGTAATACGGCGATAGCGCAACCTATCCACAGGATGTAACACGATTTTTTATCCCTCAGAATGCCACGTGGCGTTGGTGTACTCAGCAAAGCAGAATCGATGGCGATGGAGGTACGAATTTCAGCATATAAGCGCTCGGCATGTCCCGGGTTAGACAGAGAGGTCAGTACCTTGAGTGACTTTTCTTTCTGGCTGCGCATCGCATACCAGCGCGGTGATTCCGGCATGAAGAAAGCCATCACAAGGAATAGCACGCAGGGGATAAGTGCAGATGCCAGCATCCAACGCCAGCCCATAGATACTACCCACTCATGTGCCATGCCTCTGGCGATCAAGTAATTCACGATATAAACCACTAATTGGCCACCAACCATCAGCATCTGCTGCATGCCCAGCATCCGCCCACGAAGGTCTTTTGGGGATACTTCCGCGATATAGAGTGGAGTAACAGCAGACGCCATGCCCACGGCCAGTCCGCCAATCATACGGTAGACAACAAACCAGGTGAGATCATTAGCTAGTGCCGATCCGATAGCGGAAATGGCGAAAAGAATGGCCGTGATGATCAGAGTTGCTTTACGGCCAAAACGATCGGTAAAGCGCCCGACACCCCAGGCTCCCACAATACATCCCAGAATAACGTTAGAAACTGCCCAACCACTTTGTGCTGGTGTGAGCGACAGATGTTCGGTAAGCGGATCGATGACGCCTGAGATAACGGAGGCATCGTAACCAAGGACGATCCCGCTAATGGATGCGATGGCACATATGAATATGAGATAAGGCACATTGTGCTTTCGTGTAGACATTTCATTATTTCTCCACGTTGGATTTTTTAGTTTTTGTCTTTGTAGGGAAGACATCTTTTAAATAGCAACAGTCGTGCCAAATCACATTTCTATGTTTTATAAGGAAATAAAAAAAGACAATGATCACAAAGTGTTTATAAAAAAGACATATCATCACAACATGTACATAGAATGGACATTTCCAAAATAGAATGGAATGAAACGTATGAGTCATAGTTATGATGGTGCCTGGGATGAAGAATGGGAGCTGATTGCGAGGCTCAACTACGAGCCCGGTTTTGCCCAATACACTGATGAACCAAGCCTGGCCTGGAAAGCATTTGAGCAGGGGCAAATGCCCAAAGGCTTGCGATCTGCTATTCATGCGTCATGGCTACGTAGCCACGCCGATGGTATTGATGCTTATCGCTTCGAGTATCAGTTTTGCGAACAGAGTGAGCTGCGCAGAATAATGGCGCGTAATTCACTGCTGATCTCCATCGCGCGCGATATCATGCGCAACCTGCTGGCCTATAACCCTGACGGGCATATCAACTTGACGGATGCCAATGGCGTGATCGTGCATTTTTGTGGTCAGGATTTGACGCCAATCGGTAGCATTCTTTGCGAGGCCGTACAGGGAACAAACTGTACCGGGCGCTGCCTGAAGGAAAACAAGCTCGTTTATTTATTGAGCGCGGAGAACTACAAAGAAGCGCTGCGCATACGAGGTAAACACTGCGCGGCAGCCCCGATACGAGATGAAAACGGTGTGATGCTGGGAGTACTAACACTTACGGCTAATCCCGGCTGCTTCCACTATCACACGCTGGGTACGGTTCAGGCAGCCGCGGAAGCAATATCACAGCAATTGATTCTGCGTCGTTTAGTGAATGAGCAGGAATCAGTAATGGAATTGCTTAACGAGGGTGTATTGGTCATCAGCGAGCATGGTTCGATTCGCCAGCTTAATTGTTATGCCCGTCAGGTGTTGGGTATTCAGGAAGATGTCCGTTTTCGTGATGCAGATGAAGTATTGCGACCGGACGGATGTTCTCTTAAAGAACTGCCGGCCTGCAAAGATCGTAATATCACGTTCTGTCCCGTCGCCGATTCACGTATTTCATGTGTTATCTCTGTTGTCACCACTCCTGAAGGTGGCCGCGTGATCTCGATGCGTGATAACCGACGCGTGCGTGATATGACTCACCGTGTTATTGGCAGCAGCGCCAGCTATAACTTCGATATGATTCTTGGCCAGTCACGTGTGATGCAGGATACGCGTAATAAGGCGCGCAGCGTCGGACGTAGCGATAGTACCGTACTGCTGACCGGTGAAAGCGGAACCGGAAAGGAGCTTTTTGCTCAATCTATTCATAATTGCAGTCATCGTAATGCAGGACCGTTTCTCGCTGTTAACTGCGGTGCCATTCCGCGCGATCTGGTACAGAGTGAATTGTTTGGCTATGAAGATGGAGCCTTTACTGGTTCAAGGCGCGGTGGTGCCGCAGGTAAATTTGAACTGGCTGATGGCGGGACGTTATTTCTTGATGAAATCGGGGATATGCCGCTTGAAGCGCAGGCTAGCCTGCTGAGAGTTTTACAGGAAGGCGAAGTCATGCGCATTGGAGGCAAGCGTCCGTTGAAAGTTAACGTGCGGATTATCGCAGCGACCAACCGGGACCTGAAAAAAGATATTGAACATGGTTCCTTCCGCCGTGACCTCTACTTTCGTCTGAACGTAATCAGTCTGCCAATTCCGCCATTGCGAGCTAGAAAAGAAGATATTAAAGAGCTTACGGACTGGTTCTGCGAAAAAATCTGTCGGGCACTTGGCCGAAATCTTGCGTTGTTTTCTGAGTCCGCCCTGAAATTGATGGAAAGCTACGACTGGCCGGGCAACGTTAGAGAACTGGAGAACATAGTCGAACGCACTATAAATCTCACCGAGGTAGAGGAAATCCGGGACAAAGATCTGCCTGAAGAATTACACCTTCCTGCCTATAGTGATTTGAGTATACCAGGTGGGAGCACAAATAATTACTGTCTGAAAGATAGTGAAAAGACACTTATACAACGCTGTCTGGTGGAAAAACATGGTAACCTGCGTCAGGTTGCTATCGCGCTTAATCTCTCGCGTGGAGCACTTTACAATAAATTAAAGCGTTACGATATTGTGGTAAATGAATATCGGAAATTCAATCATGAATATTGAAATGATTATTCTAACCTTAGAGGACAAATTGACTCATCTCACCTGAGGTAAATCGCTAAACCGTGTTGTAGAGCATGGAGAGAGCATTTTCCTCCATTTACCACTACGGATTGAGTCCCTGCCCTGGAGAATAAAGTGCCCCTCAATCGTTCTTCACCTCGAAGTAATCTAGCATCTCAATCAGTTTTCTACTGCCGTCGCGCGGAGCGTTGTCATAGAAAAAGAGAAGTAACCTCTATAATGCTTGCGGCCATTACCAACGAATATAAAGCCAAAGGTAAAGCACGAATGGCGCAAACGCTTCGTAGCGTCTGGATCGATTTGTTCAGGCAGGCACAATGCGCGCGAAGTTGAGTCTGGGTACAACCCAGCACTGGCTACCAGAAAAGTCGTTGCTCGAGTTAACCGCTCTCGACTGAATTTTGAAATGTGGCAAGCGATCAGGTTGGCGAGAACAGTCTAAGCGTTTCCTTCAAACTCGCAGTGAATAGCATCAACCTTTCCGTTGAAAGAGGGAAAACAATGCCTATTTTGGGGAAAAGTTTTGCAGGGATTTTGGGGAAGAAAAAATTAGACAAAAAACCGGGCGCTGCGCCCGGTCTTCTTCTGCTCTAAACAACGCTCGGCTAGCTCAGCCCGCGGTTTTCCAGCATCGGCTCAATCCTCGGATCGTGTCCGCGCCACTGGCGATAAAGTTCTGCTAAATCAGTGCTATTGCCGCGAGACAAAATCGCTTCACGGAAGCACTGGCCGTTTTCGCGGGTTAAACCGCCCTGCTCAACAAACCACTGGTAGCCGTCGTCCGCCAGCATCTGCGTCCACAGATAGGCGTAATAGCCCGCGGCGTAACCGCCGCCGAAAATATGCGAAAAGTAGCTGCTGCGATAGCGCGGCGGCACGGCGGCCAGATCCATATTCTCCGCACGCAGGGACGCGGCTTCAAACGCATCGACATCGTCCGGGAGTTTATCCTCCCTCACGCTATGCCAGTGCATATCCAGCAGCGCCGCTGCGAGCAGTTCGCTCATGTCGTAGCCTTTATTAAACTTCGCCGCGCGGAACATGCTGTCGCGCAGCGCGGCCGGCATGATTTCCCCGGTTTGATGATGCCGCGCATAGTGGGCAAAGACCTGCGGCTCGCTGGCCCAATGTTCATAAATCTGCGAAGGAAACTCAACAAAATCGCGCGGCGTATTGGTTCCCGACAGGCTGGCATACTTCTGGCTGGCAAACAGGCCGTGCAGGGTATGCCCAAATTCGTGAAATAAGGTGATGACCTCATCCCAGGAAAGCAGCGCGCTATGTCCGGCTTTGGGTTTCTGGTAGTTACAGACGTTATAAATTACCGGATGCTGAGCACGCAGGGTGGATTGTTCAACAAATACGCCCATCCACGCCCCGCCGCTTTTGCTGTCCCGCGAGAAGTAGTCGCCGTAGAACAGCGCAATGCCCTCTCCGTTAGCGTCGATAATTTCCCATACCTGCACGTCCGGATGATAAACCGGAATGTCGAATCGCTCGACAAAGCGAATACCGAACAGCTGTGTCGCCGTCCAGAACACGCCGTCGCGCAGGACGCGGTCGAGGGCAAAATAGGGCTTGAGCTGCGCTTCATCGATGGCAAATTTCGCCCTGCGCACCTGCTCGGCGTAATAGAGCCAGTCCCACGCCGCCGCGCGGAAATCACCGCCTTCATTATCAATAACTTGCTGAATATCCGCCAGCTCCTGCTCGGCCCGCGCCTTCGCCGCCGGGGCGATTCGCCGCATAAAGGCAAACGCCTCTGCCGGATCGCCCGCCATCTGATCGGCCATTGACCAGCTGGCGAAGTCATCAGCGCCCAGCAGCTGCGCTTTGCGCGCGCGGAGCTCCGCTAGCCGCAGTACCAGCTCGCGAGTGTCATTCGCATCGCCCTTCTGATTTCGCGTCCAGCCTGCTGCAAACAAATTCTCTCGCGTCTGCCTGTCCTGCAGCGAAACCAGCGCGGGCTGCTGGGTCGTATTGAGTAAAGGCAGCAGCCAGCGACCACCTAATCCCTTCTCCTGCGCGGCTTCTGCCGCTGCGCTTATCTCATCGTCGCTAAGCCCTGCGAGCTGATGAGCGTAATCCACCACCAGACCACCAGATTTTACCGCCGCCAGCAGGCGCTGCTGAAACTGGCTTTGCAGCGCTGCCGCTTCGGTATTCAGCGCGCGAAGCGCCGCTTTTTGATCGTCCGCAAGCGTGGCTCCCGCAAGGGTAAAGCGTTGCCAGGTCACCTCCAGCAGACGTCGGGATTCGGCGTCAAGGGAGAGCGACTCTCGCCGCTCCCACACCTGCTTCACGCGTTGAAAAAGGGCATCGTTGAGCCAGATATCATTCGCCAGTTCCGCCAGCTCAGAGGAAAACTGCTCATCAAGCGCCTGAATGGCCGGATTGGTCTCCGCGCCCGCCATAGCGAAGAAGACGTTGGTTACCCGAGCCAGCAGCTGGCCGCTCTGTTCCAGGGCTTCCAGCGTGTTGGCAAAATCAGCCGGCTGCGGGTTATTCGCGATAGCGGCAATCTCTGCGCGCTGGCGACGAACGCCCTCGTCGAAGGCCGGACGGTAATGACTCACGTCAATCAAATCGAAACGCGGCGCCTGATAAGGCAGCAGACTAACGCTAAAAAAAGGATTGTTCTCCGACATCTTCATCTCCTGAACACGATTATTCTGTAAGATTAGGCAACTCATTGATTGACCGCAATGATTACTCTGTTCACCGCCGCGTTCGGCGGGGAGGTCTGGTGATTTCCATTACCCGTCGCCGGGATCGCGTGCTATGGTATGAAGACACAAAAATCGTTGAGGAACAGTAAGATGATTATCCTGGTTACCGGAGCAACAGCGGGTTTTGGTGAAAGCATAACTCGCCGTTTTATCGCTAACGGTCACAAAGTGATTGCCACCGGGCGTCGCGAAGAACGCCTGAAAACGCTTAAAGATGAGCTGGGCGAGAACCTTTATACCGCCCAGCTGGACGTGCGCAACCGTGCAGCCATTGAAGAGCTGATTGCCGGACTGCCGGCAGACTGGCAGGCGATTGATGTTCTCGTCAATAATGCCGGGCTGGCGCTGGGACTGGAGCCCGCGCATAAAGCCAACATTGAAGACTGGGAAGACATGATTGACACCAATAACAAAGGGCTGGTGTATATGACCCGCGCCGTTCTGCCGGGAATGGTTGAGCGTAATCGCGGCCACGTAATCAATATCGGTTCGGTCGCCGGCGCCTGGCCTTATGCTGGCGGTAACGTCTACGGCGCGACCAAAGCGTTTGTGCGTCAGTTCAGCCTCAATCTTCGTACCGACCTTCACGGTACCGCCCTTCGCGTGACCGATATTGAGCCCGGTCTGGTCGGCGGCACCGAATTCTCTAACGTGCGCTTTAAAGGTGATGACGCTAAAGCCGAGAAAGCTTACGAAAATACCCAGGCTCTGACTCCGGAAGACGTCACCGAAGCGGTCTGGTGGGTCGCAACCCTGCCAAAACATGTCAACATTAATACCCTGGAAATCATGCCGGTCAGCCAAAGTTTTGCCGGACTGAACGTGCACCGCCAGGGCTAAGCTCTGTAACCCGGCCCGCGGGCCGGGTCTGGGCTGGAAGACAAAAAACGCGTAAAATAGCGCAAATACCTCATATAAAAGTAATCATCCATGGCCGCAGAAGCACAACTGAATCCGACACAGCCCGTTAATCAGCAAATTTATCGTATCCTGCGTCGGGATATCGTCCATTGTCTGATCCCGCCAGGCACCCCTCTTTCGGAAAAAGAAGTCTCCGTGCGCTTTGACGTTTCCCGGCAACCGGTACGCGAAGCTTTTATCAAACTGGCTGAAAATGGCTTAATTCAGATCCGTCCGCAGCGCGGCAGCTATGTGAATAAAATCTCGCTCTCGCAGGTGCGTAACGGCTGTTTTGTCCGCCAGGCCATCGAATGCGCCGTGGTGCGACGCGCCGCAGGAATGGTGAATGATGAACAGCTCTACCAGCTTGAGCAAAATCTCAATCAGCAGCGTACGGCGGTGGAGCGGCAGCAGTTAACGGATTTTTTCCAGCTGGATGACGAATTTCACCAGAAGCTCTCGCAAATCGCCGACTGCCAGCTCGCCTGGGATACCGTCGAGAATATTAAAGCCACCATTGACCGGGTGCGCTATATGAGCCTCGATCATGTGACCCCACCCGATATGATGCTGCGTCAGCACTATGATATTTTCCAGCCGCTGGTCGCCCGCAATCCGGATGCGGTTGAAAAAGCCATGCGCCTGCATCTGCAAGAAATTAGCGAGTCCGTGCTGCTTGTTCGTCAGGAAAACAGCGACTGGTTCAGCGAGGAATAAAACGAGTTGCGGCAGAACAGGTTATCTGCCGCGAGAAATTGACTTACCTGACAACCAGAACCGGTATTTTAGCGTGACGTAAAATCGACTCAGCGTTTGAACCAAGAAGATGAGTGGATATACCCGGCTTGCGGGAACCAATAACGATAACGTCAAAATCCTCATTGCCGCTCACCGCCAGAATTTCATCGCGCACGTTGCCAAAGACCACTCTGGAATGAATCCGCTCGGCGGGAATGGAGAACAGACGGGATATCGTCTTCATCTTTTTCTCAGATTCCTCACGCATATAGGCCTCAAACTTACGTATATCGGCCGCAAAACCGCGTAAAATTGAGCTGCTGCTGTTCGGCAGAACGTTGAGCAGCGTAATCTCCCCTTCATCCGCTGATGCTAAAAACTCAGCATGGCGAACCGCTTTGTCACTTAAATCCATTTCAAAAACGTCTACGGGCAGCAAAATTTTTTTGTACATAGTCCGTTCTCCTTTTTTCTGAGGAAACTTAGTAAGTTAACTCATCATGCCATATTTACTTCACCAGGAGAATGAATAATCACCCAGATAAATATTTAATTCATTAAAATAAACATCAGTTATTTATACTTAACTGTTGTTAGATAAAGTTATGTATATTCAACGATCTGGATCAAAGATTGCGCCTGACGCGAAATATATTTCTGGCGGGAAAAGCGTTCAGGGATAAAGCATGAGGGCAATGCCGCCGGGACCGGCGGCACGCGGGTGAAATAAATTAGTTTGCCTGAGCCCAGGCCGCTACGGTCGCTTTTGCGCCGTGCTGCTGCAGGGATAAATAAGCGCGAACCACCGCGTTCACGAAACGGCTCTCCTGGGGCAGGCTGGCACCGAAAATAGCCTCAATACCCAGCAGCGCGCGCACGCGTTCTTCGCCGTCTGCGCTATTCTGTACGGTTTGCGCAATCACCGGCAGTAAAGGATCGGAGATTTCAATCGCCTGCCCCTGGTCATCCACCCCGCTGACATAGCGCATCCAGGCCGCGACGCCCATTGCCAACAGCGTAAAGTCGCCGCCATGCGCCAGGTGCCAGCGAATCGAATCCAGCATCCGCTGCGGCAGTTTCTGACTGCCGTCCATCGCTATCTGCCAGGTGCGGTGCTTCAGCGCCGGGTTGCTATAGCGCTCGATCAGCAGACCGGCATAGCGTGCCAGATCCACACCCTGCACGTTCAGCGTCGGCGCCTGCTCCTCCAGCATCAGCGCACGCGCGGCGCGACGGTAGTTTTCGTCCTGCATACAGTCATTAATGTGCTGGTATCCCGCCAGATAGCCCAGCCAGGCAAGAAACGAGTGGCTGCCGTTCAGCATGCGCAGCTTCATCTCTTCAAAGGGCAGCACGTCCGACACCAGCTCAGCGCCGGCTTTTTCCCACTGCGGACGACCGGCGACAAAGTTGTCTTCAATGACCCACTGACGAAACGGTTCGCAGGCGACGCCGGCCGGGTCGCGAACGCCGGTGAGCTGTTCAATTTTCTCCAGCGTTTCGGCCGTCACCGCCGGTACGATGCGGTCAACCATGGTAGAAGGGAAAGTGACACTGCGCGCAATCCACTCGGCTAATTCGGCATCGACGGCGCGGGCATAGGCGCAGACGACATTACGCATGACGTGACCGTTTTCCGGCATATTGTCGCAGGACATCACGCTGAAGGCCGGCAGACCTGCCGCCTTGCGGCGTGCCAGCGCTTCTACCACCACGCCCGGCGCGGATTTCGGTTGATGAGGGTTTTGCAAATCGGCAACAATCAACGGGTGATCTAACTGCAGTTCACCGCTGGCCGGCGAGTGGCAGTAGCCTTTTTCGGTAATGGTCAATGACACAATAGCGACCTGAGGCTCGCACATTTTTGCCAGCACGCTTTCCAGACCATCGACCTGGGCATGCATCGCCTCTTTGACCACGCCAACAATGCGGGCGGTCCAGGCATCCGCCGACATTTCGGCGACGGTGTAAAGTAAATCCTGCTGTTGCAGATCGGCGATTTGCTGCTCGCCACCGATCAGATTCACTTCGGTATAGCCCCAGTCGCTGCCGTGTTCTGTCGCCAGAATATCGGCATATACCGCCTGGTGAGCGCGATGAAATGCGCCAAAGCCCAAATGAACGATGCGTGGAATAAGACGGTTGCGATCGTAAGCTGGCAGCGTGGCGTTCGCTGTTAATAGCATATGTTCCATGGTGGCTCTCATACTTATGATTTCTGGATCCCCACGGTAAGTGGGAACCGGCTGGTGAAATAAACCATCTCATGCAATTGGTATGATATCTTTGACTTTTATCAACTACCATACAAGAAGACGGGCGAGTTATACTTTCGGTATTTCTGAGTATAAAAGAGTGAAAATGCCGGGCTAATGGCCCGGCATAATGTTATTTACGGCGATCATCATTCGGTGCGGAGTTTGTGTTTTTTAAATATATTGCCCGTTACCCACCGCTTTATTTTGCGGCGCGCAGTCTGCGGCGTCATTCAGCAAGCTCAGATCGCGGTCGCGCACTTCAGGCATCAGAATGGCGGAAATTAAGCCAATGATGGAGTAGCACACCAGCATCACAACAATGGGCATCCAGGAACCGGTCATATTGCAGAAAATACCGGCCAGCACCGGGCCAAAGCCTACGGCGACTAATCCCCCCGCCTCTTTTGAAATTGCCATGCGGGTAAAGCGATTACGTGAACCGAACATTTCCGCCATGGTGATGTTTTCCAGCGCAAACAGACCCAATACCGCGATATTATGAATGACGATCAGTGACGCCATGATGGTGCTCGCGCTATAGCTCTTATCCACAATAATCGACAGCATGGGGTACGCCAGAATAATGGCTGAAATATTAATGATAATATAGGGTAAGCGACGCCCCACTTTATCTGACAGCCACCCAAGAAATGGGATGGTAATAAAGCCGATAACAGAGCTAATCATTAACGCATCGGTAGGGATAGCTTTATCAAACAGTAATGTTTGTACCAGATAGCCCGCGAGGAAAGTTTGCAACAATCCTGAATTTCCCGCCTGTCCGAAGCGCAGACCCGTCGCCAGCCAGAAGGACTTACTTTTCAGCATGGCGCTAAAGGTACCTTCCTGGGTTGCTATCTCTTTCTGCAGGACGCTGTCTTCGCTCACTTTCTCAAAAACCGGGCTCTCTTTCAGATTGAGACGCAGCCAGATGGCAAAGATCATCACCACTACGCTTGCCAGGAACGGCACACGCCATCCCCACGCGACGAGCTGTTCACGGTCCAGCACGAAGAACATCACCGCCCAGATAGCCGTGGCGCTTAACGTACCGCAGTTGGTGCCCATAGCCACCAGCGAAGAGATAATTCCACGCTTACCTTTCGGCGCATATTCCGCCAGCATGGTACCCGCACCTGATATTTCAGCCCCGGCGCCCAACCCCTGAATAATACGTAAAGTCACAAGCAACACCGGCGCTAAAATACCAACCTGGGCATAGGTTGGCAGCACGCCAATAAGCGTGGTACAGATCCCCATCATGGTGATGGTAATAAACAGAACCTTCTTGCGCCCAATACTGTCGCCCATTTTACCAAAAATAAAGGCGCCGACGATCCGCGCAATATAGCCCGCGCCGTAGGTTCCCATTGCCAGAATCAGCGCCATGGCGGCGGATTGCTCCGGGAAAAAAATCTCATGGAAAACCAGCGCTGCGCCAAGGGAATAGAGTTGGAAATCCATAAACTCCAGTGCCGTGCCTAACCAACCAGATACGGCTGCACGAATGAGATCGGAAGTGGTTCTCTCATTTTTTACGGTAGTCATAATGATTATCTCTAATTGTAGAATACAGAGTCCGCACCTGTTGTTATTGGCTGAAGGTTAATAAAACCTTACAGCAACGTTTCCTGTCATTTTCAAAAAGCTCCAGTGCATCGATAACATGTTGATAAGCAAATTGATGAGTAATCAGCTCCTCCGGGTTAATTAAGCCTTGTTCCAGCCACTTTATGACCACCGGGAATTTATTGGCGTTAAGACGCGACGAGAAAATAGAGAGCTCTTTGCCGGTAATACCCTGCTGTGCAACCTGCGAAGGCTCCGTCGAGAATCCCATTAAAACAATTCTCGCCGCCGGAGAAGCCAGGGTGACCGCCTCTTGTAGAATCGAGGGATGACAGGCCGCATCGATAATCAGCGTCGGTAGTACCCCCTCCGCCTTCAGCGTATCCGTCAGAGGCACGACGCTGTTGTTAATCACCCAATCCGCGCCGTTACGCTGGGCCATCTCCAGGCGTTCATCAATGCGATCCACCACGATGACCTGCTTAACGCGATACACCCGCTTCAGCACCTGAATGGTCGTCAGGCCCATTGGCCCGGCGCCGTAGACCAGCGCGATATCCTGGTCGGTTGGCGAAACGTGCCCGGTAACGTTGGCCGCGATAGTGAAAGGCTCAATCATCACCGCATGTCTGTCCGTCACGTTGTCCGGAACCTGCCAGGCATTTTTCGCTGGCACCACCGCGTACTCGCTAAAGCCGCCATCCCGATGCACGCCGAGCACCACCAAAGAGGTGCAGACGTTTGGTTTGCCCACCGAGCAAGGATAGCAATGGCCGCAGCTGATGACCGGATCAACGCTGATCCGCTGGCCGATGGCTTTGTCGGTAACCCCTTCTCCGATGGCGTCGATAACGCCAAAAAATTCATGGCCAATAACGCGCGGGTATTTGGCAAACGGATTGTGGCCGCGATAAATATGGCTATCGGAACCGCATATCCCCGCCAGCTTAATTTTTACCCGCACTTCGCCCGCGGCAGGCTGCGGGATAGGACGATCTTCAATCACCAGTTCGTTGGGCTGGCGAATCACGATACTTTTCATTTGGACTTCCTTCTTTACCAGTTCCACAACGTGCCGTCTTCCAGACGCGCTACAGGCAAATAGGCCGGTTCATAGGGGTATTTCGCGGCCAGTTTTTCATCGAACTCAATTCCCAGCCCCGGTTTTTCACCCGGATGCATATAGCCGTTATCAAACGTCCAGCTGTGCGGGAAGACTTCCAGCATCTGTTCGGAATAGCCCATATATTCCTGGACGCCAAAATTCGGCACCCACAGGTCGAAGTGCAGCGCGGCCGCCATGCAGACCGGAGAAAGATCGGACGGCCCGTGTGAACCGGTGCGTACCTGATAAAGCGAGGCAAAATCGGCGATCCGACGCATCCCCGTAATCCCGCCTGCGTGGGTAATGGTGGTGCGGATATAGTCAATCAGCTGCTCTTCAATCAGCTGTTTACAATCCCAGATGCTGTTGAACACCTCTCCGACGGCAATCGGCGTGACGGTATGCTGACGAATTAAACGGAAACACGCCTGATTCTCCGCTGGGGTCGGATCCTCCATCCAGAACAGGCGGTAATCTTCAATACTCTTACCAAAACGCGCCGCTTCAATCGGCGTCAGGCGATGATGCATGTCGTGCAGCAGATGCTCGTTAAAGCCAAATTTTTCGCGTACGGCGGCAAACAGCTGTGGCGTAAAATCGAGATACTTCTCGGTAGACCACAGCTGCTCTTCCGGCCACTGGCCTTTGGTTGCCGGTTCGTAGGCCTGCCCTTTACCTTTCGCCATCCCGTAGGTGGTTTTCATCCCCGGCACGCCGCACTGCACGCGAATCGCTTTAAACCCCATCTCTTTGTGGCGCGCGTAGTCATCCAGCACTTCATCGATGGAGTGACCCGTAGTGTGGCAGTAGACCATCACGCCTTCGCGCGAAGCCCCGCCCAGCAGCTGGTATAGCGGCATGCCTGCGGCTTTCGCCTTGATATCCCAGAGCGCCATATCGATAGCGGAAATCGCCGACATCGTGACCGGACCACGACGCCAGTAGGCGCCCTTGTAGAAAAACTGCCAGATATCTTCGATGCGATGCGCGTCGCGGCCAATCAGCTGCGGACAGAGATGATCCCGCAGATAGGATGCAACGGACAGCTCGCGACCGTTTAGCGTCGCGTCACCTAACCCGACGATCCCGTCATCAGTGGTGACTTTAAGGGTGACGAAGTTGCGTCCCGGACAGGTGACGAAAACTTCAGCGGCAACGATCTTCATTTCTCATTCCTTACTTCTGTGCGGTTAGTGGGTAAAAGTAAACCATCAGACCTACTACCATACAAGTATAATGATCGAAAAAGACGCGGCAGATCACAGTATCCCATCGGGGATAAAAGCGGCGTGAACAGAGAAAGCGAGCGAGAAGGCAGGAAGAGATAGGCCGGGACAGCATCACCTGGCCCGGCTCACTCAGTAAAAGAGGCTATGCGCGTCCCCAGCCGGCCACAATAATCAGCATGCCGCACAGCGCAACCAGCGCGCCGGCCCAATCATAGTGGCTGAGTTTGACGCCATCGATAAAGCGCAGCCACAGCAGCGCAGTACACACGTACACCCCACCGTAAGCGGCATAAACCCGTCCGCTGGCCTCGGGGTGAAGCGTCAGAAGCCAGACAAAAAGCGCCAGCGCCAGGGCCGTCGGCATCAGCAGCCAGGGCGTCGCCCCGCGTTTTAACCAGAGCCAGGGTAAATAGCAGCCAATGATTTCGCACAGGGCGGTAGCAAAGAAAAGCAGCGTGGTTTTTAACATGCAAAGCGTCGTAAGTTGAACAAGCGTTAACGCATTCTACGTAATAATGGCCGTCGTTTACTCTGTTTTGTCGGGTATGCCGTCGAAAGGAGATGTAGTAAACTCAATCCAAGGGAATCGCTTAAAGGAAATCGTGATGAACACAACACTGAACAAACGCTGGTGCCTGACTGCCCTGCTGGCGCTGAGCGCGGTGGTCTTTACCGCATCGTCATTCGCCAAAACGGACAAGCTGGTCATCGAATCCGGCGACAGCGCCCAGAGCCGCCAGCAGGCCGCCATGGAAAAAGAGCAGTGGAATGACACCCGCACTTTACGCCAGAAGGTCAACAAGCGCGCCGAAAAAGAGTGGGATAAAGCCGACGTGGCTTTTGACGCCCAGGACAACTGCCAGAAGAGCGCGAACGTCAACGCGTACTGGGAGCCTAACACCCTGCGCTGCCTTGACCGCCGCACCGGTCGCACCATTACCCCGTAATGAATGGCGCCCGCACGGGCGCCACAATCACCAAAACTTCGCTATAACACACAGGTACTCCCATGACTGACGCTTATCACGTCAAACTCCGCCCGCTTGAGCGCGAAGACCTTCGCTTTGTCCACCAGCTCGACAACAACGCCAGCGTTATGCGCTACTGGTTTGAAGAGCCCTATGAAGCCTTTGTTGAGCTTTCCGACCTGTACGACAAACACATTCACGATCAGAGCGAACGCCGCTTTGTCATTGAATGCGACGGCGAAAAGGCCGGACTGGTTGAGCTGGTTGAAATCAACCACGTGCACCGCCGCGCCGAGTTTCAGATCATTATCTCTCCCGATTATCAGGGGAAAGGTCTGGCCACCCGCGCCGCTAAGCTCGCGATGGATTACGGCTTTATGGTGCTCAACCTGTATAAGCTCTACCTCATCGTCGATAAAGAAAATGAAAAAGCGATCCACATCTACCGCAAGCTCGGATTTATGGTGGAAGGCGAGCTGATTCATGAATTCTTTATTAACGGCGAATACCGCAATACCATCCGCATGTGCCTGTTCCAGCACCAGTATCTGGCCGAGCATAAACCGCAGGGCCAGACGCTGCTGAAACCAACGGCTCAGTAATAGTCAATAGTGCTTTTGATGGTGTAGTGGCGGGTTAGCGCAGGCTGGACGCTGTCGTCGACAACCTTAAGCTCGCAGCTTACCGGGTTGTCGTGACTGTCGTAATCGCAGGTCTGGCTTACGTTGCCCAGCGCGCGGTCATTGAAGGTGCTCACTGCGGTGTAGTCCATTTTTTTGCGCGGATCGGATGATGGCGTTGAGGCCACCGTAAATTGTTCACCTTTGGCTATGGTGGTTTTGCCCAGCGGATAGCCTTCTCTATCGTAGCGGTACGTCGCTGTACTCTCCTTGCCGCGAGCGGTGACGACAAACCCGTTATCATCGGTTTCCCAGGAGACCCCCGCCGAGGGCATTTCCGCCAGCTGACATTTGCCTTGTAAACGCAGGCGCTTTTCGTGGCTTTGCGCATCCAGGTAGTAGTTAGCGTCCAGCACCAACGCCGCGCCGGTTTTATTCTCCCGATCCTCAAATGCCAGCAGGTCAAAGCACCCTTCGCTGGATAAACGCCCTTTAACCCACTTCACCACCTGATCGTGTTCGTCATACAGCGTCTGGCTAAACGCTTTCACCGGCCCGCGCAGCGGATCGAACTCAAATTCGTTAGAAAAGCTGGCCATTTCCGGGGTGAAGGCCTGCGGCGCGCCCTTTTCATCGCAGGCGCTAAGCGCCCCGACAGCCAGTAACAGCAACAACCGTTTTTTCACGCGCGATTCCTTTTGTGCATAGTTCAATCATATTAGCAAATACAATTGTTTACACCACTTCTGCTATGCTTAAATCTGGATAACGTTAATAAGGAGTTTATGATGAAACTATCACCCTGGCTATGTGCGGCTCTGCTGCTGGGTTCGACGACTGCTTTCGCGGCGCCGGATTCCTGCGAGCGGGTAAAAAGCGATATTCAGCAGAAAATCATCAACAACGGCGTCCCGGAATCGGGCTTTAGCCTGACGATAGTCCCGAACGACCAGCCCGATCAGCCCGGCGCACAGGTTGTCGGCCACTGCGCCAACGACACCTTTAAAATCATCTATACCCGCGACAGCGGTGCGCAGTAACCTCGCCGAATGTCTGGAGAAGTCTTATCCCTCGGTTGACCAGGGATAAGATCTCTCTACTCCATTTTAAGTATCATTCCTCACTCTCCACGCCGACCTTACGAAGGCGTTGGCATTACGCCATTATAACAAAATCATGGAGTGAGCAATGTCTAACCAGGAACATACCGACGGCCTTACCCGTCGAACGCTAATCAAATCAACCGCCCTTGGTTCGCTGGCTCTCGCCGCCGGCGGTTTATCGCTGCCTTTCAGCCTGAGTCACGCCGCTGCCGCGGTGCAAGACGCCGCTCACGGCGAGGAGCGTATCGTCTGGGGCGCCTGTTCGGTCAACTGCGGCAGCCGCTGCGCCCTGCGTTCACACGTGCGTGACGATGAAGTCGTCTGGGTCGAAACCGACAATACCGGCGCGGATATTTATGGCGATCACCAGGTGCGCGCCTGCCTGCGCGGCCGATCCATCCGCCGCCGCATTAATCATCCCGACCGCCTTAACTATCCCATGAAGCGCGTCGGCAAACGCGGCGAAGGCAAGTTTGTCCGCATTAGCTGGGAGGAGGCGCTGGATACGATCGCCGACAATCTCAAACGCATCGTCAAAGAGTATGGCAACGAAGCGGTTTATATTAACTACTCCTCCGGGATTGTCGGCGGCAATATGACGCGATCGTCGCCCACCGCCTCACCGGTTATGCGCCTGATGAACTGCTACGGCGGTTCGTTAAACCAGTACGGGACCTACAGTACCGCGCAAATTGCCTGCGCCATGCCCTACACCTACGGCAGCAATGACGGCAACAGCACCTCCGATATCGAAAACAGCAAGCTGGTGGTGATGTTCGGCAATAACCCAGCGGAAACCCGCATGAGCGGCGGCGGGATCACTTATTATTTAGAACAGGCGCGCGAGCGCTCCAGTGCGCGGATGATCGTTATCGACCCGCGCTACACGGACACCGCCGCCGGGCGGGAGGATGAGTGGATCCCGATTCGCCCCGGCACCGACGCCGCGCTGGTGGCGGGTATCGCCTGGGTGCTGATTAATGAAAATCTGGTCGATCAGGTGTTCCTTGATACGTACTGCGTCGGCTACGATGAAAAAACGCTGCCGGCAGATGCCCCGAAGAACGGGCATTACAAAGCGTATATTCTTGGACAGGGCGATGACGGCGTGGCGAAAACGCCGCAATGGGCCTCGCGGATCACCGGTATTCCCGTCGACCGCATCATCAAGCTGGCCAGGGAAATCGGCAGCACCAGGCCGGCTTACATTTGCCAGGGATGGGGTCCGCAGCGCCAGGCTAACGGCGAGCTGACCTCCCGGGCGATCGCCATGCTGCCTATTTTGACCGGCAACGTCGGCATTAACGGCGGCAACAGCGGCGCCCGCGAATCCACCTATACCATCACCATTGAACGCCTGCCGGTACTGACCAACCCGGTCAAAACCGCCATCTCCTGCTTTAGCTGGACCGACGCCATCGATCGCGGCCCGGAGATGACCGCCACCCGCGACGGCGTTCGAGGGAAAGAGAAGCTGGACGTGCCGATTAAATTCATCTGGAACTACGCCGGCAATACCATCATTAACCAGCACTCCGATATCAATAAGACCCACGAGATCCTGCAGGACGAAAGCAAGTGCGAGACGATCGTGGTTATCGAAAACTTTATGACCTCCTCGGCCAAATACGCCGATATCCTGCTGCCGGACCTGATGACCGTCGAGCAGGAAGACATTATTCCCAACGACTACGCCGGCAATATGGGCTATCTCATCTTTATTCAGCCAGTTACCTCCGCTAAATTTGAGCGCAAACCGATCTACTGGATCCTCAGCGAAGTCGCAAAGCGCCTTGGCGAGGATATCCACCAGAAGTTTACCGAAGGCCGCACCCAGGAGCAGTGGCTGCAGCATTTGTACGCGAAAATGCTGGCGAAAGATCCGGCGCTCCCGAGCTACGATGAACTGAAAAAGATGGGGATTTATAAGCGTAAAGACCCCAACGGTCACTTTGTGGCCTACCGCGACTTCCGCAAAGACCCGGTCGCCAATCCGCTAAAAACCCCGTCGGGTAAAATCGAGATCTACTCCAGCCGTCTGGCGGATATCGCCGGCAAATGGCAGCTGGAAAAAGACGAAACCATTAGTCCATTACCGGTATATGCTTCTACTTTCGAAGGGTGGGACGATCCACTGCGTGAGAAATTCCCGCTGCAAATGTTCGGCTTCCACTATATTAATACGCTGACGACGCACCGCCCTTCGCCGCTGGCTAAAGGCAATCCGCAGCACACCAATCTGGTCGAAATCGAGAAGGTTTAAGGAGTAAACCATGAGCGCTCAGTATGGATTTTTTATCGATTCCGCCCGCTGCACCGGCTGTAAAACCTGCGAGCTGGCCTGCAAGGATTATAAAAACCTCACGCCTGACGTGAGCTTTCGCCGCATCTACGAATACGCGGGCGGCGACTGGCAGGAGGACAACGGCGTGTGGCAGCAAAACGTCTTCGCCTATTACCTGTCCATCGCCTGCAACCACTGCGAAGACCCGGCCTGCACAAAAGTGTGCCCCAGCGGCGCCATGCACAAGCGCGATGACGGCTTTGTGGTGGTGAACGAAGAGGTATGCATCGGCTGTCGCTACTGCCATATGGCCTGCCCGTACGGCGCGCCGCAGTACAACGCGGCAAAGGGCCATATGACCAAATGCGACGGCTGCTATGACCGGGTCGCCGAGGGTAAAAAGCCGATTTGCGTCGAGTCCTGCCCGCTGCGGGCGCTCGACTTTGGTCCCATCGAAGAACTGCGCGAAAAGCACGGTCAGCTTGCCGCCGTCGCCCCGCTGCCGTCCGCGCACTTCACCAGGCCGAGTATCGCGATCAAACCGAACGCCAACGCGCGTCCGTGCGGTGATACCACCGGCTATCTGGCCAATCCGAAGGAGGTGTAAAATGGGAAATGGATGGCATGAATGGCCGCTGGTGCTGTTTACGGTGCTGGGGCAAAGCGTTGCAGGGGCGATAATCGTCAGCGGGCTCGGCTGGCTTTCGCTGAATAATAACTCCGAAGCCCGGCAGCGCCTGGTGCGCTGCATGTTTTTTATCTGGCTGGTCATGGGGATTGGCTTTCTGGCGTCGATTATCCACCTCGGCTCGCCGCTGCGGGCATTTAACTCTCTTACCCGGGTCGGCGCATCGGCGTTAAGTAATGAAATCGCCAGCGGCGCGCTGTTTTTCGCCGTCGGAGGAGTGTGGTGGTTGCTGACGTTTCTCGGCAAAATGCCGGCAATCCTGGCCAAGGCCTGGCTTCTGCTCACCATGCTGCTCGGCTGCCTGTTCGTCCTGGAGATGACCCTGGTCTATCAAATTAATACCGTGCCGACCTGGTATAATGCCTACACCACCGCCGCCTTCTTCCTGACGATGGTGCTGTGCGGGCCGCTTTTCGCCGCCCTGCTGCTGCGGGTAGCCAACGTGCCTTTTAACGGCACGGTCTTCGCGTCGATGAGCGTCCTCGCGCTGCTGGCAAGCCTGGCCGTGGTCATTTTGCAGAACAGCGAACTGGCGGAGATCCGCAGTTCCGTGCAGCAGGCCAGCGCCCTGCTGCCAAACTACGGCTGGCTACAAATCCTGCGTTTAGCATTTTTGGCGCTGGGCCTTGGCTGCTGGATCTGCCCGTTGGCAAGAAAGAAAAACCCGCGCATCGCCAGCCTGCTGCTCGGACTGATACTGGTATTACTCGGCGAGTTTATCGGTCGCGGCCTGTTTTATGGCCTACATATGACCGTCGGTACGGCGATTGCCGGTTAATGAATGGGTGCCGCGGCACCCTCTGCAGTAAGGAATAGATATGATGCAATCGCAAGACCGCGATGCCGTCGCACTCAGCGCCCGTACGCTGGGGGCATTGTTCTCCTATGCTCCGGGCAGCGAGCAGGCTGCTCCGCTGGTTGCCGCCCTGCGCGACGGCAGCTGGCAAAGTCAGTGGCCCTGGCCGGTCGCGAACGGCCTGGCGGCGCAGTTCGCTCTCGAAGACGATGAACCGCTGGCGGACGCCTGGCAGCGGCTGTTCATCGGCCCGTGGGCGCTGCCTGCGCCGCCGTGGGGCTCCGTCTGGCTGGATAAAGAAAGCGTGCTGTTTGGCGACTCTACGCTGGCGCTGCGCGAGTGGATGCGGGCTAACGGCATCGGTTTGTCTGAGCAACGCGCTGAACCGGAAGACCACTTCGGTACGCTGCTGCTGCTGGCGGCCTGGCTTTGTGAATCCGGTCAGGATGAGGCATTTAACCAGCTTCTGGCCTGGCATCTTCTCCCGTGGTCGGGCCGCTTTCTGAGCGTGTTTATTGCCGGGGCGGGAAACCCTTTTTATCAGGCTCTTGGTCAGCTGGCGCAAGAAACGCTGACGCGATGGCAGGCGCGGCTGCCCTGCGCGGTCGCGGATAAGCCGCTCTACCGCTAATGCCCTGACGTTATGCCCGCCCGCCGGGCATAACGCATTTAGTGACAACGTCACCTTTAGCCTCTTTCGCACTTATCGCTTTTGCGTCTATGCTTATTCCCGGTAAAAATAAGCCCCATTCCCCGTTAACCGAATTCGCTGATGCATCGTCTTCACGCTTATCCTGATGTTCAGGTTATGTTTCGCCGCATGGTTATCGCCATGCTGGTCGGCGTCCTCGCCGCGCTCGCGGTTGCCCTGTTTCGCCATGCGATGACCGGTCTGGAAAGCCTGTTTCTGAGCAATGACAGCGGAAGCCTGGTGAACGCCGCCGAGTCGTTGCCACCATGGCGTCGGTTGCTGACGCCCGCGCTTGGCGGCCTTGCGGCTGGCGCCCTGCTCTGGCTCTGGCAGCGCCGCACCCTTGCGCGGCCCCGTGCACCAACCGACTATATGGAAGCGCTCGAGACCGGCGACGGTGTGTTTGATACGCCAGCCAGCCTGGTAAAATCGCTGGCCTCTCTGCTGGTGGTGACGACCGGCAGCGCCATCGGTCGCGAGGGGGCGATGATCCTGCTGGCGGCGCTGGCCGCGTCGCTGTTCGCCCGCCGCTTTACGCCAAAAGAAGAGTGGAAGCTATGGGTAGCCTGCGGCGCCGCCGCCGGGATGGCCAGCGCTTACCACGCTCCGCTGGCCGGGAGCCTGTTTATCGCCGAGATCTTATTCGGCACCCTGATGCTGGCGTCGCTTGGCCCGGTGGTGATTGCCGCGGTGGTGGCCCTGCTGCTGACCAATCTGCTGAACGGCGATTCGGCTCCGCTGTATCACGTTGAATTCCACGAAACCCTGAGCGCGACGCACTATGCGCTGATGCTGGCGACGGCGCTGCTGGCCGGGCTTTGCGGGCCGCTGTTTATCTGGCTGATGAGCTATAGCCACCGGTGCTTTGTCCGGCTGCGCCTGTCGCCTCCGTGGCAGCTGGCGCTGGGCGGACTTATCGTCGGTCTGCTGTCGCTGCTCGCGCCGGCCGTCTGGGGAAATGGCTATAGCGTTGTGCAAAGCTATCTTCTTTCGCCGCCGCTCTTCAGCGCCATGATTGTGGTGTTTGTCTGCAAGCTGCTCGCCGTGCTGGCCAGCAGCGGTTCCGGCGCGCCGGGCGGCGTTTTTACCCCAACGCTGTTTGTTGGGCTGGGGATTGGCATGCTGTTCGCCAGCCTGACCGGACTATGGCTACCTGATTACCAGGCTATCGCGATAGTGGTTGGCTTAACCGGCATGGCGGCGTTTCTGGCAGCCACCACCCACGCGCCGATTATGTCCACGCTGATGATTTGTGAAATGACCGGACAATACGTTTTACTGCCCGGTTTACTGATTGCCAGCGTACTGGCGTCGGTGCTGTCGCGGACGTTACGCCGGGATTCTATCTACCGCCATCACCTCGCCGAGTATCGATAAGTCGATATACTGGCTCAGTTCACGCTGCTCCGCGCGCGGTAAGTAAGGCAGTTCACCGATCAGCGGCGCCGGCAGCTTTTTGCTCAGCACCTCGATGATTTCAGCATAATGCGCCAGGCCTGGGTTAATCCGGTTGGCCACCCAGCCGATCAGCGGCAGGCCGTCGTTGGCAATCGCCTGCGCGGTCAGCAGAGCATGATTGATACAGCCTTCCTGAATGCCGACGACCATTAACACCGGCAGCTGTTCCTGCACCACCCATTCCGAAAGCGGACGCAGGTCGTTCATCAGGCTGCGCCAGCCGCCGGTACCTTCAACCACCACATGTTCAACCTGGCCGCTGAGGCGCTGGAGACCATCCGACAGCAGTCCGTAGTTGATCGGGCAACTGTGCGCCACGCTGCTTTCATCTTCGCTTAACGCGATGGGATTGACAGCTTCATACGGTAACACCAGCGATGACACGCTCTGTAAGACCAGCGCATCTTTGTTCCGCAGTCCGTCCGGCGTCTCTTTACTGCCCTTCGCCACAGGCTTGTACCCGGCGACGCTTTTGCCGCTGGCAGCCAGTGCCTGCAACAGCGCACGGGAAACCACCGTCTTGCCGACAGCGGTGTCAGTACCTGTCATGAAGAAACGCTTAAACATCACTAACCCCACAGTTATGTTGATGAAATATACGGGAGAGAAATAATCAACTGTGGAAAAAGTCTACGCGATGCTGCCGGAAGCCAGCTTGAGATAGCGCAATTTTTGGTGTGAATATGAAAAAATGTTAACCCTGTAACAGTCGTATCAGCAGCGATCCGTTATAGAGGGCATCCTTTACCAGGGCCGCGCCAGCCATCGTTCCCCGGTTAGAAAACTGGGTGCTTTCCACGGCAATATGTCGGCTGTAGGCTGGTAACGATTGTTGTCGAATACAATCAGATATTGCCGGAAACAGAATATCCGCGGCGAGATTGAAGGGAGAGCCGATAAGGATTTTCTGCGGGTTAAAGAGGTTAACCATAATCGCCAGAATCCGTCCAACGTGGTTCCCGACGCCGCTGATAATGTCCCGCGCCAGTAAATCCCCCTGCAGCGCGGCCTGACATAGCCATTCAACGCTCAGCGGCTGCTGATGCAACATTGAGCTCATCGACTTCGCCATGCGGATCTGCGCCAGTTCCAGCACGCTCTCCACGCTGGCAATGGTTTCCAGACAGCCATGGTTACCGCAATAGCAGCGTTTACCATACGGATCGACCTGGGTGTGGCCGATTTCGACCAGACTGCTGCTGCCCGCGTGCAGCAGACGACCGTCGGTGATCACGCCCGCGCCAACGTTATGGTCGATCACCACCTGAATCACATCTCGCGCTCCCCGGGAGGCGCCAAACAGCGATTCGGCCATGGTCCAGGCGCTGATATCGTGCTGAATGTAAACCGATACGCCGGTATGATTGGCTAAGATTTCGCCCAGCGGCATGTCCTTAACGTCTTCATAAAACGGCATCCGGTGGATGATACCGTGCTCGGTATCGATGATCCCCGGCATGGTGACGGCGATGGCGGTTAAACGCTCCAGCTTCTTTTGGTGACGAATAAAGAACTGGTCAACCTGATCGAGCAGCCGGCTCGCGAAGGGCTGAACGTGCTGTAACGCCAGTTCCAGCTGCTCTTCCACCACCAGCGCGCTGCTTAAATCCCGTAGCGCGAGGTGGATCTCGCCGCGGCTGATGCGGATAGAGAGGTAGTGCCAGGCTTCGGTTTCCACCATCAAGCCAACGGCAGGCCTTCCCCGGCTCCCTGGCTCCTGGATTTCCGTCTCCTGGACCAGATGCGCTTCCAGCATTTCGCGGACGATTTTGGTGATGCTGGCAGGGGCCAGCTGCGCGAAGCGCGAGAGGTCGATGCGCGACACCGGGCCAAGCTGATCAATCAGGCGATAAACCGCGCCCGCGTTGGTCTGCTTAATTTGATCGATATGGCCTGGCTGACTGTCCGCTACCACCGTTGACTCCCTTTATTTTCGCGCTTCGAAATAAACTGATGGCTATGGTGAAGCACTTCAACGGTACTCGTCAAATTTTTGCTTAGCCTTGTGATTTACCGCACATTTTTAGCCGTTATTTGTCCTAAATGTCTCATGTGGCGCTGGCAAGCAGCGATTCACGAAAACGCCGGGCCGCTTGCCCCTGTTCGTGATGCTTCGACCACACCAGCCACATTTCCGACACCGCGTCCTGCTCTTCGATCGGCAGCCAGCACATTTCCAACAGCTGGACCCGCCTGAAGGACGCCGGTAAAATCGACACGCCAAGACCGGCGGCCACCAGGCCGATAATCGTCATTGCCTCCCCCACCTCCTGGGTGATGGCTGGCGTCAGGTCGTAGCGGCGCATCAAGCCCAGAATGTCGTCATACAGCCCGGTACCCACATGGGGATCGAAAAACACGAACGGCTCCCGCGCCAGTTCCCGCAGGCTTACGCGCGGCTTGCTGGCCAGCGGATGATCGCGGGGCACCATCGCCAGCAGCGGTTCGCGCAGCACTCTTTCCCAGACCAGGGTATCCGGCAGCTGGGTATTACGCATCAGTCCCAGATCCAGCGCGCCCTCGTTCAGCGGCACAATCTGCTCGCGCGTGTTGGTTTCCCGCGTCTGAATATGTACATCGGGATAGCGGCGGCGAAAGGTCGACAGCGTGTCGGAAACCGCCTTGATAAAGGGGGCCGATGAGGTAAATCCAATGCGCAGCTCGCCGGTTTCGCCGTGGTGAAGCCGAGCCGCGCGCGCGGCAGCATCATCGACCTGCGAGAGGATCTGCCGGCTATCGGCGAGAAACTGCCTTCCGGCTTCGGTCAGGCTGACGCTGCGATTAGTACGAGCAAACAGACGCGCGCCAATTTGCTGTTCAAGGATTTGAATCTGCTGGCTAAGCGGCGGCTGAGAGATATTTAACCGCGCCGCCGCATGGCCAAAATGGAGCTCTTCCGCCACGGCAATAAAATAGCGCAGATGGCGCAGTTCAATATTCATATTTAAAACGTCTTATTTGAGATTATTAATATATTAGACAGAATATTTACATTTTCATACCCTGAATAAGTGGCCATTGCGGTCACTTAACTCTCTGTATATCAGCAAGGATTTTTCCGTGAGTCGTACAACTACCGTTGACACCGCCCCGGCAAACGACGTCAGCGACATCATCGCTCCTCAGCCAAACCAGTTTATCAAACGCGGTACTCCGCAATTTATTCGCGTCACTCTCGCCCTCTTTTCTGCCGGACTGGCGACGTTCGCGCTGCTTTATTGCGTCCAGCCGATCCTCCCGGTGCTCTCCAGTGAATTCGGCGTCTCACCGGCCAGCAGCAGTATCTCGCTGTCGATTTCCACGGCGATGCTGGCGGTCGGCCTGCTGTTTACCGGTCCGCTGTCCGACGCCATTGGCCGCAAACAGGTGATGGTTACCGCGCTGGTGCTAGCCTCCTGCTGCTCACTGCTGTCGACGATGATGTCCAGCTGGCATGGGATCCTGATGATGCGCGCCCTGATCGGCCTGTCGCTGAGCGGCGTGGCGGCGGTCGGCATGACCTATCTGAGCGAAGAGATTCACCCCAGCGTGGTGGCGTTCTCAATGGGTCTTTATATCAGCGGAAACTCCATTGGCGGCATGAGCGGCCGTCTGCTGACGGGGGTATTTACCGATTTCTTCGGCTGGCGGATAGCGCTGGCGGTCATTAGCGGCTTCGCGCTGGCGGCCGCGCTGATGTTCTGGCGCATCCTGCCGGAATCGCGCCACTTCCGTCCAACCTCGCTGCGGCCAAAATCGCTGCTGATCAACTTCCGCCTGCACTGGCGCGATCGCGGGCTGCCGCTGCTGTTTCTTGAGGGTTTCTTGTTAATGGGGTCATTCGTGACGCTGTTTAACTATATCGGCTACCGCCTGATGCTTTCGCCGTGGTCCCTCAGCCAGGCGGTCGTTGGCCTGCTATCGGTGGCCTATTTGACCGGTACCTGGAGTTCGCCGAAAGCCGGGGCCATGACCGTTCGCTACGGTCGCGGCCCGGTGCTGCTGTTCTCGACTGCGGTGATGCTCGGTGGCCTGCTGCTGACCCTGTTCTCGTCGCTGTGGCTGATTTTTATCGGCATGCTGCTGTTTTCCGCGGGTTTCTTCGCGGCCCACTCGGTGGCCAGCAGCTGGATTGGCCCGCGCGCGCGTCGTGCCCGCGGCCAGGCGTCATCGCTCTATTTATTCAGCTACTATCTGGGTTCCAGCATGGCGGGGACGTTAGGCGGCGTATTCTGGCATAACTACGGCTGGAACGGCGTAGGTGGGTTTATCGCGCTGATGCTGCTGGCGGCGCTGCTCACCGGCGCGTGTTTACACAAGCGACTGAAATAACGCAGATTAACGTGGCCTGAAACGGGCCACGCTCTTCACCACATCCCCAGTACCGACGACATTCCCAACAGTTCTCTAACGGCATCGACGGAAAGCAGTGCTATAAACAGCCAGGTAAACGGATTCATAATCCACCTCGCATCGGCGGCCTGTGCCTGCATTAAGTTTAGCCGTAGTTCAGAGAAAGCGTCTGCTACTTTACGCACATCTGGATTATTTCGAGCCAAACATAAAATACGCAATCGATTAATCACTACATTATGCTGATGCTTGCGTCGAGCGGGCGAGCCGACGCTGTGGGCAATTTCCCATTAACGTCGGGGTGATTTATGTCGAAAGCGCCCGCATCCCTCGACCCCATCGGCGGATCGCGATAGTGTAGGTCCACGAAAAAGCTTTTGTTCACTTGCCACCGTCAGAGTGTAAACATGACCGAAAATAAAAATTATCATCAGCTTACCCGCACCTTCCAGCGACTCTCCCGCTTCTCGCATCTTTCCGCCATCGCCGGCTGGGATATGTTCGCCATGATGCCCCCCGGCGGCAGCGCGGCCCGCGGCGAAGCGCTGGCCGAGCTTGGCGTTTTGCAGCATCAGATCCTGACCGATAAAAAAGTGGGTGAATGGCTGCAGAATGCGCTTCAGGAAGAGCTAAATGATGTGGAACAGGCCAACCTGCGCGAAATGACCCGCCAGTACGAACAGGCGGCGCTGCTGCCGGAAAGCCTGGTGGAAGCGAAATCGCTGGCGGGTAGCCGCTGCGAGCACGCCTGGCGTAGCCAGCGTCCGGCGAACGACTGGCAGGGTTTTGCCGAGAACCTGCGTGACGTCGTCAAACTGAGTCGCGAAGAGGCGCAGATTCGGGCTGCGGCAAAAGGCGGTTCCCGCTACGACGCGCTGCTGGATATTTTTGAACCCGATATGACCAGCGCCCGTCTTGACGTACTGTTCGCGGACCTGAAATCCTGGCTTCCTTCGCTGCTGGAGAAGGTGGTTGAGAAGCAGGCGCAAACGCCGCTCATCGAACCTCAAGGGCCGTTTCCGATTGCCGACCAGCGCGAGCTGGGGCTGGAGGCGATGCGCGTGCTGGGATTTGATTTTGACGGCGGACGCCTGGATATCAGCGCCCACCCGTTCTGTGGCGGCGTGCCCCAGGACGTCCGTATCACCACGCGCTACAACGAAAACGACCTGCTCAGCGCGCTGTTTGGCGTCATTCACGAAACCGGCCACGCGCGCTATGAACAAAACCTGCCGCGCAACTGGCTCGATCAGCCCATTGCCCTCGCCCGCTCCACGGCGATCCATGAATCGCAAAGCCTGTTTTTCGAGATGCAGCTTGGCCGTAGCGACGCCTTCCTGCAGCGCCTGCTGCCAACGGTACGCCAGTACTTTGGTGAACAGCCGGCCTTTAGCCACGAAAACTTCATCGCATGGAATCAGCGCGTCAAGCCGGGCTTTATCCGCGTCGACGCTGACGAAGTGAGCTATCCGGCACACGTTATTCTGCGCTACGAAATTGAACGCGCGCTGATTGATGGCGATATTGAGGTCGAGGATATTCCGGCGCTGTGGGATGAAAAAATGCAGCACTGGCTGGGACTTTCCACCCTCGGCAACTATCGCGACGGCTGTATGCAGGATATCCACTGGACCGACGGCGGTTTTGGCTATTTCCCTTCCTACACGCTTGGCGCGATGTACGCCGCTCAGCTGATGGCTTCCGCCAGACGGGCGCTGCCGCAGCTGGAAAGCGATATCGCCAACGGTAACTTCAGCGCCCTGTTTGACTGGCTGCGGCAAAATATCTGGCAGCACGGTAGCCGTTTTACCACCTCGCAGCTGATTCAGCATGCAACCGGAGAAGACCTTAACAGCGACTATTTCCGCCAGCACCTTACCTCGCGTTATCTGTAAATCACCGGCGTCGGGCCGCGCCCGACGCCGTGTCCCATTGTTGTAGCAGCGCGTTGTACATATGGTTACACGCCGATACCAAACACTCACGGAAACCTCGATAAGACAGGCATATAGTTCTTTCAACGGCCCCGCAGTGGGGTTGAAACAAGAAACCTTTTCGAGGATATCAGAATGAAAAAAGTATTAGCTCTGGTCGTTGCCGCTGCAATGGGTCTGTCTTCTGTTGCTTTCGCTGCCGATGCTGCCACCACCACGACTCCGGCGCCGGCTGCTGCAACTCACAGCACCACCGCTAAAGCGACCCACCACAAGAAACACCATACCGCCGCTGCGAAACCGGCTGCTGAGCAGAAAGCGCAGGCTGCGAAAAAGCACAAAAAAGCAGCCGCTAAACCCGCTGCCACCCAGAAAGCGCAGGCCGCTAAAAAGCACAAAAAAGCAGAAGCTAAACCGGCTGCCACCCAGAAAGCTCAGGCCGCTAAGAAACACAAAAAAGCCGCTGCTAAACCAGTAGCTCAGAAAGCACAGGCAGCGAAAAAACACCACAAAACCACCAAACATCATACCGCTAAACCAGCTGCACAACCGGCTGCTTAATCTCCCGGGTTAAGCGATGTGATATGATATCGGCGCTGGCTTCAGCGCCGTTTTTTTCTGGAGAGCACCATGCTGCGGCGCTATCGTTTTGAGCTCATCCTGATCCTGCTGATTATCTGCGCGCTGGTCGCCAGCCGTTTTTTTCTTTACTAAACCTATTGCTGCCACAGGTTGTCGCCGAGACCGTCGTCAAACGTTTGACGTAACGCGCCGTTAGCCAACGACGAACCGCCAGAATATCAAGCGAAAGCACGCTCCGGTCGATACGCACCCACACCGCCGTCAACAGCCCCACACAGCAGCCGATACCGTCGGCGATATGAATAGACTGCGGAAAAAAGAGAATATCGTTGGGGTCGCTTAATGCGGTCGCCAAACCTGCCATCACCCCGCTACGCTTTGTTGCCACCTGCTGCGCAACGGCACCTTCACGCAATAGTGCCGGCAGCGTTAGCGCCCGGAAGAGAAAATGTAAGGGACGAAAATTTTGCTGACGAGAACACCGGCGGCCTGCCCGGGGATTTAGCTATCAATCAAACGCCGGAACGGGCGGCGCTGGCCGCAAAACGCGCTCAGCCCGCCGCTTAAACCTGCCTGGTTCCGCCACGATGAGGCCGCGGATTAAAGAACGTGAACCGCCGTCACCAGCAGATAGCCCGTCGCGCCCCAAATCATTGCTGATACCAGCGAAACGTAAACCAATGCGCGAATACCTTGTTTAGACATAAATCCTCCCGTACATCGGGTGTTTGACATTGCAGATATCATCGCCGGGATAACATCTCTGTTTGCTCAACAAGGTGATAGCAATAACAACGTTTTCGGTGAGAAAATGTTTCGCTTTGAAAGTAAGTGATAAACAGGTAAAGAAGTCCGATTTTCCTGTGAAGATATCTCTTTTTTTGCGTGATATTGGCCGTTTTCGCCATTAACTGCCTTGAGAAAAAGCTGAACAGCAAATCCTTTATTCGGCACCCGCCGGTTGTACGTTCGGATACACGATTTATGTTGCTTCCGCTGCCCTTTTCTGCGGAAATAACGCCGCAGGAAAATGGCGTTAACATATTGAATTCACGCCATTCATCCGTAAGCGACTGGCGTTTTTTGCTGATTTCGCCTGCCGCCTGGCTTAATTAAAATTATTCTTAACTTTCATAAACTTAAATCTGCTGCTACTTTCAATATACATAATTATCTCCCCAGAGAGTGATATGCGTAGAGACGTCCTGTTATTACTGTGTTCAATTTCCCTGTTTCCAGCGCTGGTCCAGGCTGACGATGATGGCATGAGTGCAAAAGATATTAAGACGCTGTTTTTTGGTCACGACGACCGAAAACCGGTCAGCAACCCCACGGACGATCCCTGGGATGCGATTGGGCAACTGGAAACCGCCAGCGGTAATCTCTGTACCGCCACGCTTATCGCCCCCAATCTGGCGCTCACCGCCGGGCACTGCCTGCTCACGCCGCCCAAAGGCAAACCGGATAAACCCGTCGCGCTGCGTTTTATCTCGCGTAAAGGCGGCTGGGTGTACGAAATTCACGGTATTGAAGGCCGCGTAGATCCTTCGCTGGGGAAACGGCTTAAGGCGGACGGCGATGGCTGGATAGTTCCCAGCGCCGCGGCGCCGTGGGATTTTGGCCTTATCGTGCTGCGCTACGCCCCTTCCGGCATTACGCCGGTGCCGATTTTTAGCGGCAGCAAAGCCGATCTGACCGCCGCGCTAAAAACCGCAGAACGAAAAGTGACTCAGTCTGGCTATCCGGAAGATCATCTGGATAATCTCTATACCCACCAGGATTGCGTAGTCACCGGCTGGGCGCAGACATCGGTGCTCTCTCATCAGTGCGATACGCTGCCGGGGGATAGCGGCTCGCCGCTGCTGCTGAAAACCGACGACGGCTGGCAGGTGATTGCGGTGCAGAGTTCGGCGCCTGGACCAAAAGATCGCTGGCGGGCGGACAACCGCGCCATCTCCGTCACCGGCTTTCGCGATAAGCTTGAAGCGCTGGCTGCCCAGTAAGCGGTCAGCCTTGCTGCTGGCGCAGCTGCAATAACGACGCGACGGGCATCGGCTCGCTGAAAAAGAAACCCTGCAATCTGTCGCATCCCGCCCGCCGCAGCAGCGCCAGCTGTTGCTGATTCTCAACGCCCTCCGCCACCACCGTGATGCCTAACGCTCCGGCAATACGGACGGTCCCGCGCACCAGCTCCGCCGCCTGGGTATCCACATCCACCAGCCCGGCCAGGGACTTGTCGATTTTAAGACTGTCGAAGCTGAAGCTGCGTAAATAGCCGATGCTGGAATAGCCGGTGCCAAAATCATCGAGCGCCACCGCGATGCCAAGCGCCCTTAAATTCTCAATGGCCGACTTCGCCCGCTCGGGATTCTCCAGAACGTAGCTCTCCGTGACTTCGAGCTGTAACCGACGGGCCGGGAAATGACAGCGGCCCAGCACCTGCACCACCCGCGACTCAAACTCCGGATCGCGGAACTGCGCCGGGGAGATATTCACCGACAGCAGCAGATCGTCCAGTGGCTGCAGTTCGCTACAGGCGCGTTCAAGCACAAACTGGCCAAGCGCGTAGATCAAACCGCTACTTTCGGCGATACCGATAAACGCATCCGGCGGCAGTGCCCCCTGAGGACGCCGCGGCCAGCGCAGCAGCGCTTCCACGCCTTCCATAACCAGCGTATCGGCGTTGACAATCGGCTGATACCAGACATCAAACTCTTCGTTCTCCAGTCCCTGACGAATGCCATTTTCGATATTCAGCTGATACTGCCGCGCGTCGCTGAGCGCTTCGTCATACCAGGTCGTGCGCCCTTTGCCGGTTTTCTTCGAATGGTACATGGCAATATCAGCGCGGCGAAAAAGCTCGGTGCTGGAGCAGCTTGCCGGGAGGCCGCTGGCGATACCGATACTGGCGCTGATATAAATTTTTCGCTCGTTGAGGATAACGGGCGCTTTTAACAGTTCCAGTACCGCCCAGGCAAAAGCCAGCGCCTGATTTACCGCCTGTTCGCCGCTTACCGTCATCGCGAACTCATCGCCGCCCATACGCGCCAGCATCCCTTCAGGCGGAACGCGCTCCCGAAGTTCTTTAGCGATATGAATAATCAGCGCATCGCCAACGTCATGGCCGTAGTTATCATTAACATCCTTAAAGCCGTCGAGATCGATAAATACCACGCTTTGCATTTGGTATTGGGAGGTTTCGCACACCTGGTTAAGGCGTTCGATCAGCGCCCGTCGGTTTGGCAGGCGGCTCAGCCAGTCGGTCATGGCACTGTCGCGCGCCAGCTTTTCGCCGCGCGCCAGCTTGTAAAGCCCGAGGTAGCTGAAGAGAATAAACAGCAGGATCAGCCCAGCCGCCACGGCGGCAATCAGCCGCATACTGTCGGAGGCCGCCCGCGCGGCTTCCGCGCCGGGAAGCCCCGGCTGCCAGCTCAGGTGACCCACGATCTCCCCGGCCTGGGTGCGCAGCGGAATACTGTATTCACCGCCGCCTGGCGTGACGTGCAGGTTGCGAATCTGAAACGTGTCGCCCAGGCGCTCAAGCATTTGCGAGTTGATATGGCGGGTGATCACCAGATAGCGACGCGTATCATCATGCACCTGTAGCCGCCCTGCCGTCGGGCGAATCAGGCCAATACCAATAAACGCAATACCGGCGCGGGTTCGCGTGATGCCGGCATAAGCGCTTTTACCGCTGCGCAGCGCGGCGGCATGCTGCGAGATAAGCGCACGAAAACCGTTGCCGAGGAATTGGGTATCCTGCTCGGTAAAGCTCTCACTGCGAAACGATCCCCACAGCACCCGATAGTGCTGGTCGAGTACGAAAGTGCCGTCATAGAGATTATTGATTTTAAAACCCGATCCCCATGAGTTGTAGAGCCATTGCGGATCGAGCCTGTCGGCATAGGTCTGATGCACCGCATCATCCCAGATAGCGTTATCCATCACCAGCGACAGCACGCGGTTCACCGAGGTCTGCACCGCCCCATCCACCGATAGCACGGAACGATGCTTATCAATTTCGTTTGCTTTCAGGCCGATCAGGTGTTGGGTGAGATAAAGAAGCGAAACAATGGACACGATTAAGCCGATCCCGGCGAGGACAATCATGATGGACAGCGTTCTGGCGGAGGGAATATTGCGCCAGCCTGGCAAATGAATCATGTTCTGCCCTCATATCGGCCGGCAGCAAAATACGCCGAACTGGCTCTTTTTTAAGCGTAATACAGAGAGCAGAATTTGCCGCCCGCATTCACAGGCGGCATCATATCAGGCGAGTTTAATTAACACCATGCCGACCACCAGCAGAAGCAGACCGGCCCAGCCTTTATGATTCAGCCGCTGGCCAAACAGCACCCAGCCGGCGGCAATGGTCGCCGCGATACCGAAACCGCCCCACAGCGCATAGGCCACCGACAGGTCAATTCCTTTGACCGCCTGCGAAAGCGCGCTAAAGGCGCCCAGGACCGCCGCCAGCGACATAATGCCGTAGAATTTACGTCGAAAGCCGTCGGAAAATTTCAGAAAAACGTTGGCCAAAATTTCCAGCGCAATCGCCAGCGCCAGCCAGGCGGCGTGGACCCACTCAAACTGTTGCATGCGCTTTCTCCTTGCCCGGCTTCACCGCTTTCTGCGTCCCCGATTTAATCAAAACAATCCCGGCGACCAGGGTCACCAGGCCGGCGATTTTTATCGTCGACAGCGTCTCATCAAACAGCAGGACGCTGAAGATAGTGATCAGTAAAATGCCGATCCCCTCCCAGAGGGCATAGGCCACGCCGAGGGCGATTTTTTTCACCGCGAAAGCCAGAAAAATATAAGAAAGCGCGATCATGACCAGCATTAAAATAAAACCAGTATGGCCGCCGCTTACGCTTGCCCATTTCATCGACAACGTGCCGGTAATTTCAGCAACGATAGCTAAAGCTAATAAAATCCAATAAAACATGATCCCTTCTCCTGCTTGAGAATATAATCCATGGCGGCTTACAGAGAAGTAAACCGGAAAAATTCTGACGTTAAATTAGCCGTGCGCAGCGCGCCAGCTCAGGCAGAGAGAAGAAGACTAAAGCGCCGAGCGCCAGTGCTGCTCGCCGAGAAAGCGGGAGTGAGAGAGGGATACTGCAGGGTGAAAAGAAATATACATCCTGAACTGATTGTCCATAAAATTACAATTATCCGCGGTATTGCTTCTCGTCATTTGCGGATCAAAATTGTCCTCTGTAGTTATACACACGCAGATTTGTACCATAACGCCACATTTAACTCAAAGTCTTTGCAGTTCTTTACCTCTGGTATTTGATTTGGATTAGTTTTTTCCGATCGCAATCACCATTATGATATCGTTCCGGCCATTATTGATTAATTGGTCGTTTTTTTTCATTTTAGCGGACGCGACGCGCTGAGACGCCGACTTTGCCAACGTCTACAATGACTCACATTAGACCCCATTTTTTCTCTCGCAGGGAGCGGTATGGCCAAACCCATCATCACGCTTAACGGCTTAAAAATAGTCATCATGCTCGGCATGCTGGTTATCATTCTGACAGGCATTCGCTTCGCGGCGGATATTATCGTTCCTTTTGTTCTGGCGATCTTTCTGGCGGTGGTGATAAACCCGCTGGTTCAGCTCATGGTGCGCTGCCGGGTACCGCGGGTGCTGGCTATTTCGCTCCTGGTCGGCGTGATTGTCCTGCTGGCCGTTGTGCTGCTGGCCTCGCTCGGCACGTCGCTTAACGAGCTTGCGCGCACCCTGCCGCAGTACCGTAATTATCTCTATGAACCGATGCAGACCGTTGCGCCCTGGCTACAGCGCTTCGGCTTTACCGTGTCGGTGGTGGAGCTGAACAAGTATATTGACCCCAACGCGGTGATGACGCTGGTGACCGGCCTGCTCACCCAGCTTTCCAACGCGATGTCCTCTATCTTCCTGCTGCTGCTGACGGTGGTCTTTATGCTGCTGGAAGTGCCGCAGCTTCCCGCGAAGCTGCAGCAGCTGATGTCGCGGCCGGTGGAGGGAATGGGCGCGATTCAGCGCGCGCTGGATAGCGTCTCCCACTACCTGGTGTTAAAAACCGCCATCAGCCTGGTGACAGGCCTGGTGGTCTGGGGAATGCTGGTGCTGCTGGACGTCCGCTTTGCTTTTATGTGGGGACTGCTGGCCTTTGCGCTCAACTACATTCCCAACATTGGTTCGGTGCTCGCGGCGATCCCGCCGATCCTGCAGGTGCTGGTGTTTGGCGGTCTGTACGAAGCGCTGGTGGTCCTGGCAGGCTATCTGGTGATTAACCTGGTGTTCGGCAATATTCTTGAACCGCGCATTATGGGCCGCGGGCTGGGGCTGTCGACGCTGGTGGTCTTCCTGTCATTGATCTTCTGGGGCTGGTTGCTGGGCCCGGTGGGTATGCTACTCTCGGTACCGTTGACGATTATCGTCAAAATCGCCCTCGAACAGACGGTGGCCGGGCAAAGTATTGCCTTTCTGCTGAGTGATTTGAGTAAAAACTAACGCCATTGCGCACGCTTCCCCGGAGGCGATGCTGACGCATCTGTCCGGGCTACCGGCCCGCAGACGACCCTTAACCTGTAGCCCGGGCAGGCGCTTTGCGCCGCCCCCGGGAGCAGAGCGCGGAGCCGCTGAACTTCCCCGGAGGCGATGCGGCGCATCTGTCCGGGCTACCGGCCCGCAGACGCCCTTAACCCGTAGCCCGGCTAAACGCAGTGCGAGCCGGGAAGCCGTGCCAATGCCTCAACCCGGTACGTCCCCTGCTCGTAGACCAATCATTCGCAATCATTATTGATCGTCATCACATCTCTGCCCCGCCAATCATTACTCTTACGCTAACGATTCGCCATCGGCCTTAATTGATGCCCGCCACCTCGCGACGCACACTTACTTCCACACCAGGACAATCAAAACGATTCGTCGAATCAGGAGGTTAATAATGAGTGCCGAACAAACGACGGGACGCGTCTGGAACCGTCGCCGTACGGAAAAACAGCGGCGACTGACCGAGGCGAAGGTCTCGGGCAAAGTGATCCCCACCGACCAGCTGGTCGCCGTTCTTGAGCAGCTGCTGGCCCCCGGCGACCGGGTGGTGCTGGAAGGCAACAACCAGAAACAGGCTGATTTCCTCTCGCGGATGCTGGCGGAAGTTAACCCACAAAAAATTCACGACCTGCATATGATTATGCCGAGCGTCGGGCGCAGCGAGCACCTGGACCTCTTCGAAAAAGGTATCGCCCGCAAGCTTGATTTCTCCTTCTCCGGTACCCAAAGCCTGCGTATTTCGCAGCTGCTGGAAGATGGCCTGCTGGAAATCGGCGCTATCCACACCTACATCGAGCTTTACTCTCGCCTGTACGTCGACCTGTCGCCAAACGTCGCGCTGATCGCCGGTTACAAAGCCGACCGCAAGGGCAACCTGTACACCGGGCCGAGCACCGAAGATACCCCGGCGCTGGTGGAAGCCGCCGCGTTCCATGACGGCATCGTTATTGCGCAGGTTAACGAACTGGTCGATGACGAGTGCGATCTGCCGCGCGTGGATATCCCCGGTTCGTGGATTGACTACGTGGTCGTCGCGGATAAACCGTTCTTTATCGAGCCGCTGTTTACCCGCGATCCGCGTCTGATTAAGCAGGAACATATCCTGATGGCGATGATGGCGATTAAAGGCATCTACGCCGAGCATCAGGTGCAATCCCTGAACCACGGGATCGGCTTTAACACCGCCGCCATCGAACTGCTGCTGCCGACCTACGGCGAACAGCTCGGCCTGAAGGGCAAAATCTGTAAACACTGGACGCTGAACCCGCACCCCACCCTTATTCCGGCAATTGAAAGCGGTTGGGTCGAGAGCGTGCACTGCTTCGGCGGCGAGCTGGGAATGGAAGAGTACATTCGCGCGCGTCCGGATATCTTCTTCACCGGCGCCGACGGCTCCATGCGCTCCAACCGCGCGTTCTGCCAGCTGGCGGGACAGTATGCGGTAGATATGTTTATCGGCTCGACCTTACAGGTTGACGGCTACGCCAACTCCTCGACGGTGACCCGCGGCCGCCTCTCCGGCTTCGGCGGCGCGCCGAATATGGGCCACGACCCGCACGGTCGCCGCCACGCTACGCCGGCATGGCTCAACATGATCACCGAACCGGATCCGATGCAGCGCGGTAAAAAGCTGGTCGTTCAGATGGTGGAAACCTTCCAGGCGGGCGTGAAACCGACCTTCGTGGAAAAACTCGACGCCGTTGAGGTCGCCAAAACCTCCGGAATGCCGCTGGCGCCGGTGATGATTTACGGCGATGACGTCACCCACGTGCTGACCGAAGAAGGCATCGCCTATCTCTATCGGGCGGAAAGCCTGGAAGAGCGCCGGGCAATGGTGGCGGCCGTGGCCGGGATCACCGATATCGGGCTCGGCATTGACGCCAAACGCGTGGCCGCACTGCGCCAAAGCGGCAAAGTCGTCTATCCGGAAGATATCGGTATCCGCCGCAGCGACGCCACCCGCTCTCTGCTCGCCGCCGGCAGCGTAGCCGATCTGGTGGAGTGGTCCGACGGTCTGTACAACCCACCGGCAAAATTCCGGAGCTGGTAATGAAAAAACTCTCTCCCCACGTTGCTGAAACCCGGGCCCGCTGGCTGGCCCAGACCGCCAGCGCCTGCCTGGTTGACGAAGCGCGACTCAGCCCCAAGCCGGGCCTGGTGGATAGCCGCGGCAACGGCGCGCATCAGGACCTGAACCTGGCCCTGATGGAGCGTTCGGCCCACAGTCTGCAGCCGACCTTTCACGCGCTGGCTCAGCAGAGCTGGCGGCGTCCGGCCGACGTTGCCCTGCGCGAAACCGTTGGCCGGCTTGGCCGCGAAGGCGAAGCGCGGATGATGCAGGCGACCGCCGGGGTCAATACCCATCGCGGCGCTATCTGGGCGCTGGGCCTGCTGGTCAGCGCGACGGCGATGCTCGGGGGGGAGGGTCAGGCACAGAGAATTACGGAAACCGCCGCCGCCCTGGCCCGTCTGCCGGACGCCTGCGCGCCAAGGACCTTCAGTAAAGGTCTGCGCGCCAGCCGCCGCTGGCAGGTTCCCGGCGCGCGGGAAGAAGCGCAGCGCGCTTTTCCGCACATCACCACCCTGGCGCTGCCGCAGCTATTGCGCAGTCGGGCCGCGGGAGCCAGCGAGGATCAGGCCCGGCTTGACGCGCTGATGGCGATTATGACCTCGCTTAGCGATACCTGCGTGCTCTCCCGCGCCGGAATGGCGGGCCTTGAGGCGATGCGGCAAGGCGCAGGCGAGGTGCTGGCGGCAGGAGGATGTGCGACAGCCAGGGGGCGCGCCGCGCTGGCGCGTCTCGACGTGCAGATGCTGGCGCAGAACGCCTCGCCGGGTGGCGCGGCGGATCTTCTTGCCGCCACCCTGTTTCTCGACCGGGTTTCCGCTTAACGCATTCAGAGGATGTTATGGAACAGATTAAATTGTCATTCCCTGCCAACCGCGCCCTCAGCGGCAAAGCGCTGGCAGGCGTTGTCGGCTCCGGCGATATGGAAGTGCTCTATACCGCCGGACAGAGCGATACGCTCAACGTCGAAATCACCACCTCCGTGGACAACAGCCAGGCGCGCTGGAACGCGCTGTTCGAACGACTGAGCCTGATTAACGGCCTGCCCGGCGGACAGCTGATCATCCACGATTTCGGCGCCACGCCCGGCGTCGCGCGGATCCGTATTGAACAGGTTTTTGAGGAGGTGGCTCATGCGTAACGATCGCAGCTTTATTGAACTCCGCGCCCGTGAACGCGCCCGCACCCTGCTGGATGACGGCAGCTATCGCGAACTGCTGGATCCCTTTGACGGCATTATGTCCCCGTGGCTCGGCGCGCAGGGCATCGTCCCGCAGTCCGACGACGGTATGGTCGTCGCAAAAGGCACCATTAACGGCCAGCCGGCGGTAGTCATTGCCATCGAAGGTACCTTCCAGGGCGGCAGCATGGGCGAAGTCTCCGGCGCGAAAATGGCCGCCGCCCTTGAGCTGGCGGCGGAAGATAACCGCAACGGCATTCCTACCCAGGCGGTGCTGTGCCTGGAAACCGGCGGCGTGCGCCTGCAGGAAGCCAATCTGGGCCTTGCCGCCATCGCCGATATTCACGCCGCGATTGTCGACCTGCGCCGCTACACCCCGGTAATCGGCATTGTCGCCGGTACCGTCGGCTGCTTCGGCGGGATGTCCATCGCCGCGGCGCTGTGCAGCTACCTGATTGTCACCCGTGAAGCGCGTCTGGGCCTCAACGGACCGCAGGTTATTGAACAGGAAGCGGGGATTGAAGAGTACGACTCCCGCGACCGTCCGTTTATCTGGAGCATGACCGGCGGCGAAATTCGCTACGCCAGCGGGCTGGTGGATGCCCTGGTGGGCGATGGCATCAACGCGGTGAAAAGCGCGATGAACGAAGCCATTGCCAAAGGCGTGCCCGCGCAGCATCGCAGCGACAAATATGAAGATTTCCTGACCCGTTTGACCCATTTCGATACCCGCCAGCAGGCGGATACCGCTCAGATCAAACAGCTATTCGCCCGGGAGGAGAAATAATGAACCAGTTCACAAACCGCGCCGCGCTGTGGCTAAACCAGCTGGCGCCGAACGCCCCGCTAATGACCGGTCTGTGCCCCTCGGTGCAGGTTGCCGATGCCGATTTT
This sequence comes from Klebsiella sp. CB_Kp196, assembly GCF_040061575.1. NCBI lineage: Bacteria > Pseudomonadati > Pseudomonadota > Gammaproteobacteria > Enterobacterales > Enterobacteriaceae > Klebsiella > Klebsiella sp. CB_Kp196. Next base: position 121,567 of record NZ_JBEAFH010000081.1, read on the forward strand.
AACGGTGAAACCGCCCGTTTTATCGCCGTGGTGCCGGATGCTAATAACCATTATCCACGCGCCGCTCAGGGTGAAGTCGGCCTGCTCGAAGGCTGGACGCTGGCCAAAGTGGTCAACGAAACCATCGACGCCGATGCCAATAACGCGGTGAAGCGCCCGATTATCGCGGTTATCGATGTCCCCAGCCAGGCCTATGGCCGTCGCGAAGAAGCGTTCGGTATTCATCAGGCGCTGGCGGGCGCCGCGGGCGCCTACGCCAAGGCGCGGCTTGCCGGACATCCGGTGATTGGTCTGATCGTCGGCAAAGCGATGTCCGGGGCGTTTCTCGCCCACGGCTACCAGGCCAATCGTCTGATCGCCTTTAACGACGCCGGGGTACTGGTGCATGCGATGGGTAAAGAGTCCGCCGCGCGGATCACCCTGCGCACCGTTGAGGCGCTGGAGAAACTGGCGGCAACCATTCCGCCGATGGCCTATGACGTCAGCAACTACGCAACGCTCGGCCTGCTCTCCGCCCTGCTGGATATCAGCAATCCTGACGCGCCGGACGCCCGCGATCTGACGCTGGTCACCGACACCCTGCGCGACGCCATCGCTGACGCCCGCCGGGATGTCTCGCTGAAGTGCCGCCTTGGCGCGGAGAACCGCCGTAGTTCCCAACAGGTGCGCGATCGCATGCGCGCCAGCTGGTAGTCAGTCCCTAAGTAGAAGAAAACCTGCCGGAAGCGGCCGCCCGGGGCGCCATCGCGCGCCCCGGAAATAAACCGCTTTTAGAAATTATAACAATCGCGCCAGTACTCTATTTTCATTTACAGGTGATTTATGACTTATGTGATTATTCATGCCCTCGCGCCGATTTTTGTCATCATGCTGCTGGGCTTCTGGGCCGGCAAGGCCAAAATGGTCGATAACAAAAACGTCTCTTTACTCAACATCTTCGTGATGGACTTCGCCCTGCCCGCCACGCTGTTCAGCGCCACGGTGCAAACGCCGTGGAGCGGTATTGTCGCGCAATCGCCGCTGGTGCTGGTGCTGACCGGGGCGATGTGGATTACCTATGCGGCCATCTACTTCCTCGCGACCCGCGTCTTCAAGCGCTCGCCGCAGGATGCCGCCGTGCTGACCCTGACCGTCGCGCTGCCTAACTACGCCGCGCTTGGCCTGCCGATTCTGGGCAGCGTGCTCGGCGAAGGCGCATCCACCTCCCTCTCCGTCGCCGTTTCCATCGCCTGCGGATCGGTACTGATGACGCCGTTCTGCCTGCTGATTCTGGAACGTGAAAAAGCGCTCGCCGCCGGAGAGAACAGCGGCTCGACGCTGGCAATGCTGCCGGTTCTGATGTGGCGTTCGGTGAAAAAACCGATTGTCTGGGGTCCGCTGCTGGGGGTCGTGCTTTCGGCCATCGGTATCAAAATGCCGGATCTGCTGCTCGCCTCTATCAAACCGCTGGGCCTGGCGGCGACCGCCGCCGCGCTGTTCCTGACCGGGGTGATTCTGTCGGCGCGTAAGCTGCAGCTCAATGCGCTGATTGCCACTTCCACTATCGTCAAACTGCTGGTGCAGCCGTTTATCGCCTGGGGTCTGGTGATGCTGCTGGGGCTGCACGGCTCTATCGCCATTACCGCCATTCTGATGATTGCGCTGGCGGCCGGTTTCTTTGGTGTGGTCTTCGGCAACCGCTTTGGCGTGCAGTCGCCGGATGCGGAAGCGGTGCTGCTGTTAAGCTCGGTTCTGTGTATTCTGTCGCTGCCGCTGTTTATCACCTTAACGTCAGGAATCTAACGATGTCATCAACGCCGCGTCCTCATGATTTAGTCTGGTTGAATAATGCCGCCGCGTTGGAGGCGATTGAGGAGTCCTGGGTCGCACAGCACTGGCATATTAGCCTGCCGGTGGTGGTACGACGCGACGTTGATGCTAACGCCCGCATTCCGGTGGGCGTACGGGGGATGAAGCGCGATCAGCGGGCCGCAGGCTGGGTACAGAGGGAAAATATCGTCCGTACCGTCAGCCCGGAAATCCTCGCCGATCGCCAACAGCTCCTGCGCTCGCCGTTTGTCTCCCAGCCGCCGGTGCAGGCGGCGATATCACTGACCTTACACCCCTGGCCGTGGCGCTGGGGCATTACCGGCAGCACCGGCTACGCGCTGGCCACCGAGATTCCGGTACTTCACGCCGCCAGCGATCTCGATCTGCTGATCCGCGCGCCGCAGCCGATCGCTCGCGAAGCGCTGCTCGCCTGGCAGTCCCGCGTCGCGCAGCTGCCCTGCCGGGCGGATACCCAGGTCGAAACGCCCGCAGGGGCTTTCGCGCTAAATGAGTGGCTGCGCGATGGCCGCGTCCTGCTGAAAACGTCCCGCGGCGCGCGCCTGACCGCTGCGCCGTGGAACAGGGAGGAAGCATGAAAATTCTCTTTACCTTTCCCGGTCAGGGAAACCAGCGGCCTGACATGCTCGCCGCGCTTCCAGACCGCCAGAATATCCTCGCTGAAGCGCGAACCGTGCTCGGCGATGAAGTAGACCATTTAGATACCGCCGCCGCGTTAAAACATACCCGTGCGGTGCAGCTGTGCCTGCTGATCGCAGGCACAGCCTGGGCGCGGGAGCTGCAGCGTCAGGGAGTAAATCCGGACATGGTCAGCGGCCTGTCGATAGGGGCTTTCCCGGCGGCGGTGATAGCCGGCGCGCTGGATTTCACCGACGCCCTGCGGCTGGTGGCGCTGCGCGGCGATTTAATGGAGCAGGCTTATCCTCACGGCTACGGGCTGACGGCGATTATGGGCCTGACGCTCGACCGTGTGGAAAAGCTGATTGCCGACAGCGACCTCTATATTGCCAACCTGAACGCGGAAACGCAGATTGTCATTGCCGGACGCGACGACGAGATGGCCCGCGTGGCCCGGCTGGCGCTGGCGGCTGGCGCCGGTAAAGCACAGCGGCTGGCGGTCAGCGTCCCTTCCCACTGCGCGCTGCTGGATGAACCGGCGGCTAAGCTGGCAAAAGCGTTCACTGACGTCACGCTGCAGCGCCCGCGCTGCGCCTATCTGAGCGGCTCCACGGCGCGCGTTTTATGGGACCCGTTAAGCATTGCCGACGATTTGGCGCGGAATATGGCGCGAACCGTGCGCTGGCAGGAAGCGATGATCGCCGCTGATGAACGGGACGCGCGGCTGGCGATCGAGATGCCACCCGGCGGCGTGCTGACCTGTCTCACCCGCCAGGCGGGCTGGCAGGGGGAGTGTATTGCGCTGGAGCGCAGCGGTATCGACGTTGCCCGTCACCTGGCGAACCGGCTTAACGGCTGAGGCTGCGGGCGTACATCCGCCCTTCTGCCGCCAGCGCCAGCAGGTCGGCGTCGCGCTCGCGATGGTGTGAGTAGACAATGGAGATCAGCTGGCGCATCTGATACGGCTCCGCCAGCTTCAGCAGCTGTACGTCGTTTTCATACACCTTTTTCATTCGTCCCGGCAGCAGCGCAAAGCCTACGCCCGCCTGCACCAGGCTAATCATCGAAAAGATATCGTTAACCCGGGTGACGATTTCAGGCTCGAATCCGGCCACCTGGAAGGCGTCCTGAAATCCGGCATAGGTGGCAAACCCTTCCGCCAGCGAAACAAACTTGCGCCTGGCGTAATCGCGCAGCTCGGCGGGAGCGGTGGTATCCAGCTGTTCCGTCGCCGGGGCGGCGAGGAAGATATCGTCCTCAAACAGCGGGACCACATCAAAAGCCGAATTATTGAATTCACCTTCGTTGGTGGCGATGAGGATCGCATCAAGCGCGTCATCTTCCAGCATATCCAGCAGCATCTGATTGGAGCCCATGGTGAGATCCAGCTCCAGCTCCGGCCGACGCAGCTTCATGCCCATAATAATGCGCGGCACGGTTTCAAGGGTCAGGGAATAAAGCGTGCCGATGCGCAGCCGGCCCTGCCCGACGCCGGCTACTTTACGCGTCGCTTCCAGGCCGCGGGTCATCAGGCTCATAACGTCCTGGCAGTACTCCAGCAGCGTCCACGCCGCCGGGAGCGGCAGCAGGTTGCGCCCTTTATGAATAAACAGCGGGCAGCCGACGCCCTCTTCCAGCGTATGCAGCGCCCGGTGGACGCTGACGCCGCTCAGCTGCATGGCCTCAGCGGTTCTGGCGATGTTCCCTTTCGCCATAAACATCATAAATACCGACAGCTTGCGGAAGGTGATGTCCTGATTAATGTCGTCTTTCATTGCCCTGGGCTCCGCGTTTCGGTCTTCATTAGCATTTTCTTTCGTGATTTCAAGACAGTATAACCACAATTAACGAATGAAGGATTAGCCGGAAGGGGGATATCAGCGCGGGGGGAGAGATTAGAGCAATGTCACGTTTTCGCCGGGGCAGCGAAGAGAGGCCAGTAGGCCCGGTGAGGCGTCAGCCGCCACCGGGCAATGTCAACGACGTGGGCTTACAGCGCCATATCGTGCTGCGGCGACGTTTCCGCCTTCGGCTCTGCCGGTTTGGCGGTCATCACCGGCGCGGCGGCGTTCATCTCAATCACCGGCGGTTTGGTCAGCTGCAGCGCCGCCGCGGTATCATCCCAAACCTGCTGGGTCAGCGCGACGTTGCCGTTCAGCTTCTGGCCGTAGCTCGGGACGATATCGTGAATACGGCGCTGCCATTCCGCTGAATGGAACTGCTCAGGGAACATCTGCTTAAGAACGTTCAGGGTAATCGGCGCGGCGGTAGAAGCCCCCGGCGAAGCGCCCAGCAGCGCGGAGAGGGTTTTCTGCTGATCGACCACCACTTCGGTACCCAGCTTCAGTACGCCGCCCTTCTCTGCATCTTTTTTGATGATCTGCACGCGCTGACCGGCCTGGATCAGCTTCCAGTCCTCTTTACGCGCGCCAGGATAATACTCTTTCAGCGCCGCAAAACGGTCGTCGTCGCTCAGCATCACCTGGCTGATGAGGTATTTCACCAGATCGAAGTTGTCCAGACCTACGTGGGTCATCGGCAGAACGTTATCGGTGGTGGTGGTGCTAAGCAGGTCGAAGAACGAACCGTTTTTCAGGAATTTCGTCGAGAAGGTGGCGAATGGCCCAAACAGCACCACGCGCTTGCCGTCGAGGAAACGGGCATCAAGATGCGGGACCGACATCGGCGGTGCGCCTACAGAGGCCTGACCGTAAACTTTTTGCTGGTGCGCATTGGTCACCGCCGGGTTTTCGGTCATCAGGAAAGAGCCGCCTACCGGGAAACCCGCATAGTTATCCGCTTCCGGAATACCGGTTTTTTGCAGTAATTTCAGCGCGCCGCCGCCGGCGCCGATAAATACGTATTTCGCATCGATCGCCTGCTCTTCACCGCTATTAACGTTTTTAATCGTCACGTGCCAGGAATTATCGGCATTGCGTTTAAAATCGGTGACTTCTGAAGAGGTCTGCAGCGTGAAGTTATTATTTTTCTTCAGGCTACCGATCAGCTGGCGGGTTATTTCCCCATAGTTAACGTCGGTACCCACCGGAGTCCAGGTTGCCGCAACGCGCTGCTGCGGATCGCGCCCTTCCATCACCAGCGGCGCCCACTGTTTTATTTGCGCGTGATCGGTGGAGAATTTCATCCCCTGGAATAAGGTCGTTTGCTGCAGCGCGGCGTAGCGTTTTTGCAGATAATCAACGTTATCTCCCCAGACGAAACTCATGTGCGGCGTGGAGTTAATAAAAGAGTGCGGATCGTGCAAAATGCCGCGTTTGACCTGCGCCGTCCAGAACTGGCGGGAGATCATAAACTGTTCGTTAATATCCAGCGCTTTGCTGACGTCGATGGTGCCGTCCGGGCGTTCCGGCGTATAGTTCAGCTCCATATTCGCGGAGTGCCCGGTACCGGCGTTGTTCCAGCCGTTAGAGGACTCCAGCGCGACGCCATCCAGCTTCTCAACCATCACCTGTTTCCAGTCCGGCTGTAATTCCTGCAGCCAGGTCCCCAGCGACGCGCTCATAATACCGCCGCCAATCAGCAGGAAATCAGTTTTTTTCGAGGTATCGTCATTTGCGAAGGTCGCCGAGCTGACGAACATCGCTAATGCGGTCATAGATATAATCGTATTTTTAATTGCAGGCATAATAGAAATATCACATAGCACAAGTGTAATAAGAGCGTGCATATTAACGCACTTTTACTTTATTTTAAAATATCATTTACACATGCGCACACATAGCTAATTATTGTTAACCTGGTTTTTTAACTTAAAAAAGTAAATACCTCGCCAGCAGCAATAAATACGCCTTGCGATCGCCATTTTCAGAAGGGGAATTAAACCCGGTAAGCGGATGAAGAGTATGGAATAACGATGCTGTGTATGACCAGATTATTTTGCGTCATCCGGCGCGTATTGTGGAAATACGCGCCGTCGGGTTAAGTTCAGGCAACCGTCTGCGCCGCGCGTAGCGCAATCCGCAGATGATCGTTATGCTCTGCCAGCAGCTCGCGCGCCTGCCAGGCATCCAGCCCGCTGAGGAGCATGAGTATTGCCGTCCGGCAGTGCTGATTGCAGCTGGCCAGCGCGGCTTTGGCCTCGCTGAGCGAGCACCCCGTCGCCGCCATCACGATCGCTATCTGCCGCTCGGCCTCGTGCGGCGTATTGGCCTGCAGATCGACGCGCAGGTTTTCATAGACCCGTCCTTCGCGAATCGCCAGCCCGGTGGTCAGCATCGTCAGGATCTGCCGCTGCGCAATGCGCGCTTTCGGATTCCCGAAACCCGCCACCGCTTCCGGCCCGGTTTGCGGGGCGATAATGATATCCGCCAGCTGCGCGGCTTCACTGGCGGGCTGCTGCGTCACAACCGCAATCGGCGCCCCCAGCGACCAGGCGTGGCGCATCGCGCCCCAGACCCACGGCGTTTTGCCGCTAACCGTCAGCGCCAGCAGCATATCCTGGTTGCTGAATCGCAGAGCCTCAAGTTCGAAAGCTCCAAGATCGTAATGACTCGCGGCGGTTTCCATCTCCTGCCGCGCGGCGGTCGCTCCTCCGGCGATAAGGGCGACAAGCGAATGTTTTCCCTCCGGGGTAAATTCATTCACCGCCTGCGCGGCGGCTTGACCCGATGCCCCTGCCCCCACAATCACCAGCCGCCCTCCCCGGCTGAGCGTCGCCGTCGCGTTATCCATCAGGCGCGCGATAGCCGGCAAACAGGCCTCAACGGCATCGGCAATCCGCTTATCATCCTTATGCAGCAGCGTCAGCATATCGAGGGTGGCAAGACTATCAATATGGGTGGTTTCAGGGTGGCGTCGTTCCATCATTGAAGCGGTTGGCTTACTGCTCATAAAAACCTCCATTTAAACGCGAAAGAACCTTCCGGGACGAAAGCGCAGGCCTGAGGCAAACCCTTTCATTGACCATGGCTATTAATGGCAGTGTAAGGCTTAAGCGACGCGCTTTACCGCCACCGGAGTCACAGTTTTCATCCCCCTGAAGCCATTCAGCTGCCGATTGGTCGTTATCCAACCAGCGGCGCGTTCGGCGCGCCGAGGTTGCGAGGCGTGGCCAATGCGCTATTAGCGCAACGTCAGCCCGCCATCCACGACATACTGGCTACCGCTCACGAAGGACGCCGCGTCGGAAAGCAGAAACAGCGCCACATCAGCCGCTTCAGCCGCCGTCCCCTGGCGGTGAAGCGCCAGGCGGCTCACCACCGAGGCTTCAAATTCGCGGCGCACCTCGTCGCGCATAAAATGGCGAAATGGGGTGTCAATCGGGCCGGGAACCAGCGCGTTAACGCGGATATTTCGTTCCCCTAACGCCGCGGCCCAGCAGCGGGTTAACGAAATCAGCGCGCCTTTAGTCGCCGAATAGAGACTTGCCGCCGCAGCCCCTTCATAAGCGGAAGTGGACGCCGTCACCACCACCGAGGCTCCCGCATTAAGCTTTCCGGCGAGCGCCGCCATCTGGAGAACCGGCCCGCGCACGTTGGTCGCCATCATGCGATCAAAGGCCGCGGCATCCACCTGCGACAGCTCCCCAACCGCTGCGTATCCGGCGTTGAGCCAGAGGCCATCAAGCCCGCCGGATGAATCAATCGCCTCGGCCAGCGCCGCGCCGGTCAGCGGATCGCTGGCATCATTGTCAATGACCCGCGCCCGATCCGAGAGCTGCCGGCGAAGAGACGCCAGCCGTCCGGGATCGCGCCCGGTGGCGATCACCCAACCGCCTTCGCTATCGATGCGCTTTGCCCCGGCAAGCCCGATTCCGCTTGTCGCACCGGTGATAAGAACTCTTTTTGCGCTAAATCTCGCCATGGTCATTGCCCCTCTCTGCGTAATCACATTTATCAGGATGGTAACCAGCGAAGAACTGTTTGATAATACCAGTATTATCAATATGACTGTTTGGGGTAATAGCCATAATGCGCGGAAGTGATTTTGCGGAATTAAGAGCCTTCGCGATGGTCGTTGAGCAAGGCAGTTTTACCCGGGCGGCGGCGCATCTCGGCGTCACGACCTCCACCTTAAGCGCAACCATCCGTCGTCTCGAGGAGCGCATCGGCGTACGTTTATTGCACCGGACAACGCGCAGCGTCGCGCCGAGCGAGGCCGGCCAGCGCATGATGCAGCGGCTGGCTCCTGCGCTGGCGGCGCTGGAAGACGCGGTTACCGATGCCCGGACGGCCAGCGCGCCCGCGGGCCGCCTGCGCCTCAATGTGTCGCGCATCGCCGCGATTCATTATCTGGCGCCGCTGCTGGGCGGATTTATGCAACGCTATCCCAACATTGAGCTGGATATTGTTACCGACGATGCTTTAGTCGATATCGTTTCTTCCGGTTTTGACGCCGGAATTCGTCTCGGTGAAAAGCTCCATCAGGATATGGTTGCCGTCAGGCTGAGCGGCGACCTTGAAATGAAAGTCGTCGCCTCTCCGCACTATCTGGCGCAAGCGCCGCAGCCGAGAAAGCCGCAGGATTTGCTACAGCACCCCTGTCTGACTTATCGCAGGCCCAGCGACGGCAGCGTTTATCGTTGGGAGTTTCAGCGCGACGGTGAACGCTACGAGATTGCGGTCAAAGGGCCGATCGTCGTCGATGAACCGGCCATGCTGACGCCGTTAGCCCTCAAGGGCATCGGTATTGCCTATCAGTTTGCCCATCAGGTCGATCCCTGGCTTGAGACAGGCCAGCTAGTCCAGCTATTGAAAGAGTGGACCCCGGCTTTTCCCGGGTTTTACGTTTACTACCCCAGCCGTAAGCAGATGGCATCGCCGCTGCGGGCGTTTATTGACTATCTGCTGGCCGTCGGCGGCAAATCGCGTCCGCCAGAATTGCCGTCTGGCTGATTTTGCTTTTATTACGCGGCTTTATGAAAACCGCGCATTCAGCGATAATACGCCTCTATCCGTTTTCTCCTGGGGTCGGTATGAATGAATTCGCGCAGCAGCCCGCGCGTAAACGCGCAATGAGCATGAAGCTGAGCACCGCCGTGACCTTAATGATCGGCAGCGTCATCGGTTCAGTACTGATTCTGGTCTATGCCCTGTGGTTTATGCAGATTAGCGGCGCCACCCGCGACGGCGTGAAAGATACGGCGCTGGCGGTGGCGCGGACGCTGGCCGACACCCCGGAAGTCAAGCGCGGCCTGACGCTGCCGCCGGACAGCGGCATTATTCAGCCGCTGGCGCTGGCCGTCACCCGGCGCAATGGCCTGCTGTTTGCCGTCGTCACCAATATGGACGGCATTCGCTACTCGCATCCCAATAGCCAGATTATCGGCAAACCTTTTATCGGCGATGACATCCGGCCCACGCTGGCGGGCAAAGAGAACGTTGCCGTCAACCACGGCGTGCTGGCTCCGGCGCTGCGCGTCTTCACCCCGGTGTTTGACGATAGCCGCCGGCAAATCGGCGTGGTGGCGATTGGCATTTCGCTGAGCAAAGTCGATACGCAGATCGCCGCCAGCCGCTGGGATGTGATTCTGACCGTGCTGTTCAGCGCGCTCGTGTGCGCCGTCGGTACATGGAGCCTGGTTCGCGGCCTGAAGCGCGTCCTGCTGGGCCTTGAGCCGCAGGAGATCTCAACGCAGTTCCAGCAGCGCCAGGCGATGCTGCACTCATTAAAAGAGGGCGTCGTGGCGGTGGATACGGACGGCAAGGTGACGCTGATTAACCCCGCCGCGCGCGACATTCTGTTTAACGGCCCCGGGAACGATATCGCGCAAACGCCGCTGCTGGCGGATTTGCAGGAAGTGCTGCAAACCGGCGAGCCGATTTACGATCGGGAGCTGGGCTGTAACGGTCTGCTGCTGATCAGCAACACGGTCCCCGTCCGCGACGAGGATGACGTGGTCGGCGCCATCAGCACCTTCCGTGACAAAACCGAAGTCAGCCAGCTGCTGCAGCGGCTTGACGGGATGGTGAACTATGTGGACGCCCTGCGTACCACATCCCATGAATTTATGAATAAGCTGCACGTGATCCTCGGCCTGTTGAATATGAAAAGCTACGATAAGCTGGAAGAGTACGTGCTGCAGACCGCCCACACCTATCAGGCGGATATCGGCGAAATCCAGCACCGGATTAAATCACCGGTAGTGGCAGGCTTTTTGATCGGTAAAATTCAGCGCGCTAAGGAGCGGGGTTTTACCCTCACTCTCGCCGATGAGAGCCTGGTGCCGGACTGCCCGAATGAAAAACAGGTCACCGTACTGGTTACGGTTCTGGGTAATTTAATCGAGAACGCGCTGGATGCCATGAGCGGCCAGGCCGAAGGCGAAGTCGGCCTGCTGCTGCATTACCAGAACGGCTGGTTAAGCGGCGAAGTCAGCGATGATGGTCCCGGTATCCCGGAAGCGTTTATCGATGATATTTTTAATAAAGGCTTCTCCACCAAAGGCGAAAACCGCGGCGTCGGGCTGTTTCTCGCCAGCCAGCAGCTTCGCGAACTGGGCGGATCGCTGGCCGTGGAATCCGAACCCGGCGTATTTACTCAATTTTTTGTTCATCTCCCGTGGGACAGTAAAAGGAAAAGTGCGTGATAAATGTATTAATTGTTGACGATGATGCCATGGTTGCCGAACTGAACCGCCTGTACGTGGGACGGGTCAGCGGCTTCCGCTGCAGCGGCACGGCGTCTACGTTGAGTAAAGCCAGGGAGATGATTAACGACAAGGATCTGGAGATAGACCTGGTGCTGCTGGATGTCTATATGCAGCAGGATAGCGGTCTGGATCTGCTGCCCGCCATTCGCGCGTCCGGACGGGCCATCGACGTGATTATGATTACTTCCGCCGCGGATGCCGCGACGGTTCAGGCCTCGATGCGCTACGGCGTGGTGGACTATCTGATCAAACCCTTCCAGTTTCCACGGTTTGAAGAGGCGCTCACCGCCTGGCGCGAAAAGCGTAAGCTGATGACCGGTCAACCCTATTATGAACAAGCGGATGTCGACCGGCTGCTGCACGGCGGCGTACCGGAAGCCGCTGACGCCCGCAAGTTGCCGAAAGGCCTGACGCCCCAGACGCTGCGCACCCTCTGTCAGTGGATTGATGCCCATCCGGACGTGGAGTTCTCCACCGACGAGCTGGCGGCAGCGGTAAATATATCCCGGGTTTCGTGCCGCAAATACCTGATTTGGCTGGCGCAAATTAATATTTTGTACACCAGTATCCACTACGGCGCCACGGGACGTCCGGTGTACCGCTACCACCTGATAGCGGAACAGTACGGCCTGCTTAAGCAGTACAGCCAGTAAGCCGGTAGCCGTCATCCAGCAGCTGAAAGCGGAAACGACGCTGTGAAGAGAGGATAACGTCGCGATTTTTAGTGACGAAAATCGCTTCGATATCCTCGCGCTGGCGCAGCGCCGCGCAGCCTTTCTCTACGCCAAGACCGTAGATCAGGGTGGTCCAGATATCACCGTCCAGCGAGTCGGCGGAAATAATCGTTACGCTCTCCAGCTCGTTATCCAGCGGGTAGCCGCTGCGCGGGTCGAGAATATGGTGCCAGCGTTTGCCGTCCTGCTCGAAGTAGCGTTCGTAAATGCCCGAGGTCACCACCGATTGCCCCGCCACCGCAATGCTGCCAATCAGCGCATCCGCCGCTGAGTACGGTTTTTTCAGCCCGATTGACCATTCGCCCAGGGTATGGACATTGCCGCCGAGATTAATCAGCGCGGCGTTCACGCCCTGCTGCCGCAAATAGTCGCGCACCCGGTCGGCGATATAGCCTTTCGCGATGGCACCAAGATCGATCTCCATTCCCGTCCGCGCAAGGTAGACGCTGCTGGCGGCGTCATCGAGGATCACATCCTGCGCACGCGTTAACGTCAGGCGAGCGGCAATATCCTGCGGGGCGGGCACGCTCTGGCCCTGAAAACCAACGCGCCACAGCTTCACCAGCGGGCCGATCGCCAGGTTAAACGCGCTGTCCCGCACCATGCTGGCGGCTTTGGCGCATTTAATCAGCGCATACACCGGGCGGCTCACCGTCACCGGATGGCACCCGGCGGCATGGTTGATATCCATCACCTGGGAGTGCGCGCGGTTAACGGTGAAAAGATCTTCATAGCCTTTAATCAGCTGAAAGACGCGGGAGGCGAGCGGTTCATCATGAACGTAGAGCTTGAGGAGAATGGGCGAACCCATCAGTACGGCGGAGTAGCTGTAGACGCGGTTGTCGGACATATCGCACTCCTCAGAGAGATAAGAAGCCGGGCCGTCTATTTGCCAGCCCGGCGGGTGTCGCTGACGTTTAACCTCTGGCGCGTTTCGCCGCCTGATGGCCCGCGAGGGTCCCGAAGATAATGATATCGGCCACCGCGTTACCGCCGATACGGTTACCGCCGTGAATGCCGCCAACCACTTCGCCCGCGGCAAACGCGCCCACAATCACCTGATGACCGGCATTCAGCACCGCGGTATCGGTGTTAATGGTCACGCCGCCCATCGTGTGGTGAACCCCCGGGGCGATACGAATCGCATGGTAAGGGCCTTCATTGATCGGCGCACGCAGCGCGGTGGTACGACCAAAGTCATCGTCATGCTGTTTTTCAACAAAGCCGTTGTAGCGTTCCAGCGTATTGAGAAAAGCATGGTAATCCATCCCCAGTTTCTCCGCCAGCTGACGCGGCGAGCTGGCGCTGGTGACGAAACCTTTAGCGATGTACTCATCGGCGGCTTTGTTTTTCGCCCGGACGTGCTCGTCAAAGACGATATAGGCGAAGTGCTCAGGCAGCGCGATAATCGCGGCGGAAACCTTATCGCGGGTCTCCATTTCGTTGAAGAAGCGGTTGCCCTGCGGGTTCACCAGTATCGCCCCGCCGCCGCGAATCGACTCGGAAATCAGGTACGAGGTTTGCTGCTCGACGGTCGGGTGAATCTGAATTTCACCCATATCCACGGTGCCCGCGCCGATGCGTTCAAGCAGCGCGATACCGCCGCCGGTCGCCCCTTTATGGTTGGTGGTCACAAAGCCCGCCAGATCCGGGCGGTATTTCACCACCATCGCGCTGTTGGCGCTGAAGCCGCCGGTAGCCACCACGATGCTCTTCGTCTGTACCACTACGGATTCGTTTTCATCGGTGAGCAGGCGCACGCCGCTCACCTCATCGTCGGTCATCAGGATCTCTTCCACCGACGTATCCAGCAGGACATCGATACCGCGTTTGGTGATGTTACGCACCAGGCCGCTGATCAGGTAGCCGCCGACCGCCGACCCGTCGCGCGGACGGTGGGTGCGGTCGATGCTCATCCCGCCGGTAGTGGTGATATCGTTAAGCATAATGCCGCGACGCGCCAGCCACTCAATGGCCTCCGGCGCATTCTCCACGAAGCGGCGCAGCAGCTGCGGGTCGTTTTTGTTCTTACCGCCTTTCAGCGTTTCCTGGTAAAACAGCTCTTTGCTGTCTTCAATACCTTTCACGCGCTGGAAGCGGGTCTCTGCGGCGTTCATCCCGGCAGAAGCTTTAATGGTGTTACCGCCGATGGTCGGCATTTTTTCAACGATCAGAACGCTCGCGCCTTCATCGTGCGCCTGAATTGCGGCCGCCAGACCGGCTCCGCCGCTGCCGACCACCACCACATCGTAGCTTTTCGGCGCCGCATCGCCCGCGCCCTCTTCGGCGGCCAGCGCTTTACTGGACTTCAGCATCGCTTTGGAAACCGCCTTTTTCACCGCTTCGCTCTGGCTGGTTGCGCCGGAAATCGCATCCACGTGTGGGGTGTTGGCGCTGAGGATCCGCTCGCGGATCTCTTCAAAGCTGGTGGTGAACTCGACGGTCTGTACCGGGCTTGCCGCCAGTGCGATATCGGCAATGCGGTCGTTTTCCAGGCTGACGTTGATCACCAGCTCGTTAGCGTCGTCCTGAACGGTTTCGACGAACATCCCCGGTTTGAATTTGGCATCGCCCATGCTCATATCGCGGATCATCGCCTCCACCAGCGAGAAGCGCCACAGCGGTTCCGGGATGTTCAGCGCTTCGCGCTGGGTGCTGTCAATATACAGCTCCAGCTCTTCGCCGGCGGCAATGCGCGCCGTCCAGTCAGGATACGCGATACAGGCGCGGCCCACCGCCATCAGGTCGTAGCCGTGATCCAGACCCTGCTCGGCATCGGCCGCGTTCACTACCCCGCCCACGCCCATCACCGGCACCTGAGCCAGGGTTTCAGAGCGCATGGCGCAATATTTTTCAATCAGCGGCGTGGGATCGGTGATATCGACAATCGACGGGCGCAGCGTGGCGCCAACCGAGAAGTGGAGATAGTCGACGCCGCGGGCGGCCAGCTTTTCCAGCAGATACATGGTGTCAGCAAAACGGATACCGGGGACTTCCATCTCTTCCGGGGAGAACCGGTAGCCGATAATAAAGGCATCGTCGGCGCACTGGCGGGCCATTTTGTGGGTGATGTCCAGTACCGCCAGCGGGAATTTCGCACGATTATCGCGGCTGCCGCCCCATTCATCGTCGCGCTGGTTAGAATTTGGCGAATAAAACTGCTGGATCAGATAGGTGTTCGCGCCGTGAATCTCGACGCCGTCGAAACCGGCCTGAATGGCGCGGCGTACGCCTTCGCCAAACTTCGCGATCATGCCCTCGACTTCAGCGCCGCTCAGCGCGCGGGGGGTTGCTGCGCCATCGCGCGGCGCGGCAATCGCGCTCGGGGCAACCGGCTGGCGTCCGCCGATAAGCTGCGGGTCGACCATCCGGCCGCCGTGGTAGATCTGCAGAATCGCTTTTGACCCTTCCGCCTTGATGGCGGCGGCAATTTTCGCCAGGCCAGCCACTTTTTCATCATTATCGATACCGATGGCGCCGGGGAACGCCAGACCGTAGTCATCAATAAAGCAGCATTCAACGATAATGGTGCCGATACTGCCTGCGCGAGCGCGGTAGTACTCAACCAGTTCGCTGGTCACGGTACCGTCAAAATAACCGGTGCAGGTGGTCATCGGCGCCATTAACAGGCGGTTTTTAAGCTCAGTACCGTTCGGTAAAGTAAAAGGACGCAAAATTCGTGGATGACTGGTCATAATGACGCTCCAGATTTTAAATATTGAAAATTGAGAATTGGGTGACGGAATTGTTTTTGTTTGTATTTGGTAATCCCTTAAGTCATGCCAATAATATAGCGCTTTTTTAGTTACCAAAATAATTACGTTAATTAAAAAACTATTTAATACCAACAATAACATCGATACCTCCTTTGTATTATTAATTAAATATAATTCGTTCACATAGTGGATATAACCAATAACAAATCTGAAACCATTTTTAACATGCATCGCCAGGAGGATATCAAAATAAAAGGATAAAATTCAATAAGATAAATACATTATCAGTTCATGAAATCATTCGTGATTTAACATTAAGCCAAATTTCAGACAAATAAACACCTCACTAAACAGGGTTATTCGTAATAATAAAAAAGTGGCTAACAACCCGCTTTTTTTGATCTAAATCAATTGCAACGGCGCATGAAAGCGCAATATATAAATAACCCAATATTTTAATTTAACGCCCAACGAAGCGCGTTAAATAACGGTCAGCGCAATAACCAAAATCGACAATTAATAATTAAAGAAAGTTTTGCAACTAAAGAAATCGAACGGTTAAGCGATGACCAAACCCTATTTTTAACTACTTGCAGATACTCATTATGAAAGAGAAAAAGACAACCATACCGCCTGCCGGTGCAGCAACAAATGCTGCTTATAAACGTCTGCTGATGATGGCGATGCCCATTATCGTTGCCGTCTTACTCTTATTCGTCCCGGTGCCCGACGGCCTTCCCCCTTACGCCTGGCACTACTTTGCCATTTTTGTCGGCGTGATCGTCGGTCTGATCTTCGAACCGCTGCCCGGCGCGGTCATCGGTATTACCGGCGTGGTGGTGATTGCGCTGTGCAGCCAGTGGCTGCTGTTCAGCCCTGAACAGCTGGCCGCGCCAGGGTTCAAGCTTGCCGGCGCCTCCTTTAAATGGGCGGTGAGCGGTTTCGGTAACTCCACCGTCTGGCTTATCTTCGGCGCCTTTATGTTTGCCGCCGGCTACGATAAGACCCAGTTTGGCCGCCGTCTGGCGCTTATTCTGGTGAAGTACCTCGGCCGCCGCAGCCTGACGCTGGGCTACGCCATTACCTTCGCCGACCTGCTGCTGGCGCCGTTTACCCCCTCCAACACCGCGCGCAGCGGGGGGACTATCTACCCGATTATCGCTAACCTGCCGCCGCTGTACGGCTCTAAGCCCAACGACCCGAGCGCGCGCCGTATCGGCTCCTACCTGATGTGGGTGGCCATTACCGCCGCCTGTATCACCAGCTCGATGTTTCTCTCCGCACTGGCGCCGAACCTGCTGGCGCTGGCGCTGGTGAAAAGCATCGTCGGCATTAATATCTCCTGGGGCACCTGGTTTATCGCCTTCCTGCCGCTGGGTATCCTGCTGATTCTGGCAATGCCGCTGCTGGCCTACTGGTTCTACCCGCCGGAAGTGAAAGTCAACGATGAAGTGCCGCTGTGGGCCGCCCGCGAGCTGGAAAAACTTGGCCGACTGTCGCGCAATGAAATTCTGCTGCTGGTCTTCGTCTGCTTTGCGCTGATGATGTGGATCTTCGCCGCCGAATGGATTGAACCGGCGCTGGCCGCTCTGCTGGTTATCGTGCTGATGCTGTGGACCGGCGTACTTTCGTGGAACGATATCACCAGCAACAAAGCGGCGTGGAATACCTTTGCCTGGTTCGCGACCCTGGTGGCGCTGGCCGACGGCCTCTCCTCCACCGGTTTTATCGCCTGGCTGGGTAAAGAAGGCGGCGCGCTGATGAGCGGCATCTCCCCGGGCGTCGCGACCGTCGTCCTGCTGCTGGCGTTCTATCTGCTGCACTACTTGTTCGCCAGCACCACCGCGCACACCACCGCGCTGCTGCCGGCCATGCTGACTATCGCCTCCACCATTCCGGGGATGAATATGCAGGTGTTCGTACTGCTGATGGTGACCTCGCTCGGCGTGATGGGGATTATCACCCCCTACGGTACCGGCCCCAGCCCAATCTACTACGGCAGCGGCTATCTGCCGACCAAAGACTACTGGCGTCTCGGCACGATTTTCGGCGCCATCTTCCTGGCCGCCCTGCTGCTGATTGGCTATCCGTGGATGTCCATGATGTTCTGATTCATAACCGTCGGGCCGAACCCCGGCGGTTTTACTCTTAGGGAGCAAAGCAATGTCGACTAAACCATTTGTCTATCAGGAAGCCTTTCCGCTAGCAAAAGATAAGACTGAATACTATCTGCTGAGCAAAGAGCACGTGTCCGTGGCCGAATTTGAAGGCCAGGAGATCCTCAAAGTAGACCCTCAGGCCCTCACCCTTCTGGCACAGCAGGCCTTCCACGATGCGGCGTTTATGCTGCGCGTTTCCCACCAAAAACAGGTCGCGCAGATCCTTCTCGACCCTGAAGCCAGCGATAACGATAAGTACGTGGCGCTGCAGTTCCTGCGCAACTCTGAAATCGCGGCTAAAGGCGTGCTGCCCACCTGCCAGGATACCGGCACGGCGATTATTATGGGTAAGAAAGGCCAGCGCGTGTGGACCGGCGGCGGTGATGAAGCGGCCCTCGCCCGCGGCGTCTATAACACCTATACCGAGGATAACCTGCGCTATTCGCAGAACGCCGCGCTGGATATGTACAAAGAGGTCAATACCGGGACTAACCTGCCTGCGCAAATCGACCTCTACAGCGTCGACGGCGACGAATATAAATTTCTCTGTATGGCCAAAGGGGGCGGCTCGGCCAACAAAACCTATCTGTATCAGGAAACCAAAGCGTTAATCACTCCGGCGAAGTTGAAAAACTATCTCGTTGAGAAGATGCGCACGCTCGGTACCGCCGCCTGCCCGCCGTACCATATCGCCTTTGTGATTGGCGGTACCTCGGCAGAAGCGACGCTAAAAACGGTGAAGCTGGCCTCTACCCACTATTACGACGAACTGCCGACCGAAGGCAACGAACACGGCCAGGCCTTCCGCGATATTCAGCTGGAGCAGGAACTGCTGGTGGAGGCGCAAAACCTCGGTCTCGGCGCGCAGTTCGGCGGCAAATACTTCGCCCACGATATCCGCGTCATCCGCCTGCCGCGCCACGGCGCCTCCTGCCCGGTGGGCATGGGCGTCTCCTGTTCGGCGGATCGCAATATCAAAGCCAAAATCAACCGCCAGGGGATCTGGATTGAGAAACTGGAGAGCAACCCGGGTCAGTATATTCCCGAACATCTGCGCCAGCAGGGCGAAGGCAAGGTCGTCAGCATCGATCTTAATCAGCCGATGAGCGAGATTCTGGCCCAGCTTTCCGCCCATCCGGTCTCGACGCGTCTGACGCTCAACGGCACCATTATTGTGGCCCGCGATATCGCCCACGCGAAGCTGAATGAGCTTATCGATAACGGTGAAGAACTGCCGCAGTACGTCAAAGATCATCCGATCTACTACGCGGGCCCGGCGAAAACCCCGGAAGGCTATGCGTCCGGCTCCCTTGGCCCGACCACCGCAGGCCGCATGGACTCTTACGTCGACCTGCTGCAATCCCACGGCGCAAGCATGGTGATGCTGGCCAAAGGCAACCGCAGCCAGCAGGTGACCGATGCCTGTCACAAGCACGGCGGTTTTTACCTCGGCAGCATCGGCGGCCCGGCGGCGGTGCTGGCGCAGCAGAGCATCAAGAGCCTGGAGTGCGTGGCCTATCCTGAACTGGGGATGGAAGCCATCTGGAAAATCGAAGTGGAAAACTTCCCGGCGTTTATTCTGGTGGATGACAAAGGCAATGACTTCTTCCAGCAGATCCAGAATAAGCAGTGCGCAGGCTGTTCGCAGCAAAGAGGATGATATTACCCGCCCCTGGCGGCGGGTAACCGTCGAAGGCCGTCGCATGACGGCCTGAGATGAGCGACAAACCTGCCTGGCGGCTAAACGGCATCCATCTCTTCAAATACCTGCTGCGCCAGATGCATCGTGGCGTTGGCGGCGGGCAGGCCGCAGTAGAGCGCGGAGTGCATAATCAGCTCTTTCAGCTCATCGCGGGTGACGCCGTTATTAAACGCCGCGCGCAGATGCATTTTCAGCTCTGCTTCGCGGTTCAGCGCAATCAGCATGGCGATGGTGATCATGCTGCGGGTATGATGATCGAGCCCCGGCCGGGTCCAGGTCTCTCCCCAGGCGTAGCGGGTAATAAAATCCTGGAACTCTTCATTCAGCGGCGTCAGCTTTTCCAGCGTCTTATCGACGTGAGCATCGCCGAGCACCTTCCGCCGGACCTCCATTCCCCGCTGATACCGCTGTTTATCGTCCATGCTTTTCCCCCTGAACAAAACCCAGCAGCGCCGAGCTGAACGCCCCCGGCGCTTCGATATTCGATAAATGCGAAGCCGCCAGCACGACGACTTCAGAGACCGGGATCTGCTGATGCAGGAAGTTGGCGTCCGCCACCGTTGTGACAGGGTCACTTTCTCCGGCGACGATCAGCACCGGAATCGCGATCTGCGCGACCTCTCCACGCAGATCGGCGGCGGCCAGCGCTTCGCAGCAGGCCGCATAGCCTTCAGCATCGATATGGGTCAGCTGGTGACACAATGCTTCCACCACTTCCGGCGTCTTCTGGCGAAATGCGTGGGTAAACCAGCGGTCCGCGGCGCCTGCGGCGACCACTGCCATCCCTTCCTGACGCACCGTGCGGGCACGCGACAGCCAGCCGGCCTGGTCGCCAATACGCGCAGCGGTGTTGGCAACGACCAGCCCCTGAAAACGTTCAGGGGCAAAGCGCCCCAGCCACAGGCCGGTCAGGCCGCCCATTGAAATCCCGCAGAACCAGGCTTTAGCGATATTAAGATGATCGAGCAGCGCAATCACATCTTCGCCGAGCTGCGCCAGCGTCACTTTACCGTTTTTACGGGTGGCGCCATGGCCGTGGGTATCGTAGCGCAGCACGCGAAAATGCTGCGTTAACGACTCAAGCTGCGGCTGCCACATCGCCCGGGTGGTGCCCAGCGAGTTAGAGAGAACGATGACCGGCGCGTCTTGCGGCCCGTCTATCTGATAATCAACATTCATAACGTTGCTCCTTATAGCGCGCCACAACCTGGCGCACGAAGAGTGCTGAGCTGCCGGTCGCCGTTGTCGGGTCCAGCAGTTGGGTTAAGCGGCTGGCGGAGAGATGCTCGCTGACCAGCGGATCGGTTTCCAGCACGCTTAACAGCGAACGTGACGCATCCAGCGCCTGGCGACACAGCGCCTCAACCCGGTGATGAGCCTCGGCTTTGCCGACAAACTCCGCCAGCGCCAGAGTGACGGCCTCGGCCATAATCAGGCCATGGGTGATATCGAGGTCGGCGCGCATCTTATGCGGGAAGACCTGCATGTCGCGGACCAGCGTTTCGCTCTGCGCCAGCGCGCCGCCGGCGAGGGTTATCAGCTCCGGCAGCGTTTCCCACTCCGCCTGCCAGCCGCCCAGCGCCCGCTCGTGCTGCTGGATCTGCCCGGCATAGAGCGTTGCCACCAGTCCGGGCGTACGCTGGGCGGCGGTCAAAATAGCGGCGCAGGAGATGGGATTGCGTTTGTGCGGCATGGTAGACGATCCGCCGCGTCCTTCGGCGACCGGTTCACCCACCTCTGCAACCTCGGTTTGCATCAGCAGAGAAAAATCATTGGCGAATTTACCCAGCGTGCCGCAGACGCCCGCGTACCATGCCCCCACCTCCAGCAGCCGGTCGCGCTGGCTGTGCCACGGCGCGTCCGGAAGCTGCAGGTCGAGAGTTTTCGCCAGCGCGCCGGCGATCCGCGGCGCCTGCGTTTTAAGGGAATCGAGGGTGCCCGCCGCGCCGCCAAACTGCAGCGCCAGCACCCTTGAGCGCATCTCTCGCAGACGCACCTGCCAGCGCAGCAGCGCATCCAGCGTCCCGGCCAGTTTCAGACCGAAGGTGACCGGCAGCGCATGCTGCATCCAGGTACGCCCGGGCATCACCGTATCCTGATAGCGCGCCGCCTGATGGGCTAACGCGTCGAGCAGTTGCTGCAGCAGGGAGTCCGTTTCCGCCAGCGCGCCGCGCAGTTGCAGGATAAAGCCGGTGTCGATAGCATCCTGGCTGGTCGCCCCCCAGTGTACGTAGCGCGCCGCCACGTCATCCCGTTGTTTAACCCGCGCGGTCAGCTGTTTGACCAGCGGGATCGCCAGATTCCCGGCGCTGGCGGCGGCCTGCCCCAGCGCGGAGAAGTCGATGTTTTCGTGCCGGCAACTCTCAATAATGGGATTAAGCGCCGCCTGCGGCACGAGGCCGCATTCGACCTGAGCGCGAGCCAGCGCGGCTTCAAAATCCAGCATCCCCTGTACCCGCTGCGCATCGCTGAACCAGGCGGTCAGCGGACTGGTGCGCATCATCGGGGTCAACAAACTCATTATGGCTCCTTAAACGCGTTCTATAATCAGCGCGATCCCCTGACCGACGCCGATACACATGGTGCACAGCGCATAGCGCCCGCCGGTACGGCGCAGCTGGTACGCCGCGGTCATTGCCAGACGGCCGCCGGAGGCGCCAAGCGGATGTCCGAGGGCTATCGCGCCGCCGTTAGGGTTGACGTGCGCCGCATCGTCGGGCAGACCCAGATCGCGCGTGACCGCCAGCGCCTGAGCGGCAAAGGCCTCATTCAGTTCAATGACGTCCATCTGCCCAAGCGTTAGCCCGGTTTGCGCCAGCACCTTACGTACCGCCGGCGCCGGTCCAAATCCCATAATACGCGGCGCCACCCCTGCCGTCGCGACGCCCACCACGCGGGCGAGCGGCTGTAAATCATTGGCGGCCAGCGCCTGCTCGCTGGCAAGCAGCAGCGCGCAGGCGCCGTCGTTGACTCCGGAAGCGTTACCTGCCGTCACCGTACCGTCGGCGCGCACAACGCCGCGCAGCCTGGCCAGCGCCTCCGCCGTGGTACTGCGCGGGTGCTCATCGCGGCTAAAGAGTAGCGGTTCGCCCTTACGCTGCGGCACCGAGACGGCAATCAGCTCGTCGGCAAAGCGTCCGGCCTCCTGCGCCGCCGCCGTACGCAGCTGGCTACGCAGCGCAAACGTATCCTGGTCCTCCCGCGAAATGGCGAAATCGGCCGCCACGTTTTCCGCCGTTTCCGGCATCGAATCCACGCCGTACAGCGCTTTCATCTGCGGGTTAATGAAGCGCCAGCCGATGGTGGTATCTTCCATCCGCATCGTACGGCTAAAGGCGCTTTCGGCCTTGCCCATCACAAACGGCGCGCGCGACATGCTCTCCACGCCGCCGGCGATCATCAGCTGAGTTTCGCCGCTTTTAATCGCGCGCGCTGCGATACCGATCGCATCAAGGCTGGAACCGCACAGGCGGTTTACGGTACTGCCCGGTACGCTTTCCGGCAGACCGGCCAACAGCAGCGCCATGCGCGCGACGTTGCGGTTATCTTCCCCCGCCTGGTTAGCGCAGCCGTAAATCACATCGTCAATACGCGCCGGATCGAGTCCCGGGTTGCGCTCCAGCAGCGCTTTCAGCGGCAGCGCCGCCAGATCGTCGGCGCGCAGGGTGGCCAGGGTACCGCCAAAGCGGCCGAACGGCGTCCGCACCGCATCACAGATAAATGCCTGATTCATCATAGGTTCCTTACGCGCTTTCCGCCAGTTGTGCAAAAGTCAGCGCCACCGGCGTGATGCGCTGCAGTTCCTCAAAAGAGAGGCCGTTAAAGATTTCCCGCACCACCGGGCCGCTTTCGCTGATATCGATGACCGCCAGGTCGGTGTAGATACGGCTCACGCAGCCGACGCCGGTCAGCGGATAGGTGCAGTGCTCTACCAGCTTGCACTCCCCGTCGCGGGTCAGGTGATCCATCATCACGAAGACCTGACGAGCGCCAATGGCCAGATCCATCGCTCCGCCGACGGCAGGAATGGCGTCGGGCGCGCCGGTGCTCCAGTTCGCCAGATCGCCGCTGGCGGAAACCTGGTAGGCGCCAAGCACGCAGATATCGAGGTGCCCGCCGCGCATCATGGCGAAGGAGTCGCCGTGGTGAAAGTAGCAGCCGCCGTTGAGCAGAGTCACATACTCTTTCCCGGCGTTAATCAGCTCCGGATCCTCTTCCCCCGGCAGCGGTTTCGGCCCCATCCCCAGCAGGCCGTTTTCGCTGTGCAGAAAGATTTCTTTATCGGCAGGAAGATAGTTGGCGATGCGGGTGGGCAAGCCGATCCCCAGATTGACGTAAGCGCCTTCGGGAATATCGCGGGCCACGCGCTGGGCCATCTCATCGCGAGTCAGTTTTTGCATTAAGAGTTCCTCAGGCGCTTTTAGCGGCAATCAGGTTTTCCAGGGAGTAGACGCGCTGCACAAAAATGCCCGGGGTAATGATGCTTTCCGGGTCGAGATCGCCCAAGGGCACCAGCTGCGAAACTTCTACAATGGTGGTTTTCGCGGCGGTCGCCATAATCGGGCCAAAATTGCGCGCCGCTTTGCGATAAACCAGGTTTCCCCAGCGGTCGCCCTGGTGGGCTTTGATCAACGCGAAGTCGGCCCTGATGGGGTATTCGAGCACGTAATGACGCCCGTCGATTTCGCGGGTCTCTTTCCCCTCTGCCAGCGGCGTACCGTAGCCGGTGGGGGTAAACACCGCGCCGAGGCCAGCGCCTGCCGCCTGGATCCGCGCCGCGAGGTTGCCCTGCGGTACCAGCTCCAGCACAACTTTGCCGCGGCGATAAAGCTCATCGAAAATCTGCGAATCAACCTGACGTGGGAACGAACAGATCATTTTTCGCACCCGACCGGCCTTCAGCAGCGCCGCCAGGCCGACTTCGCCGTTGCCCGCATTGTTATTGATAATGGTTAAATCACGGGCCCCCTGTTCTATCAGAGCATCTATCAGGTACGTCGGCTGCCCGGCAGGGCCAAAACCGCCAATCATTATGGTCGCCCCGTCGTGGATCCCGGCGATGGCATCACGTAGCGTCGACACGCTTTTATCAATCATCAGGTCGCTCCTGTATGTGCGGTAATCGCACTTTTATTCGTTGTTCGCACAAAATGTGACCCGCTTAACGATGCTGGTCAAGGGCGATAATCGAAATATGGTGCGATAATCGAACATCGTGTATGTTTAGCGAAAGAATGTGATCGACGGCAAATACGGAGAAGAAAATGGAGAAGCATCCAGATGATTTACTGACGGGCGATAGCGATCCGTTTAAGGGCGATCCGAACTTTATGGCTTCGCTGGCGCGCGGGCTGGAGGTGATCCAGGCGTTTACTCCGCAGCGCCCGCTGCTCTCAATTTCGCAGATCAGCCAAAAGACCGGCATTCCGCGCGCGGCGGTGCGCCGCTGCCTGTATACGCTGAGCAAACTGGGCTTTGTTTACGCCGAAGATGGTAAAAATTTCCAGCTGCGACCGAAAATTCTGGCGCTGGGCCACGCCTGGCTTGCCTCCACGCCGCTGGCGCGTTCGGCGCAGCCGGTGCTGAAGCATTTAAGCGAAATGATCAATGAGTCCTGCTCCATCGCCACTCTCGACGGCGACGACATTCTTTATATCGCTCGCGCGTCGAGTTCACGCATTATGACCATCGATCTCGACATCGGCAGCCGCCTGCCCGCCTGGGCGACCTCCATGGGACGCGTGCTGCTGAGCTATCAGCCGGAAGAGAAGCTGAACGATATGCTGGGCAGGGTCACGATGATTCGCTATACCCCGCAAACCGTTGATTCGGTTGCGAAGCTGCGTACCGAACTTAAGCGCGTGCACCAGCAGGGCTACGCGCTTAACGATCAGGAGCTCGAGATGGGGCTGCGCTCGCTGGCGGTACCGCTGTTTAACCCTCAGGGGCAGATTCAGGCTGCGCTGAACGTCGGCGTACACGCCGGGCAGGTCTCCACGCACGAGATGCTGGAGCGGGTGTTACCCGAGCTACAGAAAGCAGCCCGGGAACTGACGCTGCTGATGCGCTAGCGGCTATGCTTGGCGTGGCGCTCCCAGTTTTCCTGCTTTGCCTCCGCCGATTTCCGCAGGGCCACGTAGCAGGCGCCGCTGCCGCCGTGATGCGGTAACGCCGCGCAGAACGCCTGGACTTCCGGGAGTTCCACCAGCCAGCGCGCCAGGTAGCTGCGAATAATATTGGCGTGCGCGTTATCGTCGCGCCCTTTGCCATGCACGATCAGCACATTACGCAGCCCCTCTTTTTGCGCCTGGACCACAAAAGCAAACAGATTCTGTCGGCACTTCTCCACCGGCTGGCGCAGCAGATTGAGGCTTGCCTGCTGGCCGTATTTGCCGCGCCGGAGCTTCTCCAGTACGCCGCTTTGCAGACCTTCCCGCTTAAACTCAAGAGCGGTTGCCAGCGGCACAATATCGAGATAGCCGGTGGTCAGAAAGTTATCCAGCTGCAGGGGATCAATCCGCTGCGCGGCGCGGGTATTGCGCGCGGGGTGCCAGTGAACGTCGTGATTATGTTTCAGAGGCTGAACGTCCTCCATGGCGCCAAGAAATAGGGATTTGTCGTCAAGGTTCATGCGCGCTCCTCCAGCTACTACCGGGTGGTTACTATAGCCGTCTCGCGGCGCCTCCTCAACGCGTTTAACCACCTCTGCGCGATTATGGAAACAGTTGTCGGCTCTGACGACGAAACAGCGTGATTAATGACGCGGTTAAGGGCGTTTGCCGCGTATCGCGGCGCTGAATCAGAAAATAGGTGGCTTTGGGTAACGCTTCGCGGATGGGGATCATCACCAGCTTATCCGCCATCATCGGGTCGTTGCCAAGTTCGACCGGCAGAATGCTGAGAAAATCGCTTTTCACCACCAGGCTAATGCACGAAGAGAAGGTCTCACAAACGATATCCACCTTTGGCGCCAGCCCGGCCTGGTTAAACATCTCCTGCAGCTGTTTGAAGTAGCTGCCGCGCGGCGTCGGCATCGTCCAGTGGTGATCGAGCAGCTCGGTCAGTGAAGTGACGTGTGCCGCCGGGTGACCGGCGCGGGCGAATACCGCGAAGGGTTTTTCAAATAGCTTCTCAAAGCTGAATTCATGATCGTAGGGGCCGGGATAGTAAGTATTGATGGTGAAATCCAGCTCACCCTGGCGCAGTTCATTAATCATCGCCAGCAGCTGTCCTTCCATAATCCGCACCTTCACCAGCGGATGCTGCTGATGAAAGCGGCAAATAACCGAAGGCATCAGCGAACGCGCTACGCTGGCGCCAAGGCCGATATTAATCTGCCCGGCCTGCTCGCCCTGACGTTGCAGCAATTCATCCTGCGCCACCCGTAGCTCTTCCAGGATCAGGCTCGCATGTTGATAAAAGCTTTCGCCATTTTCGGTCAGCGCCACCCCCTGGCTACGGCGCACAAACAGCTGCGCGGAGAGCCCCTCTTCCAGCTCTTTAATCGCTTTGGTCAACGCCGGCTGCGAAATCGCCAACGCCCGGCTGGCGCCGCGAATACTTCCTTCGCGCGCGACCTCAACGAAGGCGCGAATGTGGTGAAATTTAATCTGAAATGACATGTTGTGAGTGATAACCATTGTTTATCAGACAGAAGAAAATGACATCTACTGTAATCGATCGTGCTGTGGCAGGTTAAGGATGAGAGTGCATGAAAGTGATGGGTGATAAGTAAAGGCTATCACTTCGTGAACACCATCACAGTTTTTGCTTATAACGGGAAAGGTTATGCCGCAACTTTATGATTTCATCAACCAGCTGGCGCCAAAAATGACCGAATGGCGTCGCGATTTTCACCTGCATGCGGAATCCGGCTGGCTGGAGTTCCGCACCGCCAGCAAAGTGGCGGAAGTATTAGACGGTCTGGGTTATCAGCTGGCGCTGGGGCGTGACGTTATCGATGCCGATAGCCGTATGGGCCTGCCTGATGAAGAGACCCTGGCGCAGGCGTTCCAGCGCGCCCGCGCGCAGGGTGCGTCTGAACGCTGGCTACCGGCGTTTGAAGGCGGCTTCGCCGGAGTGGTGGCGACCCTCAATACCGGGCGGCCGGGGCCGACGCTGGCGTTTCGCGTCGACATGGATGCGCTCGATCTCAACGAGCAGCATGACGATAGTCACCGTCCGCATCGCGATCGTTTTGCCTCCTGCAACGACGGCATGATGCATGCCTGCGGCCACGACGGTCACACCGCAATCGGGCTGGGTCTGGCGCATGTGCTGAAGGAGTATGCCGCGCAGCTCAACGGGACGATGGTGCTGATTTTCCAGCCGGCAGAAGAAGGTACCCGCGGCGCGCGCGCCATGGTCGCGGCGGGCGTACTTGATGAGGTGGATTACTTTACCGCCATTCATATCGGTACCGGCGTCCCTGCCGGCACCGTCGTCTGCGGCGGCGATAACTTTATGGCCACCACCAAATTCGATGTGCAGTTCAGCGGCGTCGCCGCCCACGCTGGTGGTAAACCGGAAGATGGCCGTAACGCGCTACTGGCGGCGGCCCAGGCCGCCCTTGCCCTGCACGCCATCGCGCCGCACAGCGCCGGGGCGTCAAGGGTTAACGTCGGCGTCATGCAGGCCGGTACCGGGCGTAACGTGGTTCCCTCCTCCGCGCTATTAAAAGTCGAAACCCGTGGCGAAACCGATGCCATTAACCAGTACGTCTTTGAGCGGGCTAAACAGGCGATCGCCGGCGCGGCGACTATGTATGAAGCCAGTTACCAGCTGCAGCTGATGGGCGCGGCCACCTCCAGCGCCCCGTCGCCGGCGTGGGTGGACTATCTGCGCCAGCAGACGGCCCAGGTCCCCGGCGTTAAACAGGCTGTCGATCGTATCGCTGCCCCGGCGGGTTCCGAGGATGCCACCCTGATGATGGCCCGGGTCCAGGAGCGCGGCGGTCTCGCCTCATACATGATATTCGGCACGGAACTGAGCGCCGGTCATCACAATGAAAAATTCGATTTCGACGAGAACGTGATGACCCTGGCCGTCGAAACGTTAGCACGCGTCGCCCTGAACTTTCCCTGGCAGCGAGGTGTGTAATGGAACACGTTTATCAATTTGTCGATGACGTTATTGAGGGGCGGCGCAACGATTTTTGCGCCATTGCCGATGATATCTGGGACCATCCGGAAACCCGCTTTCAGGAGTTCTGGTCCGCTGCGCGTTTGGCCGATGCGCTGGAAGCGGAAGGCTTTCAATTGACCCGCAATGCCGGCGGGATCCCCAACGCCTTTATCGCCAGCTTCGGCGCGGGCCAACCGGTGATTGCCCTCCTCGGCGAATTTGACGCCCTGGCGGGGCTCAGCCAGCAGGCCCACTGCGCGGAACCCGCGTCTTCGACGCCGGGAGAAAACGGCCACGGGTGCGGGCATAATCTGCTTGGTACGGCGGCGTTCGCCGCCGCGCTCGCCGCCAGGAACTGGCTGCAGCAACAGGGCGGCGCCGGCACGCTTCGCTTCTATGGCTGCCCCGGCGAGGAAGGCGGCTCGGGGAAAACCTTCATGGTCCGCGAGGGGTTATTCGATGACATCGATGCCGCCCTGACCTGGCATCCGGAAGCCTGGGCCGGGATGTTCAGCACCCGCACCCTTGCCAACATTCAGGCGGCGTGGCGGTTTACCGGCACCGCGGCGCACGCGGCAAACTCGCCGCATTTGGGCCGCAGCGCGCTGGATGCCGTGACGCTGATGACCACCGGCAGCAACTTCCTTAACGAACATATTATCGAAAAGGCGCGGGTGCACTACGCCATCACCGATACCGGCGGCGTCTCGCCCAACGTTGTCCAGGCGCAGGCGGAGGTGCTGTATCTCATTCGCGCGCCGGAAATGGCCGACGCGCAGCAAATCTTCGCCCGGATCGAGAAAATCGCCCAGGGCGCGGCGTTGATGACCGAGACCCGCGTCAGCTGTCGCTTCGAAAAAGCCTGTTCCAGCTATCTGCCCAACCGCACGCTGGAAGCGGCGATGTATCAGGCGGTTTGCCATTACGGCACGCCGCCCTGGAGCGCGGAAGAGCGCGCATTCGCCGCCGAAATTCGCGCAACCTTGAGCGCGAACGATATCAATAACAGCCTGAAAAACATTGCCGACACCGGCGGCGAGGACGGGAAAGCGTTCGCCCGCCGCCACCGCGAAACGCGCCTGATCGATGAAGTGGCGCCGTGGGCGGCAACGGACAACATCCTTGCGGGCTCTACCGACGTCGGCGACGTGAGCTGGAAGGCCCCCGTGGCCCAGTGCTTCAGCCCCTGTTTTGCCGTCGGGACGCCGCTGCACTCCTGGCAACTGGTGAGCCAGGGCAGAACCTCCATCGCCCACAAAGGGATGCTGCTGGCGGGGAAAGTGCTGGGCGCGACGGCCATTCGTCTGTTCAGCGACAGGGCGTTACTGACCGCCAGCCAGCAGGAACTGGCGCAGGTCTTAGCCGAAAGGCCCTACCGGTGCCCCATTCCACAGGAGGTCAAGCCGTCGATTTTAAAATAATAAAAGCCCCGTGGATGGAGTACGGCAACGCGGTAATCGCCAAAAAAACAACGGCTGACACGCCCAGGGGTAAAGAGACAACCAACACAACAACGACAACTGAGGAACGCCCATGAGTATGTCATCCATACCGTCGCCTTCCCCCACCGGTAAGCTTTATGGCTGGGTTGAAAAAATAGGTAACAAGGTCCCGCATCCGTTTTTACTGTTTATCTATCTGATTGTGGCGTTAATGGCCGCCACCGCCATCCTGTCGGCGCTGAACGTCGGGGTACAGAACCCCACCGACGGCTCGCGAGTGGTGGTGAAAAATTTGCTTAGCGTTGAAGGATTGCACTGGTTTTTACCGAACGTCATTAAGAACTTCAGCGGTTTCGCGCCGCTGGGGGCCATTCTGGCTCTGGTGCTGGGGGCCGGTTTTGCGGAACGAGTGGGCCTGCTGCCTTCGCTGATGGTGAAAATGTCATCCCACGTTAGCGCCCGTTACGCCAGCTATATGGTGCTGTTTATCGCCTTCTTTAGCCACATCTCTTCCGATGCCGCGCTGGTGATTATGCCGCCGCTGGGCGCCCTGATGTTCCTCGCCGTCGGCCGCCACCCGGTTGCCGGGCTGCTGGCGGCCATCGCCGGCGTCGGCTGCGGCTTCACGGCCAATCTGCTCATCGTCACCACCGATGTCCTGCTCTCTGGCATCAGCACCGAAGCGGCAAAAACCCTTGACGCCTCGCTCCACGTCAGCGTGATTGATAACTGGTATTTTATGGCAACCTCAGTGATCGTTCTCACTCTGGTTGGCGGATTGATTACCGATAAACTGGTGGAACCGCGGTTAGGGCAATGGCAAGGCAACAGCGATGAAACGCTGCAGACGTTGACGCCGGAACAGCGCTTCGGCCTGCGCGTGGCCGGCGTGGCCGCGCTGTTATTCGTGGCGGCGATCGCGCTGATGGTCGTGCCGGAAAACGGTATCCTGCGCGATCCCATCAAGCATACCGTGATGCCTTCGCCGTTTATAAAAGGGATCGTCCCGCTCATTATCTTTTTCTTCTTCGTCGTTTCACTGGCCTACGGCATCGCCACCGGCAAAATTCGCCGCCAGGCCGATCTGCCTCAGCTGATGATTGAGCCGATGAAAGAGATGGCAGGTTTTATCGTGATGGTCTTCCCGCTGGCCCAGTTCGTCGCCATGTTCAACTGGAGCAATATGGGGAAATTTATGGCCGTCGGCTTGACGGATCTGCTGGAGAGCGCGGGAATGAACGGCGTACCGGCGTTTGTCGGCCTGGCGCTGCTATCCGCCTTTTTGTGTATGTTTATCGCCAGCGGTTCGGCAATCTGGTCGATTCTGGCGCCGATTTTCGTGCCGATGTTTATGCTGCTGGGCTTTCACCCGGCATTCGCGCAGATTCTGTTTCGCATCGCCGACTCATCGGTGCTGCCGCTGGCGCCGGTATCGCCGTTTGTGCCGCTATTTCTCGGCTTCTTACAGCGCTACCGGCCCGACGCTAAGCTTGGAACCTACTACTCGCTGGTCTTGCCTTATCCATTAATATTCCTTGCCGTCTGGCTACTGCTGCTGGTTGGCTGGTACCTCGTGGGGCTGCCCATCGGACCGGGTATTTATCCGCGATTACCTTAACGTCGCGACAGGCCAGGGAAGGCCACAAAAACGTTAACGCCAGGTCGTGCGGTTACTGATGACTTTATACAGTCCTTCAATCGCCAAAGCGATCAGATGAATTACTAAGCCGCTGATAATCACAATTACAACGCCAGTCATCATATATTGCATATCACCACCTTTGTTGGTAAAAACCCGCGCAGAAACGCCGGGAAATCATGGACTCAAGGAAAGCCAGTCTGTTTATCTGCCGCGCCGGATGGTTGCCGGTGAATTCGCCGCCGGATAAAGGTAGCAAAATCGCCTTGCCAACGCGTCTGCGAGTGAATGTAAAAATAAACATCGCTTTCCTCACCTCATAATTAATAGTCCATGCTGACCCTGTTTGTTGACCTTTTCGGAGTATGGTTTGCCCACATCGCGTCGTGCTATGGTGATGCCCTGCCAAAATAACCTCGCTGAAGGAGGACCGATGCTCACGCTGTTGCAAGATAAAATTGACACCCCGCTGGGGCCGCTGTGGGTGATTTGCGATGAGCAGTTTAACCTGCGGGCCGTTGAGTGGGATCAGCACCGCGACCGCATGGAACAACTGCTGGATGTTCATTATCGCCGTGAAGGCTACCAACGCGTTGATTCGCGTAATCCCGGTAACCTGAGCCGTAAGCTTAGCGATTACTTCGCGGGCGATCTCGCCGTTATCGACACCTTACCTACCGCCACCGGCGGGACGCCGTTTCAGCGGGAAGTCTGGCAAACGCTGCGCACCATCCCCTGCGGCCAGGTCATGCACTACGGTCAGCTCGCGGAGGCGCTGGGACGTCCGGGCGCGGCGCGCGCCGTGGGTGCCGCCAACGGTTCAAATCCTGTCAGTATTGTGGTGCCCTGCCACCGGGTGATCGGGCGTAACGGCACCATGACGGGTTACGCCGGCGGCGTGCAGCGAAAAGAGTGGCTATTGCGTCACGAAGGCTATCTGCTCCTTTGACCGTAAGTGCCTTTTCTGGAATCTTCCGGTAATTTTACAATCCAATATCGCCAGATAACTTATTCATAATCAATGAGATAAAATGGGTAACTGATTTACCCTTTTAATATTACGTGTTTCAGGGGTTCGAGACTTACCTGCTCACCAAAAAGATGTTAAAATTGACCAATATCAATTAAAGCCTGAGCAGACTTATGATCCCGGAAAAGCGAATTATACGACGCATTCAGTCTGGCGGTTGTGCAATCCATTGCCAGGATTGCAGCATTAGCCAGCTTTGCATCCCTTTTACTCTGAACGAGCATGAGCTTGACCAGCTTGATAACATCATCGAGCGGAAAAAGCCTATCCAGAAAGGACAGACCTTGTTCAAAGCCGGTGATGAGCTGAAATCGCTGTATGCAATTCGTTCTGGCACCATTAAAAGCTACACCATCACCGAACAGGGCGATGAGCAGATCACCGGTTTTCATCTGGCCGGCGATTTGGTCGGCTTTGACGCTATCGGCACCGCCCACCACCCGAGCTTTGCCCAGGCGCTGGAAACCTCAATGGTCTGCGAGATTCCGTTTGAAACGCTGGACGACCTCTCCGGTAAGATGCCGAACCTGCGTCAGCAGATGATGCGTCTGATGAGCGGCGAGATCAAAGGCGATCAGGATATGATCCTGCTGCTTTCTAAAAAGAACGCAGAGGAGCGCCTGGCGGCCTTTATCTACAATCTGTCCCGCCGTTTCGCGCAGCGCGGCTTCTCGCCGCGTGAGTTCCGCCTCACCATGACCCGTGGCGATATCGGCAACTATCTGGGCCTGACGGTAGAAACCATCAGCCGCCTGCTGGGACGTTTCCAGAAAAGCGGTATGCTGGCGGTTAAAGGCAAATATATCACCATCGAAAACAGCGACCTGCTGGCGCAGCTTGCTGGCCAGGCCCGCAACGTCGCCTGATAGTCCTCCCGTATCCGGCCGGATCGCGAATTTTTTTCTAATTTGTTGATCTGGCCAGGCTCATCCCCTGTTTCATTTCATCCATATAGGTTATCTTTTTAATACAGACTGTAGTTACAGTTGTAAGGAGACCCTGTATGGCGAAGTATCAGAACATGCTGGTAGTAATCGACCCCAATCAGGACGACCAGCCTGCATTGCGGCGCGCGGTGTATCTGCACCAACGGATTGGTGGCCGCATCAAAGCCTTTTTGCCGATCTATGATTTTTCTTATGAAATGACCACCCTGCTCTCCCCCGACGAACGCACGGCCATGCGCCAGGGCGTCATCGGGCAGCGTACCGCCTGGATCCGCGAGCAGGCAAAATTCTATATAGAGTCCGGCGTGCCCATTGATATTAAAGTGGTGTGGCACAATCGTCCCTTCGAAGCCATTATTCAGGAAATCATCAGCGACAAGCATGATTTAGTGCTGAAGATGGCGCACCAGCACGACAAGCTGGAAGCGGTGATTTTCACCCCAACGGACTGGCACCTGCTGCGTAAATGCCCATGCCCGGTCTGGATGGTCAAAGATCAGCCGTGGCCGGAAGGCGGTAAAGCGCTGGTGGCGGTCAATCTCGCCAGTGAAGAGAACTACCACAACGCGCTCAATGAAAAACTGGTCAGAGAAACCATTGAGCTGGCGGAACAGGTTAACCATACAGAGGTTCACCTGGTGGGCGCCTATCCCGTCACGCCCATCAATATCGCGATTGAGCTCCCTGATTTTGACCCCAGCGTCTATAACGACGCCATTCGCGGTCAGCATCTGCTGGCCATGAAAGCGCTGCGGCAAAAATTCGGCATCGATGAAGGCCGCACCCACGTTGAAAAAGGGTTACCTGAGGAGGTCATTCCCGACCTGTCAGAGCATCTTCAGGCGGGGATCGTGGTACTGGGTACGATTGGTCGAACCGGACTCTCGGCAGCCTTCCTCGGCAATACCGCTGAACAGGTTATTGACCACCTGCGCTGCGACCTGCTGGCGCTGAAGCCGGACCAGTACCAGACGCCGGTTGAGCTGGACGACGAAGAAGACGATTAGTCCGTTGACTTCATTCGTGGTAATAAGACGTCATCCCCCGCCCGCGCGGGGGATTTTTTTGCATCCCATTAACAAAAATAAAGGGCCATTTGGCCCCGATTTCAACAGCTTTGTGGGTAACGAAAACGTTAGTGGATACCTAAGCGCCAGGCGTGATCGATCTCTTCTTTAAGCTCCATGGACGAAAGCGCCATTAAATCGGCGAACTCAAGTTCCAGCAATTTCAGCTTTTTCAGATACTGCGCGGGGGTTAAAGCAGCGGGGTCACGGCGCAGAAATTCGATGGCCAGTTGCGTGGGGGTTAACTCGGTATCCATAATATCCTCAGTTTGGGTGAAAAACAGCCTATTGTAACACCTTCGCCTGATTATTTTATGAGCAAATAACCCCTTCGTCACCTATATAAAAAAGCCGTCTCAGAAGAGACGGCTTAAGAAGCACAGGTTTTAAACGACCAGGCCTTACAACGCTTTCAGAATCGCATCGACGCTGGCTTTGGCATCGCCAAACAGCATGTGGGTGTTCTCTTTAAAGAACAGCGGGTTTTGTACGCCAGCGTAGCCGGTGTTCATTGAACGTTTAAATACAATGACGTTCTGCGCTTTCCACACTTCCAGCACCGGCATACCGGCGATCGGGCTGCCCGGATCGTCCTGCGCGGCCGGGTTCACCGTGTCGTTAGCGCCGATGACCAGTACGGTGTCGGTATCGGAGAAATCATCGTTGATCTCATCCATTTCCAGCACGATGTCATACGGGACTTTCGCTTCCGCCAGCAGGACGTTCATATGGCCCGGCAGACGCCCGGCAACCGGATGAATACCGAAACGCACTTTGATTCCGCGCGCGCGCAGTCTCTCAGTGATTTCCGCGACCGGATACTGGGCCTGCGCAACCGCCATGCCGTAGCCCGGGGTGATGATGACCGACTGAGAACCTTTCAGCATCTCAGCGGTTTCTTCGGCGCTGATTTCACGGTGCTCGCCCACTTCTTCATCACCTGTGGACGCCGTGCCGTCAGAACCAAAACCGCCGGCAATCACGCTGAAGAACGAACGGTTCATCGCCTTACACATGATGTAGGACAGAATTGCACCGGAAGAACCTACCAGCGCACCGGTTACGATCAGCAGGTCGTTGCTGAGCATAAAGCCCGCCGCCGCCGCCGCCCAGCCGGAGTAGGAGTTCAGCATTGATACCACGACCGGCATATCCGCGCCGCCGATGGAGGCCACCAGGTGCCAGCCAAACGCCAGGGCAATCACGGTCATCACCAGCAGGCACAGTACCTGCATGCCAATGCTGTCGGTACGCACGAAAACGATCAGCAGCAGGAAAGAAATGACCAGCGCCGCCAGGTTTAGCTTATGACGGTTCGGCAGCATCAGCGGCTTAGAAGACATCTTGCCGCACAGCTTGCCAAACGCCACAACGGAACCCGTAAAGGTCACCGCGCCGATGAAGATACCGAGGAACACTTCGGTCAAATGAATATTGACCAGAATCTGTTCCATACCGGTTTCATGCTGCAGATAGCTGTTAAAGCCAACCAGTACCGCCGCCAGGCCCACGAAGCTGTGCAGAATCGCCACCAGCTCCGGCATCTCGGTCATTTCAACTTTCTTCGCCAGACGAATACCGATCGCGCCGCCGATAACCATCGCCAGCAGGATCCACGCGACGTTGCTGCTATCCGGCCCCAGAATGGTCGCCACCAGCGCAATCGCCATCCCGGCAATGCCGTAGTAGTTCCCCTGCTGGGAGGTTTCGTGTTTGGAAAGCCCCGCCAGGCTAAAAATAAACAGAATCGCGGCAACAATGTATGCAGCTGTAACTAATCCACCAGACATTTGTTACCCCTTATCCTTTGCGGAACATTTTCAGCATGCGCTGAGTGACGGTGAAACCACCAAAAATATTAATGCTGGCGATCAGCACCGCGATAAAGCTCAGGAAGCTGACCCAGCCGCCGTGGCCTATCTGTAACAATGCCCCTACCACGATAATGCCGGAAATCGCGTTAGTGACCGACATCAGCGGCGTATGCAGCGCATGGGAGACGTTCCATACGACGTAGTAACCGACCACGCAGGAGAGCGCGAAAACGGTAAAGTGGCCGAGGAACTCTTTCGGCGCCACGCTTGCCAGCCAGCCAAACAGAATAATCGCCAGCGCCATCAGCGCATACTTGCGCAGCGGCGAGCTCGGTTTCGCCTCTGCTTTTGGCGCTTCAACCTTTTTCGCTGCCGCCTGCGGCTGAGCAGATACCTGAATGGGTGGAGCGGGCCAGGTGATTTCACCCTCGCGAACCACGGTAACGCCGCGGATAACGACATCATCAAAATCGATAACGACATTGCCGTCTTTCTCTTTGCACAGCAGCTTAAGCAGGTTAACCAGGTTGGTGCCATACAGCTGTGAGGACTGCGTCGGCAGACGACCAGGGAGATCGGTATAACCGATAATCTTCACGCCGTTGGCGGTGGTAACCACCTGGCCCGGCACGGTGTATTCACAGTTGCCGCCGTTTTGCGACGCCAGGTCAACCACCACGCTGCCGGACTTCATGGAGTCAACCATCTCGCGGGTAATCAGCTTCGGCGCCGGTTTACCCGGAATCAGCGCGGTGGTAACGATGATGTCGACATCTTTGGCCTGCGCGGCAAAGAGCGCCATCTCGGCTTTGATAAAGGCTTCAGACATGACTTTGGCATAGCCGTCGCCGCTGCCCGCTTCCTCTTTAAAATCCAGCTCAAGGAACTCGGCGCCCATACTCTGCACCTGTTCTTTCACTTCCGGACGGGTATCAAACGCGCGGACGATTGCGCCGAGGCTGTTAGCCGCGCCGATGGCCGCCAGACCGGCAACCCCGGCTCCGATAACCATCACCTTCGCGGGAGGAACCTTACCTGCCGCGGTGATCTGCCCGGTGAAGAAGCGGCCAAACTCGTGGGCGGCTTCAACGATTGCGCGATAGCCGGCGATGTTAGCCATCGAACTTAACGCATCCAGCGACTGAGCGCGCGAAATACGCGGCACTGAATCCATCGCCATCACGTTGATATTACGCGCCGCCAGTTTTTCCATCAGCTGCGGGTTTTGCGCCGGCCAGATGAAGCTGATGAGCGTCGTGCCGGGATTAAGCAGCAGGATCTCTTCGTCATCGGGCGCGTTCACTTTCAGAATGACGTCGGACTGCCAGACGTCATCACCGCTAACGATCTCCGCTCCAGCCTGAACGAAGGCCTCGTCGTCGAAACTGGCCAGCTTACCTGCTCCGCTTTCTACCGCGACGCTGAACCCGAGTTTCAGCAGCTGCTCCACCGTTTTCGGCGTGGCGGCGGCCCGGGTTTCCAGGGCTAGTCTCTCTTTTGGTACACCAATACGCATAGTTTTCCCTTCCATCGGTTTTTGATGATGGTTTACTTTTCTTACAAACGACCGTCGCGAAGGCGGATGAACGTGCCTTCCAACATATGTCTGAAAAAATAAAACAGTAACAAACTTTTTATAACCTACTGAAAATACCGATTGTGATCTACAGCAATAAAACAGAAATTTTGATTTTATTGGTAAAACGCACGGCTAACCGTGCCAGGCAGCAATATTTACCTTATTTTTATGCCAGCGCCTGATAATCCGCTTGGCAGAGGGGTTAATTCACCATTTATCGCCGTCTTGATCATCGCATTAACATTACGTTAACTTATGAAAGTGATATCGATTATCGATTTTGCTGGTCAAGCGGCTGTTTTTTCAACATATCGAAAAATGTTATATTTCTGCAGTATACGTTTAGGGCGACAACTGAAAATTGACGCAGACAGTCACTCACGATAAATGCAATAATCAAATGTTTTCAGTCAACAACAATACCAGTACATGGTTTGCGCAAGGCAAAGGATTATTTTTATGAAGCTTAAGAACTCACTCCTGGCGTCTGCTCTTCTGGCTACAACCGCGTTGTCTGCCCATGCAGCGACCGAGCTGACTCCGGAGCAGGCGGCAGCGCTGAAGCCCTACGATCGCGTAGTGGTTACCGGCCGTTTTAACGCCATTGGCGACGCGGTGCAGGCCGTTTCCCGTAAAGCAGACAAAGATGGCGCAGCATCCTTTTATGTTGTCGACACGTCTGATTTTGGCAGCGGCGGCAACCTGCGCGTAACGGCCGATTTTTATAAAGAAAATGCCCCGCAGGCCGACGCGCCGAAAAATCGTGTGATTAACGGCGTAATGGAATTACCGAAGGACCAGGCCGTCGAGCTGGAGCCGTTTGATACCGTCACCGTACAGGGCTTCTACCGCAGCCAGCCGGAAGTTAACGACGCCATCACCAAAGCCGCTAAGGCCAAGGGCGCCGCCTCCTTCTTTATCGTGCGCCAGGTTGATGCCAACCAGGGCGGCAACCAGCGAATCACCGCCTATATCTACAAAGCCGATGCCAAAAAACGCGTTCTGCAAAGCCCGGACGCTATCCCGGCAGATTCAGAAGCCGGTCGCGCTGCGCTGGCTGAAGGCGGAGAAGCCGCGAAGAAAGTGGAGATCCCGGGCGTAGCGACCACCGCAGCGGTCGGTTCCGGCACCGGCGTAGGCCGCTTCTTTGAAACGCAATCATCTAAAGGCGGGCGTTACACCGTCACTCTGCCGGACGGTACCAAAGTCGAGGAAGTGAACAAAATCACCGCCGCGCAGATGGTGCCATACGACAGCATCAAGTTCACCGGTAACTACGGTAACATGACGGAAATCTCCTACCAGACGGCTAAGCGCGCGGCGAAGAAAGGCGCGAAGTACTACCATATTACCCGCCAGTGGCAGGAGCGCGGTGGCAACATCACCATCAGCGCCGACCTGTATAAATAACGGCGTCTGAGCTGAACAAAAAGGCGGCGATCTGCCGCCTTTTTTCTTTTTTTCATTTCTCGCCATTGCATGCATACAAAACACTCCGTAAAATCCCGCGCCTTAGCGCAATCCTCCATTTTTATGCGATTTCGCCAAATAAATATTCTTAGTTTGATGATTGTCACCTCGGGAATGCAATGGAAAAGAAACTGGGCCTTAGCGCCCTGACCGCGCTGGTTCTCAGCTCAATGCTGGGTGCAGGCGTATTCAGCCTGCCGCAAAATATGGCAGCCGTCGCCAGCCCTTCCGCACTGCTTATCGGCTGGGGTATCACCGGCGTGGGGATCCTGTTCCTCGCCTTTGCCATGCTGCTGCTCACCCGCATTCGCCCCGAACTCGACGGCGGTATTTTTACCTACGCCCGGGAAGGCTTTGGCGAGTTGATAGGCTTCTGCTCCGCCTGGGGCTACTGGCTGTGCGCGGTTGTTGCCAATGTCTCCTATCTGGTTATCGTCTTCTCTGCGCTAAGCTTCTTTACCGATACCCCCGAGCTGCGCCTGTTTGGCGACGGCAACACCTGGCAATCCATCGTCGGCGCCTCCGTCCTGCTGTGGATTGTCCATTTCCTGGTGCTGCGCGGTGTACAAACGGCCGCGGGTATCAACCTGGCCGCGACGCTGGCCAAACTGCTGCCCCTCGGCGCGTTTATCGCGCTGGCCGCCATCGCGTTTCGTATGGAGACATTCCGCCTGGATTTCAGCGGCCTGGCGCTGGGCGTACCGGTATGGGAGCAGGTGAAAAACACCATGCTGATCACCCTGTGGGTTTTTATCGGCGTCGAAGGCGCGGTGGTAGTTTCCGCACGCGCGCGTAATAAACAGGATGTTGGCCGCGCGACGCTGCTGGCAGTACTCTCCGCGCTGGCGGTCTATCTGCTGGTGACGCTTCTCTCGTTAGGCGTCGTGCCGCGTAGCGAGCTGGCGGAAATACGCAACCCCTCAATGGCCGGGCTGATGGTCAACATGATGGGCTCATGGGGGGAGATTGTTATTGCCGCCGGGCTGATTATTTCCGTCTGCGGCGCGTATCTGAGCTGGACCATTATGGCGGCGGAGGTGCCCTATCTGGCAGCAACTCATAAAGCCTTCCCGCGCCTGTTTGCCCGGACCAATAAAAACAATGCCCCGTCGGCTTCGCTGTGGCTCACCAACGTCAGCGTACAGGCTTCGCTGGTATTGATTTGGCTTACCGGCTCAGATTACAACACGCTGCTGACCATCGCCTCTGAGATGATCCTGGTGCCCTACTTTCTCGTCGGCGCATTTTTGCTGAAGATTGCTGAGCGCCCGCTGCACAAGGCCGTCGGTGTCGGTGCCTGTATTTATGGCTTATGGTTATTATATGCGTCCGGCCCTGTGCATTTATTGTTGTCAGTG
Organism: Klebsiella sp. CB_Kp196; assembly: GCF_040061575.1. Taxonomy (NCBI): domain Bacteria; kingdom Pseudomonadati; phylum Pseudomonadota; class Gammaproteobacteria; order Enterobacterales; family Enterobacteriaceae; genus Klebsiella; species Klebsiella sp. CB_Kp196. The sequence goes on from NZ_JBEAFH010000081.1 coordinate 162,403, forward strand.
ATACTTTACGCTCCGGGTCTTCTGGTTTTCCTGTATGCCCGTCGTACACACCAGCACGATCGCCCGCTCAAACGCCGTGACCTGGCATTGATTGGTTTTTTGCTGGTTGCCGCCTTACCGGCAACGTGGATGTTGGTAGGGTAAGCGGTTACCCTGCCGCTGAACTCAAAGGAGATACCCATGGCTGACATCCAGCCTCGTCCAATCCTGATTACCGGCGGGGGCCGTCGTATCGGCCTCGCCCTGGCCCGCCATTTTCTGGCCCGGCAGCAGCCCGTTATTATCAGCTACCGCACCTGGTATCCCGCCATCGACGCGCTACGTGAAGCGGGCGCCGTTTGTCTGCACGCGGATTTCAGCACTGACGATAGCATTCTGGCGTTCGCCGAAGAGGTGAAGGCGCACGCCGGCAGCGGTCTGCGCGCCATCATCCATAACGCCAGCGGCTGGATGGCGGAAAAGCCCGGGGTGCCGTTAACCACGGTGCTCGCTAGCATGATGCAAATTCACGTCAACGCCCCCTACTTGCTCAACCATGCCCTGGAGAGCCTGCTGCGCGGCCACGGCCATGCGGCCAGCGACATTATCCATATCACTGACTACGTTGTGGAGCGCGGCAGCGACAAACACATTGCCTACGCCGCCAGCAAAGCGGCGCTGGATAATATGAGCCGCTCGTTCGCCCGCAAGCTGGCGCCGGAAATTAAGGTCAATGCTATCGCCCCTTCGCTGATTTTATTTAACGAAGGCGATGACGCGGAATACCGCAAGCAGGCGCTTGATAAATCGCTGATGAAAATCGCGCCTGGTGAAAAAGAGATTAGCGACCTGATCGAATACCTGTTCAGCAGCCGCTACGTGACCGGTCGCTCATTTGCCGTCGACGGCGGCCGCCATCTGCGCTAGTGGAAACGGCTCCAGCCGATAATTAACAGCCACGCGCAGAGGCTCCAGCACCCCACTGCGCCTGCCAGAGCGAACGGCAGGCGCATAACGCCGGTGAAATACCATAGCGAGAGCAAATAGATAAAGTACGGAATGATCGACCACATCCCGAATACGATGGTGGTTCTCAGCGCTTCGATCCCCCGCTCGCTGGCAACGATATAGTTCGCGATCAGGGCGAAGGTCGGAAAGAGCGGAATCAACCCGGCGATATAGTAGTTCTTCGTTTTAGACAGCACGCCAATCAGGACAACGACCAGCGCGCCGAGCAGCGCTTTTATCAACAACCCCATTCCTTTAGCCTTAACATTTAAACAACAAGACCCCGCAGCATAACGGAAGCGCCGACAATTATAAACGCGCAAGAGCGGCCGATACCGTGTAGAAGCAAAAGACCTATTTTTTAGCGGTCTCATCACTGCCGCCCCCCCCTATGCCGAATATCCGCTCCTGGCGATAACCGTTCGCATGGATGATATCCCTGGCAAGCGGAGCGCGTTATTAGATGGCCGTTTTTGCTGCCTTAAAAACTCTTCGGCTAAATACATTCATTAAATCGAAAAGAGAATGTTTTTTCTGATTGTTGAGTTATACGTATAACATATTATTTTTCGTATTTTTAGATACAAATCAAATTAGCCTATTTTCGGCGCATCTCTTCCTCACGTATTTACACAGATTTTAAGCATCGAGCGTTTGACTGACGGGCATTTACAAAATACCCAGCTCAATAACCGCACCGTTTCAGTGCAGCTATTGTTTTGCACTAAATGATTCAAATCAATACTGGCAAAATAGAGTAAAAGTGGTTAATTGATATGGTTGATTTTTATCATAAGAGGTTATTTTGAAATTATTCTTTTTGCGCAAATCCTGAATAAGCGCACATAGCCATTTTTTAGCAAAATGGCTAAATAAAACCAATTATTTTGATTTACATCAATATAAAACCGATTTCATAAGGAAGCATACTTTGCCGTTAATAACAGGCGCGGTAGTAGATATGATCGTAATTATATGATTTCACAATCTTTCGATCTGTTCCTGATATCCAGAACAGAATTTTATTCTGTTCACAATCCTCAATGCAGCCATTTAGTTCAGCTCATGCCAGTTTTTCGAATCTTTTACTTGTTGCTATTATCATTACTAGTATTAGACACTCATCTAATTGTTATTATTTTATATTAATCAGCATAAGAACCAGTTAAAGGAATCTCCATGTTCGGACCTGCTTCACGCAAAGTAAAAATGGCCATGAACTTAATCAAAATATATTCATCAACGCGAAAATGCTCGTAAATTACCGGAGAGCGTCAAGCATGCAGTGGAATATTGAAAATAGCCTTGTATGTCCTGTAACAGGAACAGGTTTTTCAGTTGCGGCAAGTGCCAAAAATCTGAAATTAATTATTTGGTATAGTGGGGATTATTTTTTGAGCATTGGTTCGGTTATTAACATCACACAAAATGAAGTTTTCATTAATGGTGTGCCCGGCGATTTACAGGTTATTCATGCATTCCCCTATACGGAAAATTTATGGTCAACATTTTCAAAAAATATTGAATGCCCCGGTAATCAGAACCCTATGCTGCTCATCTGCAATCGAAGAAGCCTCTGCAAGTTCGCCTTGTGCCCCTACGGCGCCAGGCAAAAGAGGCCGCAATAAGGCTTCCCCATCATTCGCGCTAGCGTACCGGTACTTATTTTCTATGTGGGCACGCGCTGTCCTGACAGCCCGTGCCCACATTGTGCCGCACCCTGTTCCCTTAATGCGCAATGCTTCTGCTCGTATCTGAATCATTGTCTGGCTCCGCAAAAAATAGTCCTGAACCGCAGCTCCGGGAATCATAGCGAATTTCATGGCTAATATATAGCTCATATTAATGTCCGGATGGTTTACAATGGCGGTAGCGAATGAATAGGCACCTGACTTCAGATACTGAATGCGCCACCTCAGCCGCGATTCAGGTAAAGAGATTCAAGCGATTAAAAGATGAGTGCAAGCATACACAATATGAATAAAATTGTTTTCGTTGAGGATGATGCTGAGGTCGGCGCACTGATTGCGGCCTACCTTGGCAAACACGATATGGACGTGGTGGTAGAACCGCGCGGCGATCGGGCGGAAGAGGTTATCGCGCGCGAAAAGCCGGACCTGGTGCTGCTGGATATCATGCTGCCGGGTAAAGACGGTATGACGCTGTGCCGCGATTTACGCGGCCAGTGGCAGGGGCCAATCGTATTGCTCACTTCACTGGACAGCGATATGAACCATATTCTCTCACTCGAAATGGGCGCCAGCGATTATATCCTGAAAACCACGCCGCCCGCGGTGCTGTTAGCTCGCCTGCGCCTGCATTTGCGCCAGCATATCGCCGTGCCGGACGGCAGCGTCCCCTCCTCGCTCACCCCGCATAAAGCGATCGCTTTTGGCTCCCTGAGTATCGACCCGGTGAATAGACAGGTGATGCTCGGCGGCGAAAGCGTCGCCTTATCCACTGCGGATTTCGATCTCCTGTGGGAGTTAGCGACCCATGCTGGACAAATTATGGATCGGGACGCGTTATTAAAAAATCTGCGCGGAGTCAGCTACGATGGTATGGACCGCAGCGTCGATGTCGCCATCTCGCGGCTGCGTAAAAAGCTTCTCGATAATGCGACTGAGCCATATCGTATCAAAACGGTACGCAATAAAGGTTACCTGTTCGCCCCGCACGCCTGGGACAATTAATTTTGGCATATGGCGATGGAATAGCTGTTTGTGCGGAGTTAGCCGTCAGAGCCAATTCAACCTCCTGTTAATTATTTTTAAAACAGGGGGTGAAATTGCTTTTCCCACGCAAAACCCGCGCTTCACCGCGCGGCGCGCCTCACGACTTGCCGGGCGGGTGATACTCTTTGCAGACAATCAACGGAAAACATTCTACTGTGGAGTGATAGCGCTGGCGCCTGGCCAGTATCGACACCCGTCGTGAGTATAGAGATTCACACCTTCAGTGGGTTGGGATGACCGCAATATCTACTGCACGGGAGCATCTATATGTTGAACGATCTCAGCAGCGATGAAAGCAAAAGACGCGCGGCGATTGACCTGTTAAAAAACGCGGACGAAGGGCGAGACGAAGCGTTAAAAAAATACACTCATCTGGTCTGCCAGTTGCTAAAAATGCCAATGAGTTTTGTGTCAATCCTTGACGATGAAAAGCAGTACATCAAATCCGCTCAGAATATCGCCCCCACGGACACCAGCCTGGGCGGAGCATTTTGCGAACAGACCCTGAAACAGGGTGAGACTCTCCTTTGTCCTGATACGCATCAGCACCCGATCTTTCATCGCGATCGGGCGGTCAGAGAAGCGCCATTCATTCGCTTTTATGCAGGATGCCCGCTGAAAACCCGCGATGGAGTGACCGTGGGTACCTTGAGTATCTTAGATACGCAACCCAGGACACTTTCAGATGAGCAGATCGCTATTTTTAAGACTCTGGCCGAGCTGATATCGGATTTCTTAGCCTCCTGGCACTCAGTGGGGTATATCGACGTCGTCACGCTTTTACCCAATCGGCAGCGCCTGCTCAAGGACATTGAGGTGTCGGCGGAGGGTACTTTCAGGCTGGTCATTATTGACTGCATTGATATGCCATTTGCCTACGAGATGGCCCGCTCATTGGGGATGCTGGCGGTAGAGAATTTGCTTCGTGACATGACCGTCGCGCTGCAGGCGCGCCTGCCCATGGCGAGCAAACTTTACGCCGTGGCGGTGGGACGCTTTGCCTTTTTCACCCCGGAACCCATGGCGCTGTCATTGGAGGGTATAGCACTACGGCTTCAGGGAACCCAGGCCAGGATCGGCCCGGACGTTCCCCTGGATTTGAATATTCACATGGGTGACTCCGGTATTTGCGATAGCGACATGACGCCAAATGAAATTCTGCGGCGCGCGGTGAGCGCACTGCATGAAGCGATAAGCCAGGGGCACCGTTTTACGACCTATAATGACGCACTGGACATCCGCAAGAAGCGAGATTTCAGCCTGCTCACCGAACTCAGGCAAACGCTGCAGGGAAACCAGGGGTTATATCTGGTCTTTCAGCCAAAAATTTCGCTGACGACGGGAGACGTGACGGGCGCTGAAGCCTTGATAAGATGGAAGCATCCTATCAATGGCGAAGTGCTGCCGGGTGAATTTATTCCGCTGGTCGAAAAGACTAGCCTGATGCGCGAACTCTCGGCCTGGGTTATCGATCATACTATCGCGCAGTTGAGTGACTGGCGGGATCGGGGGCTTTCTCTTCCCGTCTCAATTAATCTCGCCGCCAGCGATTTTTCTCGACCCGATTTCGCTGAGGAGCTTGAGCAGAAACTGCGGGAGGCGTGTCTTGACCCAGCCCTGCTGGGGGTGGAGTGTCTGGAGACTGAGAAGATGCTTGAAAGTCCGGCCGCGCTGAACGGACTGGACATGCTCAAAAAACGCGGGTTTAAAATTTCTCTGGATGACTTTGGATCGGGATACAGCAACATTAATTACCTGCGGCAAATCCCGCTGGACATCATCAAACTCGACCGGTCTATTGTGAGGCATATAGTCCATGAGAAAGCCAGCCGCATTATTGTGCACAACGTTATCAGGCTCCTCAAGCAGCTCGATTACGTCGTCCTTGCCGAAGGCGTCGAGGATCTCGAAACGGTTGAGATTTTACGCAGCCTGGGCTGCGATGAGGTTCAGGGATATTTTTATGCCTGGCCGATGGTCTCCGTTGATTTTGCCGCATGGTATCGCGCCAGAAAGGCAGACCTGGGAAAGCAATCCTGAGACGAACGACTCTTTTCAATGTTCTTTCAGTATATGAACCAATCCAGCGATAAAGACGCGCAACGGGCGCTGCACTGAGGAACACGATATGACTACCTTTTACCAATTGACTGCCACCAGCCTGCACGGCCAGCCCATCTCAATGGCTGACTATGCTGGCAAGCTCGTTCTGGTGGTCAATACTGCCAGCCACTGTGGCTTCACACCGCAATATGCAGGGCTGGAAGCGCTCTACGCGAAATACGCAGCTCAGGGGCTGATAGTGCTTGGTTTCCCCTGCAACCAGTTTGGTAAGCAGGAGCCCGGCGGCGTCGATGACATCGAGCAGACCTGTCGGATCAATTACGGTGTAAGCTTCCCGATGTTCGAGAAAGTGGAGGTCAACGGCGCCGGCGCGCACCCGCTGTTTCGTTACCTGAAAGATGAGTTACCCGGCGTGCTGGGCGGGCGGATCAAATGGAACTTCACGAAGTTCTTGATCGGTCGCGACGGCACCCCTCTCACGCGTTTCGCGCCGTTCACCACCCCGGAGAAAATGGAGACCGCCATCCTTGCCGCACTAAAGATTTAAATCTTTTGCCTCCCTGACCACTGCCTGTGCGCGAGTGAATGTTCGCTCCGCGCCGGAAGTGCGCCTGAAAAAATGACGATGGGCTATAAATAAGTCCCGCGCACGCGATACAACTCACTCATTTTTTCAGCCCACTACATGGCAGATATTTCTCTTTTCTGCGAGTTAAGCCATCTATTAAAACAATACCTGCCCGGCAAGATGACCTATTCCCATCGACGAAAACATCGCCAGGGTGCTCCAGCAAGTAATTCTGCCGATCGCCCTGAGAGGGGAGGCTCTGCTGACAATTGAAGATATATAGCCAAGAGCGGCCAGTGAAAAAAGGGAGGAGAGAATAACAAAGAGAAAAACCAGCGTTGCTGGAGAAAGCCATGCAACGACTAAAGGCAACGTTGCGCCAGCGGAAAAACTCAGCGCCGAGAAAACGGCAGCCTGCAGGGGGCGCGCAGAATTGGTATCCGTCAGTCCCAGCTCCTCGCGGGCATGCGTGTCCAGAGCATCTTTCACCATGAGTTGTTCGGCAACCTTTTGGGCAAGCTCTGGCTCGAGTCCGCGTTGCACATAAAGTAAAGTCAGCTCGCGTACTTCTCCCTGATAATCTGTTTCCAGTTCCCTCTTTTCCTGAGCGAGAGCCGCGTTTTCCGTGTCGGCCTGAGATGAGACGGAAACATATTCCCCCGCGGCCATCGACATCGCCCCCGCGACCAGCCCGGCAATGCCCGCCAGTAAAACCCCGGAAGAGCCCGTATTAGCAGACGCAACGCCAAGAACAAGGCTCGCTGTCGAAACAATACCATCGTTAGCCCCGAGTACAGCAGCCCTTAACCATCCGACGCGTTCAATGCTGTGTCGTTCAAGATGCATGCTTTTATTCTCCTTTAAGTACGCCTGTTCAGCCTACCGGGATGAGGGTGGAATAAAACGGATTAAAACAGAGAACGCTTCGCACATCGGCGCCGACCGAGGTACATTACATTCTTCTCTGATTTGGCTTCAACCCACACCATCATACTTATGCGTGCCGGATGTTGTCAGCCGCAGCGAACCCTGCTTTCATAGCAAATCAAATGGGCATAAAACGCAACAAGGGTTTTTCACGTAGATTGCGCCTGGATAAATGCCCCCGCAGTGCCCCTGCAGGTAAAAGCAGGAATTTAACCTTTTGATTTTGAGTGAGATTTAATGAAAAAGCTGTTTGTGCAGTTTTACCTCCTGCTGTTCGTCTGCTTCCTGGTCATGACCATGATGGTGGGCCTGGTGTACAAATTCACCGCCGAACGCGCAGGGCGTCAGTCGCTGGACGATCTGATGAAAAGTTCGCTGTATCTGATGCGCAGCGAGCTGCGGGAGATCCCGCCGCGCGACTGGAGCAAAACGCTCAAAGAGCTGGACCTCAATCTCTCTTTCGATCTGCATATCGAGCCCATCAGCAAATTCAAGCTCTCGGAAAACTCGATGCAGCATCTGCGCGCCGGGGATATCGTCGCCCTCGACGATCAGTACACCTTTATCCAGCGGATCCCGCGCAGCCACTACGTGCTCTCCGTCGGTCCGGTGCCGTATCTCTATTTTTTGCATGAGATGCGCCTGCTCGATCTGGCCCTGATGGCTTTTATCGCCATCTCGCTGGCCTTTCCGGTCTTTATCTGGATGCGTCCTCACTGGCAGGAGATGCTGCGTATTGAGACCGCCGCCCAGCGCTTCGGCGACGGACATCTTACTGAACGCATTCATTTCGACAGCATGTCCAGCTTCGCGCGGCTGGGGGTGGCGTTTAATCAGATGGCCGATAACATCAACGCGCTTATCGCCAGCAAAAAACAGCTGATCGATGGCATCGCCCATGAGCTGCGGACCCCGCTGGTGCGCCTGCGCTATCGCCTGGAAATGAGCGAGAACCTCACCGAAGCCGAATCGCAGGCGTTGAACCGCGATATCGGGCAGTTGGAGGCGCTGATTGAAGAACTTCTGACCTACGCGCGGCTTGACCGCCCGCAGAACGAACTGAAGCTGACGACCCCCAATTTCCCGGCGTGGATCCGCGATCACGTGGAAGATATTCAGACGGTTAATCCCCAGCGCGAGATTGCGCTAACCGACGTCGTGGCCGGGAGTTACGGCGCGCTGGATATGCGCTTAATGGAACGGGTGCTGGATAATCTGGTGAATAATGCCCTGCGCTACAGTAACCAGCGTATTCAGATCAGTCTGACGCTGCAGGCTTCGCGCGCGACGCTGCGGGTCGAAGATGATGGCCCCGGAATTGCGCCTGATGAACGTGAGCGAGTGTTCGAGCCTTTCGTACGCCTCGACCCGAGCCGCGATCGCGCGACCGGCGGCTGTGGCCTCGGTTTAGCTATCGTCCACAGCATCGCCCAGGCAATGGCCGGGGAAGTGCATTGCGAAGCGAGTTCGCTGGGCGGGGCCTGTTTTTGCTTTAGCTGGCCGGTCTATCATCAGTTGCCGGATTTTACCTCCGCCTGATACGCCTTTGCGCAAAAGCTGAGGCCTGCTATAGTTAAAAAATCGCTAAGTATGTTGTAACTAAGGTGGGGAATATGGCCAGCTATGACCTTGTTGAACGTCTGAACGACACCTTTCGCCAGCTCGAGCATGAACTACAGACGCTAAAACACGCCCTGAGCCAGTGCCGCCTGCTGGCCGCCCGCGTCTTTGAGCTGCCGCCGGTGAGTAAAGACGCAGAACACCAGCCGCTGGAGAGCATCAACGTGGTTCAGCACACCGGCAAAACCGCGCTGGAGATGGCGCTCAGGCACTATAGTCATCTGTTTATCCAGCAGCAGTCGGAAACCCGCAGCAGCAAAGCCGCCGTGCGTTTACCCGGCGCGATTTGTCTGCAAACTGACGCCCGCGAACAGGCTGAACTCTTAGACAAAATCACCCATATCAACGCCCTCAAAGCGCGCTTCGAGAAGATTATCACCGTGGATTCCGGCCTGCCTGCCGCCGCGCGGTTTGAGTGGGTCCATCGCCACCTGCCGGGACTGATTACGCTGAGCGCCTATCGCACGCTAACTCCCCTCCTCGATCCGAGCACCATCCGCTTCGGCTGGGCCAATAAGCACGTGATTAAAAATCTCACCCGCGATCGGGTACTCATGCAGCTGGAAAAAAGCCTTCAGTCGCCCCGGGCGGTTCCGCCGTGGACCCGCGAGCAGTGGCAAAGCAAGCTGGAGCGAGAGTATCAGGATATTGCCGCCCTGCCGCAGCGGGCAAAGCTGAAAATAAAGCGGCCGGTGAAGGTGCAGCCCATCGCCAGGGTCTGGTACAGCGGGGAACAAAAACAGGTGCAATACGCCTGTCCGGGACCGATGATTGCGCTGATATCCGGCACCAAGGGCGTCAGCGTGCCGGACCTCGGTGAACTCCTGAACTATGACGCCGATAACGTGCAGTATCGCTACAAACCGCAGGCGCAGTCGCTCAGGCTACTGATTCCGCGGCTGCACCTGTGGCTGGCTAGCGAGTAGACATACTGCCCACCATCTCTTCCGGGCGCACCCAGCGGTCAAACTCGGCTTCCGTCAGGTAGCCGAGCGCCAGCGCCGACGCTTTCAGGGTTAACCCCTCTTTATGGGCCTTTTTGGCAATTTCCGCCGCTTTGTCATAGCCGATATGGGTATTCAGCGCGGTTACCAGCATCAGCGACTCATTCAGCAACTGGCTGATGCGTTCACGGTTCGGCTCAATGCCTTCCGCGCAGTGCTCGTTAAAGCTCGCCATCCCGTCAGCCAGCAGCCGCACCGATTGCAGGAAGTTGTGGATCACCATCGGGCGATAGACGTTGAGCTCAAAGTTGCCCGATGCGCCGCCGATATTCACCGCGACATCGTTGCCCATCACCTGACAGCACAGCATGGTCAGGGCTTCGCACTGGGTCGGGTTCACCTTGCCCGGCATAATCGACGAACCCGGTTCATTTTCCGGGATCGCAATTTCGCCAATCCCACAGCGCGGGCCGGAGGCCAGCCAGCGCACATCGTTGGCAATTTTCATCAGCGAAGCGGCCAGCCCTTTCAGCGCCCCGTGCGCGTGCACCAGCGCATCAACGGTCGCCAGCGCTTCAAACTTGTTCGGCGCGGTGACAAACGGCTGGCCGCTTAAGGCCGCCAGCTCGGCGGCGACGCGTACCGCATATTCCGGATGGGTATTGAGCCCGGTTCCCACCGCCGTCCCGCCCAGCGCCAGCTCGGCCAGATGCGGCAGGCTATGGTCGAGATGTTTTAAATTGTGCTCCAGCATGGCTACCCAGCCGGAGATCTCCTGACCGAGGGTCAGCGGCGTCGCATCCTGCAGATGGGTGCGGCCTATTTTGACAATATCGCTGAAGGCAACGGCTTTATTGTTCAGGGTCTGCTTCAGCACGTTGAGCTGCGGGATCAGCTTCTCCCGCAGGGCAATCATCGCCGCCACGTGCATCGCCGTCGGGAACACGTCGTTAGAGCTCTGGCTCTTGTTGACATCATCGTTGGGGTGAATCTTACGCTCCATCCCGCGCGCCCCGCCCAGCAGTTCACTCGCGCGATTGGCCAGTACCTCATTCATATTCATGTTGCTTTGCGTGCCGGAGCCGGTTTGCCAGATAGCCAGCGGAAACTCGTCCGGATGTTTGCCTGCCAGCACTTCGTCCGCGGCCTGAATAATCGCTTGCGCTTTCTCCGCGGCCAGAAGGCCGAGATCGTTATTCACCTTCGCCGCTGCGCGCTTGGTCAGCGCCAGCGCATAAATAAGCTCGGCCGGCATTTTTTCCGTCGAAATACGAAAATGCTCCAGCGAGCGCTGGGTTTGCGCGCCCCATAGCTTGTCGGCAGGCACATCGATGGCGCCCATTGAGTCTTTTTCACTGCGATGCGTTGTCATGACTGTCTCCTTGGATTCAACGTGCGTAATAGCGACAAAGCTCACCTGCTCAAAGGGTAAAGTATGGGTCAGATTTATAAGTTGTTTTGGTGGTTCGTGCCGCTAAGCGGCATAAAAAAACCGCCCCGAAGGGCGGCTGAAATCATTTCACGCAGCGGGCGCACTGCGAGCTCTGGATTTGCTGGAAGAAGTCGTTGCCTTTGTCATCCACGAGGATAAACGCCGGGAAGTCTTCGACTTCAATTTTCCAGATGGCTTCCATACCCAGCTCCGGGTACGCCACGCACTCGAGGCTGCGGATACTCTGCTGCGCCAGTACCGCCGCCGGGCCGCCGATGCTGCCGAGGTAGAAACCGCCGTGTTTATGACAGGCATCGGTCACCTGCTGGCTGCGGTTGCCTTTGGCTAACATGATTTTACTCGCCCCGTGCGCCTGCAGCAGGTCGACGTAGGAGTCCATGCGGCCAGCGGTCGTCGGGCCAAGGGAGCCGGACGCGTAGCCGTCGGGCGTTTTCGCCGGGCCCGCGTAGTAGATCGGGTGGTCTTTGACGTACTGCGGCAACGCCTCACCGCTGTCGATGAGCTCTTTCAGCTTCGCGTGGGCGATATCGCGAGCCACGATAATCGTCCCGCTCAGCGACAGGCGGGTCGACACCGGGTACTGCGACAGCAGCGCCAGAATATCGCTCATCGGCTGGTTGAGGTTGACCTTGACCGCCTCGCCCTCGCCGGCCTGACGAAGATGCTCGGGAATATATTTGCCCGGATTGCTCTCCAGTTTCTCAATCCAGATCCCCTGACGATTGATCTTGGCTTTGATATTGCGATCCGCCGAGCAGGAGACGCCCATGCCCACCGGGCAGGAGGCGCCGTGGCGCGGCAGGCGGATGACGCGAATATCGTGGGCGAAGTATTTACCGCCGAACTGCGCGCCGAGACCGAGGTTTTGCGCCTCCACCAGCAGTTCCTGTTCCAGCTGAATATCGCGGAAAGCCTGGCCGTGCTCGTTGCCCTCGGTCGGCAGGCCGTCGTAGTACTTGGTTGAGGCCAGCTTAACGGTTTTCAGGGTGGACTCCGCCGAGGTGCCGCCAATGACGAAAGCAATATGGTACGGCGGGCAGGCGGCGGTTCCCAGAGTGCGCATCTTTTCGACGAGATAGTTTTTCAGCTTCGCCGGGGTAATTAACGCTTTGGTTTCCTGGTACAGGTAGGTTTTATTCGCCGAGCCGCCGCCTTTGGCGATGCAGAGGAATTTGTACTCCTCGCCGTCGGTGGCGTAAAGATCGATCTGCGCAGGCAGGTTAGTGCCGGTGTTGACCTCTTTATACATATCCAGCGGCGCGTTCTGCGAATAGCGCAGGTTATCCTGGATATAGGTGTTATAAACGCCCTGCGCCAGCGCGGCTTCATCGCCGCCGCCGGTCCACACGCGCTGGCCTTTTTTGCCGGTAATAATCGCGGTACCGGTATCCTGGCAGGTCGGCAGCACGCCTTTGGCGGCGATATCCGAGTTGCGCAGAAACTGCAGCGCCACGTACTTATCGTTTTCGCTGGCTTCCGGGTCGTTGAGAATATCGGCCACCTGCTGCTGGTGCGCCGGGCGAAGCATAAAGGAGGCGTCGTGGAAAGCGTGTTGTGCCAGTAAAGTTAGCGCCTGAGGTTCAACTTTCAGAACTTCCTGGCCGGCGAATTCGGCGACGGAGACGTAATCACTGCTGAGGAGGTAGTACTCGGTATCGTCCTTTTTCAGTGGAAAAGGATCCTGATATACAAACGGTTTATTCGACATTGTGCTCTCACTTACTGCTTAGCTGATTATATTTCAGGCAGACACTCCATTTGCCCGTGGAAAAGCGAGTCGATCGATTTTACACAATTTTTTAACAAAAACTGAGACAAGGACGACTTTTTCTTCGCGCCGGTTGCTTATCGGTCGATTGCTGGTTTAATAGTGCCATGACTATTAAGTGGAAACAGGGATTGAGAATGCAAAAGCTCATTAACTCAGTGCAAAACTACGCCTGGGGAAGCCATACCGCCTTAACCGAACTTTATGGGATTGCTAACCCGGACAACCTGCCGATGGCGGAGCTGTGGATGGGCGCGCATCCCAAAAGCAGCTCGCAGATTGTGGATAATAGCGGGGCGCCGCGCTCTCTGCGCGACGCGATCGAAAGCGATAAAGCAACCCTGCTTGGCGCGAAAGTCGCCGAGCGTTTTGGCGAACTGCCGTTCCTGTTCAAAGTTCTGTGCGCCGCGCAGCCGCTCTCTATCCAGGTCCACCCCAACAAGCAGGCCTCGGAAATCGGTTTTGCCAAAGAGAACGCTGCCGGGATCCCGCTTGATGCCGCCGAACGTAACTATAAAGATCCGAACCACAAGCCGGAGCTGGTTTTCGCCTTAACGCCGTTCCTCGCCATGAACGCCTTCCGCGAGTTTGCCGAAATCGTCACCCTGCTGCAGCCGGTTGCCGATGCGCATCCGGCGATTGCCCAGTTCCTTGCGCAGCCTGATGCCGGGCATCTGAGCCAACTGTTCGCCAGCCTGCTGAACATGAAAGGCGATGAAAAAGCGCACGCCTTACGGGCGCTGCAGGCGGCGCTGGACAGCGAGCAGGGTGAGCCCTGGCAGACTATCCGCCTGATCGCCGAGTTCTACCCGGACGATAGCGGCCTCTTCTCTCCGCTGCTGCTCAACGTGGTCAAACTGAATCCCGGAGAGGCGATGTTCCTGTTTGCGGAAACCCCGCACGCCTACCTGCAGGGCGTGGCGCTGGAAGTGATGGCCAACTCTGACAACGTGCTTCGCGCGGGCCTGACGCCGAAATATATCGATATTCCGGAACTGGTGGCGAACGTCAAATTTGAGCCAAAACCCGCGGGCCAACTGCTGACCCAGCCGGTAATTCACGGCGCGGAGCTGGACTTCCCCATCCCGGTTGACGATTTTGCCTTCTCGCTGCACGACCTGTCAGCGCAGGCGTCAACCATCGCCCAGCAGAGCGCGGCGATCCTGTTCTGCGTCGAGGGTGAGGCGACGATTGCCAAAGGCGAACAGCGCCTGACGCTGAAGCCGGGTGAATCCGCGTTTATCGGCTGTAATGAATCACCGGTGCAGGTCAGCGGCCGCGGCCGCGTGGCGCGCGTGTTTAATAAGCTCCAGTAAGTTACTGAACTTTTTAGCCACAGTTGCTAGACTTTCACCCATCATGACAACACAACCAGGCGGCCCGATCCGCCTGGTTTCATTTATGGACAAATGCTATGAAAAAATCGCTGGTCGCAGCAGGAGTTATCATTGCGCTGGGCGTCGTCTGGACGGGCGGCGCGTGGTATACGGGGAAGCAGCTGGAAAGCCGCATTGCCGACATGGTGCAGCAGGCTAATGCTCAGCTGCAAAGCAGCGCGCCGCAGGCTGGCGTGGAGCTGACGTATCAGGGCTATCAGCGCGGGCTGTTCCGCAGCCATTTACAGCTGGTGCTGAAGCCTGCTGCCGGCAAAGCGCCCCGCTGGCTTGCCGCCGGACAGTCGCTGGTGTTTGATGAAGTCGTCGATCACGGCCCTTTCCCGCTGGCTTCGCTCAAATCCTTTAACCTCGCCCCGGCGATGGCGTCCGTCAAAACCACCCTGACCAATAACGACGCCAGCAAGGCGCTGTTCGACATCGCTAAAGGCGAAACGCCGTTCACCATTGATACCCGTATCGCTTATAGCGGCGACAACACATCCGCTATTGTGCTCAACCCGCTTGATTACGCGAAAGGCGATGAGAAGGTGACCTTCAGCGGCGGACAGTTCCAGCTGGACGCTGACCGCGAAGGGAAAACCCTCAGCCTGAGCGGCGAAGCCGGTAGCGGGCAGATTAACGCGGTTAACGAGTACAACCAGAAAGTTCAGCTCACCTTTAATAACCTGAAAACCGACGGCTCTACCGAAATGGCCAGCTTCAACGAGCGTATCGGTAAACAGGCTATCTCGCTGGACAAGCTGGCGATTGGCGTTGAAGGCAAAGAGCTGGCGCTGTTCGAAGGGATGAAAATTGACGGCAATTCGTCGCTGACTGCCGACGGTAAAGGTATTAACAGCCAGCTGGACTACACGGTCAATAGCCTCAAGCTGCAAAATCAGGATATCGGTAGCGGCCGGCTGACGCTGAAGCTGGACAATATTGATGGCGAAGCCTTCCATCAGTTCAGCCAAAAATACAACGCTGAAGCGCAGGCGCTGATGGCGGATCCGCAGCTGGCGCAGAATCCTGAGCTCTATCAGCAGGCGCTGACGCAGACCTTCTTTAGCGCGCTGCCGATGATGCTGAAAGGCAGCCCGTCTCTGACCATTTCGCCGCTGAGCTGGCGCAATGCGAAGGGGGAAACCACCCTGAATCTTTCGATTCTGCTCAAAGACCCGTCGCTGACCACCACGCCGCCGCAGACGCTGGCGGATGAAGTGGATCGTAGCGTTAAATCGCTCGACGGCAAGCTGGTGATCCCGGTGGATATGGCGACGGCGTTTATGACCCAGATTGCCGGGCTGGAAGGCTATCAGCCCGCCGACGCCGCTAAGCTTGCGGATCAGCAGGTGAAAGGCCTGGCGGCGATGGGGCAGATGTTCCGCATCACCACCATGGAAGATAACGCCATCACCTCAAGCCTGCAGTACGCTGACGGCCAGGTTACGCTGAACGGACAGAAAATGCCGCTGGATGAGTTTGCCGGAATGTTCGGTTTAGCGCTTCCCGCCGTCTCTGAACCCGCAGCGCCGCAGGAAACTCAGCCGCAAGATGACGCGCCGCAAGACGTGGTGCCACCCGCCGCGCCGCAGCAATAAACGGCAAATAGCCCCTGCCCAGGGGCTATTTTCGGGTAATCAGTCGGGGAGAAATAATCTGGTTTCTCGCCGCGCCCTGTCCCTCTTCCATACGCCGTAAAATACACTCCGCGAGGCTTTGTCCCAGCTCCCGGGCGGGCGTCGTCACCCAGGTCAGCGGCAGATCGTCCAGCGCCTCCTCGGGTAACTCCGCAAAGGCCGCCAGCGCGACCCGCTGTTCAAAATAGCTTTCGACGCCAGCTTCGCCGCTCTGGCGCCCGGCGCGCATCAGCCCAAACCACGCCCCGGTGGCAATCACGCTGTTGTAGCACAGCACCGCGCTAATCGTTGGGTTTTGCCGCAGCAGCGCCGCCATCGCCTCTGCCGCCTGCTTCTGGCTCGACTCGCACTCCAGCACCCACTCGCTATGAAACGGCAGGCCATACTTCAGCAGGGTGGCGCAGTAGCCGCCTACCCGTTCGGCGCGCGTCAGGGACGAGCTCTGCCCTCCCAGCCAGGCAATGCGCTGATGGCCGCGGCGGATCAGGTGCTCGGTGACAATCTGCGCCGCCTGCATATTATCCGGGCGGATCAGGTCGACATCGTCGAGATAGCTGGCGCGGGAAGCAAACACCAGCGGCATTCCAGCTTGCGCCGCGCGATCGCGCAGCTCCGCTCCCTGGTCGATCGCCCCGGCAATCACCACGCCGTCGACACCTTGCGCCACCAGCGTATCAAAACGCTGGAGCATTTTTTCACCGCTGTGCCCCCCCTGGGTGAGAAACACCATTCTGCCCTGCGACTCAAGCGCATCGGTCAATCCGGCGGTCATCTCCGCGTAGAAAGGCTTCGATAAGTCGCTGACGATCAGGCCAATAACGCCGCTCTGGCCGCCGCGCAGCGACGCCGCCTGGCGGTTGCGCACGAAGCCCAGCTGTTCAATGGCATGATTGACGCGCTCGCCGGTGGCCGACGAAATACGCCCCTTGCCGCTCAGCACCAGCGATACCGTACTGACCGACACGCCTGCCGCCTGGGCGACATCATTAATGGTGATTTTTTTCGCGATAGCCATAACTGCAGGCCGACTCCCTTTGGCTGTCGATAAAACGTTTTATCAAGATACTCTCTTTATAAACGTTATTATCGCCGGAATATGTGATTTTTATCGCACTAAAATCTGGTAAAACGTTTTATCTTTCCGTGGCGTTACATCCTACCGATAACTTAAAGAACCAGGATTCGTGTTATGACGGCGAAAACAGCAACCAAAATTACCCTGTGGGAGTTTTTCCAGCAGTTAGGGAAAACCTTCATGTTACCCGTGGCGTTGCTCTCCTTTTGCGGGATCATGCTGGGGATCGGCAGCTCTCTGAGCAGCCATGATGTCCTGACACTCCTGCCGTGGCTGGACGTGCCGCCGCTGCAGGCCGTATTCATCTGGATGGGCAAAGTCGGCTCCTTCGCCTTCAGCTTTCTGCCGGTGATGTTCTGTATCGCTATTCCGCTAGGACTGGCCCGGGAAAACAAAGGCGTCGCCGCGTTTGCCGGTTTTGTCGGCTATGCCGTGATGAATCTGGCGGTTAACTTCTGGCTGACGGCCAAAGGCATTCTGCCGACCACCGATGCCGCCGTCCTCAAAGCGAACAACATCCAGAATATTATCGGCATTCAATCGATCGACACCGGGATCCTCGGCGCGGTGATCGCCGGGATCATCGTCTGGATGCTGCATGAGCGTTTTCACAATATCCGCCTGCCCGACGCGCTGGCCTTTTTTGGCGGCACCCGCTTTGTACCGATTATCACCACCGTGGTTCTCGGCCTGGTCGGTCTGGTCATTCCGCTGATCTGGCCCGTCTTCGCCATGGGGATTAATGCCCTCGGCCACGTCATCAATAGCGCGGGAGATTTCGGACCGATGATTTTCGGTACCGGAGAGCGCCTGCTGCTGCCTTTCGGCCTGCACCATATTCTGGTGGCGCTGATCCGCTTTACCGAGGCGGGGGGAACCATGGACGTTTGCGGCCATAGCGTCAGCGGCGCGCTGACGATTTTCCAGGCCCAGCTCAGTTGCCCAACCACCCACGGCTTCTCCGAAAGCGCGACCCGTTTCCTCTCGCAAGGCAAAATGCCGGCCTTCCTCGGCGGCCTGCCGGGAGCGGCGCTGGCGATGTACCACTGCGCTCGCCCGGAAAACCGCCATAAAATTAAGGGGCTGCTGATTTCCGGCGTTATCGCCTGCGTGGTAGGCGGCACGACCGAGCCGCTGGAATTTTTATTCCTGTTCGTCGCCCCGGTGCTGTACGTTATCCACGCGCTCCTCACCGGACTGGGCTTTACCATGATGGCCATTCTGGGCGTGACTATCGGCAACACCGACGGCAACGTTATCGACTTTGTGGTGTTCGGCATTCTGCACGGTCTGTCAACCAAGTGGTATCTGGTACCGGTGGTCGCGGCCATCTGGTTTGCGGTTTACTACGGTATCTTCCGTTTCGCTATCACCCGTTTTAACCTGAAAACCCCGGGACGCGATATTGAAACCAATAGCGCTTTCGAAAAGGCCGTCACCGGCGTGACCGGAAAATCAGGCTATAACGTTCCGGCGATTCTGGCGGCGCTCGGCGGCGCGGAAAATATCGTTTCGCTCGATAACTGCATCACCCGCCTGCGTCTGTCGGTTAACGACATGAGCAAAGTCGACAGCGCCGCGCTGAAAGCGAATCGCGCCATCGGCGTGGTGCAGCTTAACCAGCACAACCTGCAGGTGGTGATTGGCCCGCAGGTGCAGTCGGTGAAAGATGAAATGGCTGTCCTGATGAATACCGTCGAGGCATAGGCTCCGCCCCCTCCGTACAGGAGGGGGACATGATGAAGGAAGTGCAGATGTTTGATTTTTCAACGCCGGTCGACCGTCACGGCACCTGGTGCACCCAGTGGGATTACGTCGCCGACCGTTTTGGCGCGGCCGACCTGCTGCCCTTTACGATCTCCGACATGGATTTCGCCACCGCCCCCTGCATCATCGATGCCGTCAGCAAACGCCTGGCGCACGGCGTTTTTGGCTACAGCCGCTGGAAAAACGATGAATTCCTCGGCGCGGTGAGCCACTGGTTCGCCAGCCGTTTTCATAGCCCAATCGACCGCGAAGCAATTGTTTACGGGCCGTCGGTTATCTATATGGTGGCGGAGATGATTCGTCAGTGGTCGGCAGCGGGTGACGGTATTGTGGTACACACTCCGGCCTACGATGCCTTTTATAAAACCATTGAAGGCAACCAGCGACGCGTCGCGGCGGTTCCGCTCTCCCTCGACAACCATCAGTGGCGCTGCGATATGGCGCAGCTGGAACGGGTACTGGCTCAGCCGCGTAATACCGTGCTGCTGCTGTGCAGTCCGCATAACCCCACCGGCAAGGTATGGACCCGCGAAGAGCTGGAAACCATGGCGCGGCTGTGCGAGAAGCACGGCGTAAAGGTAATTAGCGACGAGATCCACATGGACATGGTGTGGGACGAACATCAGCACACCCCGTGGTGCGAGGTGGCGCGCAGTCCCTGGGCGCTGTTCACCTCCGGATCGAAAAGTTTCAACATTCCGGCGTTTACCGGCGCATACGGGCTGATTGACGATCCCGCGACGCGCGAAAGCTATTTGCACGCGCTCAAGGCCCGCGATGGCCTCTCTTCCCCTTCCGTACCGGCGCTGGTGGCGCATATCGCCGCCTATCGCGAGGGCGCCGCCTGGCTGGATGCCCTGCGCGCCTATCTGCAGGAGAATATGCGCTACATCGCGCGCGAACTGAATCAGGCGTTTCCCGAGCTAAACTGGCAGCCGCCGCAGGCGACTTACCTGGCGTGGATTGACCTGCGCCCGCTGGCGGTGGACGATCGCGCCCTGCAAAAAGCACTTATTGAGGAACAGAAGGTCGCCATTATGCCAGGGGACACCTACGGCGATGAGGGTAAGGGTTTTGTCCGCCTGAATGCCGGCTGCCCACGTGAAAAGCTGGAAAAAGGCGTGCAGGGATTAATTGCCGCCCTGGGCTCGCTGCGCTGATTGTTTTCGCTGGCCGCCAACGCGGTAGCGGCCTGTCCGCTACCGCTGACTCTCCGCTCACTCATCCGTCCTCCCGGCACAATAAAACGATATTTTGACGAGACTCAAAAAACGCTATTTCACAAAGGTGTATTTAAATGCCGTTTTTAATTCCCGTCAAAATATTCACCAGGAGGAAAAAATATGAACACCTACGATCGTAACCGTAACGCTATCGCTACCGGCAGCATGGTTATGGTGGCCGACAGCGGCGCGACGGGCGTCATCAAAGCCATCCACGCCGAGGGTAAAACCGCGGAGCAGCTCCGCCGGGCGGACTGTGTGGAAATAGACGGACATCAGGGGTTATATTGCCCGCTAAACCTTATTCGCCTGGGCTTTAATTAATCGCAATATCCGTCATCAATATCTGACCGCGGATCCGCAGGCGTAAAAGGCCACCCAAGCGTGGCCTTTGATATTCTCTTTATCGTTCAATTTGATCCCATCGAGCGTTTTACATTAATAAGCAGCGTATTATCGCCCCTCTTCTACCCGCTACGGGTAATATACCTTCTGAGTTCAGAGGCATCTTCATGACATGGCAACAGTTCAAACAGGCGTGGCTGATTAAATTCTGGTCGCCCGTCCCCGCCGTTATCGCCGCGGGTATTCTCTCAACCTACTACTTCGGTATTACCGGCACCTTCTGGGCCGTCACCGGCGAATTCACCCGCTGGGGTGGGCAATTGCTGCAGCTCGTCGGCGTGCACAGCGAAGAGTGGGGCTACTATAAGCTCATTCATCTCGAGGGCACCCCGCTCACCCGTATCGACGGCATGATGATCATCGGCATGTTCGGCGGCTGTTTCGCCGCCGCGCTGTGGGCAAATAACGTCAAGCTGCGCTTCCCCCGCAGCCGGATCCGCATTCTGCAGGCCGTCGCCGGGGGAATCATCGCCGGTTTCGGCGCCCGTCTGGCGATGGGCTGCAATCTGGCCGCATTTTTTACCGGTATCCCACAGTTTTCCCTGCACGCCTGGTTCTTTGCCATCGCTACCGCTATCGGAACCTGGTTCGGCGCGCGCTTTACCTTACTGCCCATCTTCCGTATTCCGGTAAAAATGCAGAAAGTGTCCCAGGCCTCGCCGCTGACGCAAAAACCTGACCAGGCGCGGCGCCGGTTCCGTCTCGGCATGGTGGTCTTTTTCGCCATGATCGCCTGGGGCCTGCTCACCGCGGCCGATCGGCCGAAGCTCGGCCTGGCGCTGCTGTTTGGCGTCGGATTTGGCCTGCTCATCGAGCGGGCGCAGATCTGCTTCACCTCCGCCTTTCGCGATATGTGGATCACCGGACGTACCAATATGGCGAAGGCGATTATTTTCGGCATGGCCGCCAGCGCTATTGGGATCTTCAGCTACGTGCAGCTGGGTATGGAGCCGAAAATCATGTGGGCGGGGCCCAACGCGGTTATCGGCGGCCTGCTGTTTGGCTTTGGCATCGTCCTGGCGGGCGGCTGCGAAACCGGCTGGATGTACCGCGCGGTGGAAGGTCAGGTGCACTACTGGTGGGTCGGGCTGGGCAACGTTATCGGTTCAACGATCCTCGCCTACTACTGGGACGGGCTCTCTCCGGCGCTAGCCACAAGCTGGGATAAAATCAACCTGCTGGCGACCTTCGGACCATTCGGCGGCCTGCTGGTGACCTATCTCCTGCTGCTGATCACGCTGATTCTGGTGATTGGCTGGGAAAAACGGTTTTTCCGCCGCCAGTCTCTCGCCCCCTCGACCGTTAAGGAAAGCGCATGAAAACTCTGGTCCCCGATTATCGCCTCGATATGGTTGGCGAACCCTGCCCCTATCCGGCCATCGCCACGCTCGAAGCCATGCCTTCGCTGAAGAAAGGCGAGATTCTGGAAGTGGTCAGCGACTGTCCGCAGTCGATTAACAACATCCCGCTGGATGCCAAAAACCACGGCTATACCGTGCTCGACATTCAGCAGGATGGGCCAACCATCCGCTATTTGATTCAAAAATAGCCAGAAAAAGCCGGTAGTGGGCTACCGGCTGTCTTCCGCATCACATGCGCTAGCCCGCGCGGCACGGGCCTGAAAACGTCAACGATTACCAGCCCTTAACCGCATCGCCTTTGTAAAGCTGCTCTGCCGCCGCGGCCACCTCATCGCTCTGGTAGGCCTTCACCAGGTTTTTCACCTTTTCGCTGTCTTTATTTTCGATACGACTGGCGAAGATATTCACGTAAGGGGAATCTTTGCTTTCCACAAACAGGCCGTTGCGCGACGGCGACAGCCCGACCTGGCTTGAGAAGGTGGTATTGATAATCGCCATGGTTATCTGCTGGTCGTCCAGCGCGCGGGTGAGCTGCGGCGCTTCAATTTCGACGATTTTTAGCTTTTTCGGGTTGTTAATAATATCCAGCGAGGTGGGCAGCAGACCCACGCCGTCCTTCAGCGTAATCAGCCCCTGCTTTTGTAGCAGCAGCAGAGAGCGGCCGAGGTTAGTTGGATCGTTGGGAACCGCCACCTGCGCGCCATCGGGCAGCTGAGCGACCGACGTGATTTTCTTCGAATAGGCCGCTATCGGATAAACGAACGTGGTGCCAACCTGAACCAGCTTATAGCCGCGCTCCTGGATCTGTTTGTCCAGATAGGGCTTATGCTGGAAAGCGTTAGCATCAAGATCGCCATTGTTCAGCGCCTCGTTGGGCAGGACGAAATCATTAAACGTCACCACCTCAACGTCGAGATTGTACTTCTCTTTAGCCACTTTTTGCGCCACCGCCCAGACTTCCTGGTCAACGCCTGCGCTTATGCCCACTTTGATGTGGTTGGGGTCCTGCTCGCCAGGTTTGCAGGCGGCCAGCAGCAGCGAGCCTGCGACAACCAGCGGTACCGCGACTTTTTTTAACGTGAAGATCATATTCCCAGAGTCCTTTTTAAAATTGCCTGCCATTCATTGCAGGAAAACCAGCGCCTGAGACTATAGAAAATCTCGGGCGCGAAATTAAATACTGATTGTCTATGATTAATAGCGTTTTGCTATGAGCGATTTCGTCATTGCTCCCTTTGAGAGGGCAATCTTCCCTTCCCTCACCGTTTTCCCTTGTATTGTTCGGTAATTTTCTCCGCTTTTAACCATTTATCGTTCTGATGTACAATGACGCGCACTTTAACTAAAAAAAGAGTGCGACCATGATTGATTTAACTTTGCCATTAACCGACATCCATCGCCACCTTGATGGTAATATCCGGGCCCAAACCATTCTCGATCTTGGCCGCCAGTACAACCTCGCCCTTCCGGCAGACACCCTCGACACCTTACGTCCTCATGTACAGGTCACCAGCAATGAGCCTGATCTGGTCAGCTTCCTCGCTAAGCTGGACTGGGGCGTAAAGGTACTGGCCTCGCTGGAAGCCTGCCGCCGCGTCGCTTATGAAAACCTCGAAGATGCCGCTCGCAACGGCCTGCACTACGTTGAACTGCGTTTCTCTCCGCGCTATATGGCGATGACCCACCAGCTGCCGGTCGCGGGCGTAGTCGAAGCGGTGATCGCTGGCGTTAAAGAAGGCAGCCGCGACTTTAACGTTGAGGCCCGCCTGATCGGCATTCTGAGCCGCACCTTTGGCGAAGCGGCCTGCGAAGAGGAGCTTGCGGCCCTGCTCGCCCATCGCGATGGCATCACCGCCCTCGACCTCGCCGGGGATGAGCTCGGCTTCCCGGGAAATCTGTTTATGGATCACTTCAGCCGCGCGCGCGATGCGGGCTGGCGCATCACCGTACATGCGGGCGAAGCCGCTGGCCCGGAAAGCATCTGGCAGGCGATTCGCGAACTGGGCGCCGAGCGTATCGGCCACGGCGTGAAGGCGGTGCAGGATCCGGCGCTGATGGATTATCTCGCCGCGCAGCGAATCGGGATTGAGTCCTGCCTGACCTCTAATATTCAGACCAGCACCGTGCCATCCCTGGCCGAGCATCCGCTGAAAACATTCCTTGAACACGGCGTGCTGGCCTGCATCAATACCGACGACCCTGCCGTTCAGGGCGTCGATATTATCCACGAATACACCGTCGCCGCCCCGGCTGCCGGTTTAAGCCGCGAGCAAATTCGCCAGGCGCAGAGAAACGGTCTGGAGCTCGCCTTTTTAAGCGCCCAGGAAAAAGCGGCGCTGATCCAGCGCGTGCAGCAGGCTTGATGTTTCTCCCCCGTGCCAGCACGGGGGGAAGCTCAATCAGCGCCTGGCCAGCGCGTTTCGTCAGGTCGGCCTAATTCAGGCACAGCGTCGCCCGATGCCTGGCCGACTCCAGCCCAAGCTCAATCAGCTCCATAATCTGAATCGCCTGGCTTGCCGGAACCGGGTTAACGCCGATGCCATTAAGCGCATCGCGAATGGCGGCGTAATAGGCCGGATAGTTGCCCGGTAGCGTCAGCCACGACTCCTCGGTGATTTCCTCGCCTTCGGCACGCGTCAGCAGCCCGTCGCGCATATCATACCCCCAATCCTCCTGCGGCAGGCGCTCGCCGCTTTTCAGCCGTTCTTCCTGCGGATCAAGGCCGTATTTCACATAGCTTCCCCGCGAACCGTGGATGATAAAGCGCGCCGTTTCCGCCGCGGCCACCAGGGTTCCGTGCAGCACCACGCGACGCTGCGGCCAGGCCAACACCGCATGAAAATAGTCTGTGGACTGGGAGCCAGGCCGTAGCTGAGCCAGGTCGACCTGCATACTCACCGGCAGACCGAAGAGATTTACCACCTGGTCCAGCAGATGCGGGGCAAGATCGTACCAGATGCCGCTGCCCGGCCCACCTTGCTCGCGCCAGCGTTGCCGTACCTGCGGTCGATAGCGGTCGAAATGCGACTCAAAATAGCCGACTTCCCCTAACAGGCCTTCGTTAATCAGCGACTTCACCGTCAGAAAATCGCTGTCCCAGCGGCGGTTATGGAACACGGACAGCAGTCGCCCCTCGCTTTTGGCAATGGCCTCAAGCTCGCGAGCCTGTGACAGTGTCACGGTAAACGGTTTATCCACCACTACATGCTTGCCCGCTTCCAGCGCAGCTTTCGCCAGCGGGAAATGGGTATCATTGGGCGTGGGGATCACCACCAGATCGATATCGGGGTCGCTAAAGAGCGCCTGCGGTGCGGTCACCACCTTCACCGCAGGCCAGTCGGCCAGCACTTTCGTTTCATCGCTGCTCGAGACCGCCGCCAGCGTCATCCCCGGCGTACCGCTGACCAGCGGCGCATGAAAGGTTTTGCTCGCATAGCCGTACCCGATTAAACCTACCCGGATAGGGTCACTCATTTTTCTGCCCCCTTAACGAAATGTCGCAGCCGCACTAACACCGCGATTCTGAACGCATCTTCGACGCGTTTGCCCCTGCACCGGTTGCTCAGCTTTACGCCATTTGCGCAGCTAAGATCATGTAACACTTGCGTTACTTCAGTCGTTGAGTACCATTTCAGTCTGGTTTCACCATTTGCCGTAGAGTTATGGAAAACGTTTTTAACCGTATTGTAGAACTTATTGGCTGGATTGTTTTGGGCGTTTCGGCCCTGCTTTTAGTTATCGCTCATCATATTGATAACTACCAGTCCCCGCCTGCCGTTGATGCTGTTCAGACGAAGCCGCTGTCGAAATAAACAGTGACCCGCTTCGCAACTATGCAACCGGTTTCTGAAACCGGTTGCATAGTTGCATACGCCTTTATTACACTCTCTTTATCAATCGATAAGGAGTTTCTTCATGTCCAAATTCCCGCAACACTTTTTATGGGGCGCCGCGACAGCGGCCTGGCAGGTTGAAGGCGGTCACGATGCCGACGGCAAAGGCCCTTCTATCTGGGATATTTATTCTCACCTTCCGGGCACCACCTATCAGGGGACGACCGGTGACGTCGCCGTTGACCACTACCATCGTTTTCGCGAAGACGTAGCGCTGATGGCGGAAATGGGTTTGCAAAGCTATCGCTTTTCTATTTCCTGGCCCCGCCTGCTGCCTGGCGGCCGCGGTGAAGTGAACGAGGCTGGCGTCCAATTCTACAGCGACCTGATTGACGAACTGCTGGCGCATAACATTGAACCGATGATTACCCTGTACCACTGGGATCTTCCCCAGGCGCTGCAGGATGAAGGCGGCTGGGAGGCGCGCAGTACCGCGGAAGCCTTCGCTGAGTACGCTCGCCTGTGCTATCAACGTTTTGGCTCCCGGGTCAAACTGTGGGCAACCTTTAACGAGACTATCGTCTTTATCGGCCACGGTTACATTAACGGCCTCCATCCTCCTGCGGTGCGCGATCCGGCGCGCGCCATTCAGGCCTGCCATCACGTCTTTATCGCCCATGCGCTGGCCGTGAAAGCGTTTCGTGAAATGGGCGTGGCGGGGGAGATAGGGTTTGTCAACGTGCTGCAGCCGCACACCGCATTAACCGACAGTGAGGAAGATAAGCGGGCGACAGAGATGGCGGACGCCATCCATACCCACTGGCTCTACGATCCGGTATTAAAAGGCGGCTATCCCGAAGAGCTACTGCAGCAGACCCGGGCGCTGTGGGGGGTTCCGGTCTTTGAACCGGGAGACGACGCGCTGCTGCGTGACAACCGCTGTGACTTTATCGGCCTGAACTACTATCGCCGTGAAACCGTGTCGGCGCAGCCTCCTGAAGTACCGACCGGCGGCGAGCCGGGCGTGGATGGGCTCTTCCACTTCGTGCGCAACCCGCAAAGCACCTATACCGAATGGGGCTGGGAAATTTGGCCTCAGGGCTTAACCGACGGGATCATGATGATTAAAGCGCGCTACGGTGATATTCCGATCTACATCACCGAAAACGGCCTGGGGGCAATAGACCCGATTATCAATGGCGAAATCGTCGACGACCCGCGGATTGACTATCTCAGTAGCCACATTACCGCGCTTGAAAAAGCGCTGGAACAGGGCGCCGACGTGCGCGGCTACTACCCCTGGTCCTTTATTGATCTTTTGAGCTGGCTGAACGGTTATAAAAAACAATACGGATTCGTTTATGTCGATCACCAGCAAAATCTGGCGCGTAAACGGAAAAAGAGTTTTTTCTGGTACCAAAACGTTATTGCCAGCCGAGGCGAACAGCGTTAATCTTCTCTCCCAGGCGCCTTCCGGCGCCTGATTCAGTTCTGGAATACTCTTAAATTTCTTTTTACCAGGCCGGAAACATCATCTGTTCTTGTCACCGGTATTTACAACCGAAATAATTGCATACAGTTTATCTTAGAAAGGAACTGCCGGTTGAGAACAGGTTTACTCAGTATGGGTATATTCAACTTAATTTATTCCGATTATAAAATGGATACGCAAATGACCGTTCAGGACTACTTATTAAAATTTCGTAAAATCAGTTCGCTTGAAAGTCTGGAAAAACTTTTTGATCACCTTAACTATTCCCTGACCGATAACGAAGAGATCGTCAACATGTATCGCGCGGCCGACCATCGCCGGGCGGAGCTGGTTTCTGGCGGCAAATTGTTCAACATCGGCGAAGTGCCCAAGTCCGTCTGGCGCTACGTGCAATAAAGACTGTCATCATTCACGCCAGTTGCTTATACTTCCGCCCTGCTTTTATTTATAACTGGCGTTGAATTTTGGAGTAATAATGTCTTCTGACTCTGTGGAACGTATTGGCGGATGGCTTCTGGCACCGCTGGCATGGCTCCTTGTAGCCCTGCTTAGCGCCTCATTGTCGCTGCTGTTTTTTGCTGATGCCCTGATGTCTTCCCAGACTTACACATTGCTGAGCGCGATGAGTATCGAACATCTCGCTCTGTGGATCGCCTCCTTAGCGTTTGCGATCGCCATGTGGTACTACACGCTGTGGTTGACCATCGCCTTCTTTAAACGGCGGAAAGGGGTACCGAAGCACTACATTATCTGGCTGCTGATCACGCTTCTGCTGGCGGTAAAAGCCTTTGCCTTTTCCCCGATTTCCGACGCGCTCGCGCTGCGCCAGCTGCTTTTCCCTCTCCTCGCCGCAGCGCTGCTTGCGCCCTATTTCAGGCGTTCTCAACGGGTTAAGCGGACCTTTGTGAATCCGTAATAACCACACAGTTAACCTGTTGTCGCCGGTATCGATTTATTCGATAATAGACGGCTTTTTCTATTTCAGGTCGAATGATGGCTGATTATTTACTGCTCTTTGTTGGCACTGTCCTGGTTAACAACTTCGTGCTGGTGAAGTTTCTTGGACTGTGCCCGTTTATGGGGGTTTCCAAAAAGCTGGAAGCCGCTATGGGGATGGGGCTCGCCACCACGTTTGTGATGACGCTGGCCTCTATTTGCGCCTGGTTAATTGATACCTGGATCCTTATCCCGCTGGATCTGGTCTATTTACGTACGCTGGCCTTTATCCTGGTCATCGCCGTGGTGGTGCAGTTTACCGAAATGGTCGTGCGTAAAACCAGCCCGGCGCTGTATCGCCTGCTGGGCATCTTCCTGCCGCTGATCACCACCAACTGCGCGGTGCTCGGCGTGGCGCTGCTCAACATTAACCTTGGGCATAATTTCCTGCAATCGGCGCTGTACGGTTTTGCCGCCGCGGTCGGTTTTTCGCTGGTTATGGTGCTTTTCGCCTCCATTCGCGAGCGGCTGGTGGTAGCGGATGTTCCCGCGCCGTTTCGCGGTAACGCGATTGCACTGGTCACCGCAGGTTTAATGTCCCTTGCTTTTATGGGCTTTAGTGGTTTGGTGAAGTTGTAATGAACGCTGTCTGGATAGCCGTGGTCGCCATTAGCCTGCTGGGGCTAATTTTCGGCTTAATTCTGGGGTACGCCTCCCGCCGCTTTGAGGTGGAAGATGACCCGGTGGTGGAAAAAATTGATGCCCTGCTTCCGCAGAGCCAGTGCGGCCAGTGCGGCTACCCTGGCTGTCGTCCCTACGCTGAAGCGGTGGGGACCCAGGGCGAGAAAATCAACTGCTGCGCCCCCGGCGGCGAAGCGGTGATGCTGAAAATCGCTGAGCTATTGAACGTCGATCCGCAGCCGACAGACGGCGATGCGCAGGAAGCCGAACCGGCGCAAATGCTGGCGGTGATCGACGAGGCGAACTGCATCGGCTGCACAAAATGCATTCAGGCCTGTCCCGTCGATGCCATCGTCGGCGCCACGCGCGCCATGCATACGGTGATGAGCGATCTCTGTACCGGCTGTAATCTTTGCGTCGCGCCTTGTCCGACACAATGTATTGAACTGCGCCCGGTGGCGCCGACGACAGAAACCTGGAAATGGGATCTTCAGACCATCCCGGTACGCATTATTCCCGTGGAACAACATGTTTAAGTTATTTTCCGCTTTTCGCAAAGATAAAGTCTGGGACTTCAACGGCGGCATCCATCCGCCAGAAATGAAAACCCAGTCCAACGGTACCCCGCTGCGTCAGGTTTCGCTGCCGCAGCGTTTTGTCATTCCGCTAAAACAGCATATTGGCGCGGAAGGTGAGCTCTGCGTTCAGCCTGGCGATCGCGTCCTGCGCGGCCAGCCGTTAACGCGCGGCTGGGGCAGAATGCTGCCGGTGCACGCCCCGACGTCCGGTACGGTGGCGGCCATTGCTCCCCACTCTACCGCCCACCCTTCCGCGCTGGCCGAAATGAGCGTGATTATTGATGCCGATGGCGAAGACCGCTGGATTGAACGCGATGGCTGGAACGATTACCAGAATAAATCCCGCGAAGCGCTGATTGAGCGTATTCACCAGTTTGGCGTGGCCGGACTGGGCGGCGCGGGTTTCCCGACCGGCGCCAAGCTGCGCGGCGGCGGCGACAAAATCGACACACTCATTATCAACGCCGCCGAGTGCGAACCCTATATTACCGCCGACGACCGTCTGATGCAGGATTGCGCGGCGCAGATCGTCGAGGGTATTCGCATCCTTGCCCATATTCTGCAGCCAGCTCAGGTACTGATCGGCATCGAGGATAATAAACCGCAGGCGATTTCGATGCTGCGCGCGGTATTAGCCGACACGCACGGTATTTCCCTGCGCGTGATCCCCACGAAATATCCCTCCGGCGGCGCGAAACAGCTGACGCAGATCCTCACCGGCAAGCAGGTGCCTCACGGCGGACGCTCCTCTGACATCGGCGTGCTGATGCAGAACGTCGGCACCGCCTATGCGGTGAAACGCGCGGTAATCGACGGCGAGCCGCTGACCGAGCGCGTCGTCACCCTGACCGGGGAAGCGATCTCGCGTCCGGGCAACGTCTGGGCGCGCCTCGGCACTCCGGTCAGCCATCTGCTCAACGATGCCGGTTTCTGTCCGAGCGGCGATCCTATGGTAATTATGGGCGGGCCGCTGATGGGCTTCACCCTGCCGTGGCTCGACGTGCCGGTCGTGAAAATCACCAACTGCCTGCTGGCGCCGTCGGCGAGCGAAATGGGCGAGCCGGAAGAGGAAAAAGGCTGCATCCGCTGCAGCGCCTGCGCGGACGCCTGCCCGGCAGATCTTCTGCCGCAGCAGCTTTATTGGTTCAGCAAAGGCCAGCAGCACGACAAAGCCACCAGCCATAACCTGGCGGATTGCATTGAGTGCGGCGCCTGCGCCTGGGTCTGCCCAAGCAATATCCCGCTGGTGCAGTACTTCCGCCAGGAAAAAGCGGAGATTTACGCGCTTGCTCAGGAAGAGAAACGCGCGGCGGAGGCGAAATTACGCTTTGAGGCCCGTCAGGCGCGTCTTGAGCGCGATAAAGCCGCGCGTCTTGAACGGCATAAGCAGGCCGCGGCCCAGCCCGCGGCGAAAGATCAGGACGCGATTAACGCCGCCCTTGCCCGGGTACGGGAAAAGCAGCGTGACGCGGCGCAGCCGATTATCGTGCTCTCCGGCGCCAAACCGGATAACAGCGAAGCCATTGCCGCCCGCGAAGCCCGCAAGGCCGAGGCCCGGGCACGCAAAGCTCAGCAACAGGCACAAAGCAACGTCGCCGGGCCGTCATCTGACGCCGCCGTTGACCCGCGCAAAGCCGCCGTAGAGGCCGCCATCGCCCGAGCCAAAGCGCGCAAAGTCGAACAGCAGGCGGTTCCTGCGGAAGACGCTCCAGCAGAGCAGCCCGCCGCCAGTGACCCGCGCAAAGCCGCCGTCGAGGCCGCCATCGCCCGCGCCAAAGCGCGTAAAGCCCAACAGCAGGCCGCTCCGGCAGAAGACGCCCCAGCGGAGCAGCCCGCCGCCGTTGACCCGCGCAAGGCCGCCGTTGATGCCGCCATCGCCCGGGCTAAAGCGCGTAAAGCAGAACAACAGCAACAAGCAGTTCCCCCGTCGGCAGCCAATGATGACGCCCGCAAAGCGGCAGTCGCTGAAGCAATCGCCCGCGTTCAGGCCCGGAAAGCATCCCGGCAGGCAGTTAACGAGGATTAAATGGTTTTCAGAATCGCAAGTTCCCCTTATACCCACAATCAGCGCCAGACTTCGCGGATTATGCTGCTGGTGCTGCTCGCCGCCGTGCCCGGCATCGCGGTTCAGACCTGGTTTTTCGGCTGGGGTACCGTGCTGCAAATTATCCTTGCCGCCATCACGGCGTGGGGAGCCGAAGCGGCCATCCTTAAACTGCGCAAACAAAATATTCCCGCGATCCTCGCCGATAACTCCGCGCTGCTGACCGGCCTGCTGCTGGCCATCAGTATTCCGCCTTTTGCTCCCTGGTGGATGGTGGTGCTGGGGACCGCGTTCGCGGTGATCATCGCTAAACAGCTCTACGGTGGTCTGGGTCATAATCCTTTTAACCCGGCGATGATCGGCTATGTCGTCCTGCTCATCTCCTTCCCGGTCCAGATGACTTCGTGGCTCCCGCCGCATGAGATAGCCGCCAATGTTCCCGGATTTAGCGACGCGCTGCGGATGATTTTCACAGGCCATACGGCGAGCAGTGGAGACATGAACAGCCTGCGAATGGGCATTGACGGTATCAGCCAGGCCACGCCGCTGGATACCTTCAAAACCTCGCTTCATGCCGGTCACGCGGTTGAAGAGATTCTCCAGTATCCTGTCTACGGCGGCGCGCTCGCCGGCCTCGGCTGGCAGTGGGTTAACGTGGCGTATCTGGCGGGTGGTCTGTTCCTGTTATGGCAGAAAGCCATTCGCTGGCATATTCCGGTCAGTTTTCTGCTGAGCCTTGCCGTTTGCGCTACCCTCGGATGGCTGTTCTCCCCGGAAAGCCTCGCCTCGCCGCAGATTCATCTGCTGTCCGGCGCCACCATGCTGGGCGCGTTCTTTATTCTGACGGATCCGGTAACCGCCTCCACCACCAATCGCGGACGCCTGATCTTCGGCGCGCTGGCGGGATTACTGGTATGGCTAATTCGCAGCTTTGGCGGCTATCCGGATGGCGTGGCCTTTGCCGTTCTGCTGGCCAATATTACCGTTCCCTTGATCGATTACTATACGCGCCCGCGCGCGTACGGCCACCGCTGAGGACCCGAACATGTTACAAAGCATGCGTAAACACGGCATCACGCTGGCCCTCTTTGCGGCGGGGTCTACCGGGCTGACGGCCGCGATTAACGAGCTGACCAAAAGCACCATTGAAGACCAGGCTGCCCAGCAGCAAAAAGCCTTATTTGACCAGGTTATGCCGGCTAATCTTTATAACAACGACTTGCTGAAAAGCTGTTATCAAGTTACCGCCCCGGCGCTGGGAAAAGGCCAGCACAAGGTTTGGATCGCTCAGGATGGCGAAAAACCGGTGGCTGCGGTGATGGAAGCCACCGCACCGGACGGCTATTCCGGGGCCATTCAGCTGCTGGTGGCCGCCGATTTTAAAGGTACCGTGCTGGGTACCCGCGTCACCGAACATCATGAGACGCCGGGGCTGGGCGATAAAATCGAACTCAGAATTTCCGACTGGATCACCCTCTTTGCCGGTAAAGTGATTCATGGGCAAAACGACAGCCACTGGGCCGTGAAAAAAGACGGCGGCGACTTCGACCAGTTTACCGGGGCCACCATTACCCCGCGCGCGGTGGTCAATGCCGTCAAGCGCGCCGGCCTGTACGCACAAACGCTGCCCGCGCAGATTTCCGCATTCACTCCCTGTGGAGACTAAATCATGAGCGAAGTAAAAGACGTTATTGTTCAGGGGTTGTGGAAAAACAACTCCGCGCTGGTTCAGCTGCTGGGGATGTGTCCCCTACTCGCCGTGACCTCGACCGCCACCAACGCCCTTGGCCTTGGGCTGGCGACGACGCTGGTGCTCACCCTGACGAACCTGACTATTTCCAGCCTGCGCCGCTGGACGCCGGCGGAAA
Source organism: Klebsiella sp. CB_Kp196 (assembly GCF_040061575.1). Taxonomy (NCBI): domain Bacteria; kingdom Pseudomonadati; phylum Pseudomonadota; class Gammaproteobacteria; order Enterobacterales; family Enterobacteriaceae; genus Klebsiella; species Klebsiella sp. CB_Kp196. The sequence continues at coordinate 195,748 of NZ_JBEAFH010000081.1, forward strand.
TCCGTATTCCGATTTACGTCATGATCATCGCTTCGGTGGTGAGCGTCGTGCAGATGCTGATCAACGCCTACGCGTTCGGCCTCTATCAGTCTCTGGGGATCTTTATCCCGCTGATTGTCACCAACTGTATCGTGGTTGGGCGCGCTGAGGCCTTTGCCGCGAAAAAAGGCCCGGCGCTGTCGGCGCTGGATGGTTTTTCCATCGGTATGGGGGCAACCTGCGCGATGTTTGTGCTCGGCTCAATGCGGGAAATTCTCGGCAACGGTACCCTGTTTGACGGTGCCGATAGCCTGCTCGGCAGCTGGGCTAAAGTTCTGCGCATTGAAGTATTTCATACCGATACGCCGTTTCTGCTGGCGATGCTGCCGCCGGGGGCATTTATTGGCCTCGGCATGATGTTGGCGGTAAAATACCTTATCGATGAACGTAGCAAACAGCGCAAAGCTAAAGCGGTACAAGCCGATGTCGTTGCGCCGTCTGATGTGACGGGAAAAGCCTGGAATGAATAAGAGTAAACGCCTGGAGATCCTCACCAGGCTCAGGGATAACAACCCGCACCCCACCACGGAGCTGAATTTTCACTCGCCGTTTGAATTATTGATCGCCGTCCTGCTCTCGGCGCAGGCCACCGACGTCAGCGTCAACAAAGCGACGGCAAAACTCTACCCGGTCGCCAACACGCCGGCGGCCATGCTGGCGCTGGGCGTTGAGGGCGTGAAGTCGTATATCAAGACTATTGGCCTGTTTAACAGCAAAGCAGAAAACGTCATCAAGACCTGTCGTATCCTGCTTGAGCAGCACAATGGTGAAGTGCCGGAAGATCGGGCGGCCCTTGAGGCGCTTCCCGGCGTCGGCCGTAAAACCGCGAACGTGGTACTCAACACCGCCTTCGGCTGGCCGACAATCGCCGTCGATACGCATATCTTCCGCGTTTGCAATCGGACACAATTTGCGCCCGGTAAGAACGTTGAACAGGTCGAAGAAAAGCTGTTAAAGGTGGTTCCAGCGGAATTTAAAGTCGACTGCCATCACTGGTTAATCCTGCACGGTCGTTATACCTGTATTGCCCGCAAACCGCGCTGCGGCTCCTGCCTGATAGAAGACCTTTGCGAGTACAAAGAGAAGGTCGATCTCTGAACACGCATCGCGTCATTATCCATCAGGGTGATGACGCTGCTTTTCCCCCGCCTTCATCGACATTCACGCCATCATTTTCGCGCTGTTGCGGGTGATTATGCGGTTATATAATCATCGGCCAGCTTATTCATTTTTTTTAGAGGCAAAATTTCTATACATTTGTGATCGAGATCACCTGGTCAATTTATTGTTGATTTAATGTTAACGCTTTTGCGTGCAAACCTGCTGATTCAAATACCCTTAAGTTAAATACCAAAACAATAACCCATCAATTTTTAGGATTACGGGCTATATCACTGGATGCAAGCGCATACAGCCGAACATATCGCCATTATGCGAAAAACTTCGGATTCCAACAGATAAAAACTCTCCCTTTGGCTAAACCTTGAAATTTAACTCTGAATAACATTTGAGTAGGCGGTGTATTATGCCGCATGGAATATGTGTAACAGATTATTGCAAAGCTATTGCCTGAAGGGGCAGGATAGTGAACATTACCTGCCGTTTTCCCTCCAGAATAACTATAAAGGCGGCGGTCTGAGAAGATTGCGCCCCGAACACCCCCCGTTAATATGGGATGTAAAAAAAGAGGTATTTGTGTCGACTGCAAACAATAAACCAACAGAAAGCGTAAGTTTAAACGCTTTCAAACAACCACGTTCGTTCTATCTCATCTTCTCTATTGAGCTGTGGGAACGTTTTGGTTTCTACGGCCTGCAAGGGATCATGGCCGTTTACCTGGTTAAACAGCTGGGTATGTCAGAAGCGGACTCTATTACTCTGTTCTCCTCCTTTAGCGCGCTGGTCTACGGTCTGGTGGCGATTGGCGGCTGGCTGGGCGACAAGGTGCTTGGCACTAAGCGCGTCATCATGCTCGGCGCAATCGTTCTGGCTATCGGCTACGGCCTGGTGGCGTGGTCAGGGCACGATGCAGGCATCGTATATATAGGTATGGCGACGATTGCCGTCGGTAACGGCCTGTTTAAGGCTAACCCCTCTTCCCTGCTCTCAACCTGCTATGAAAAGAACGACCCGCGTCTGGACGGTGCATTTACCATGTACTACATGTCCATCAACATCGGTTCTTTCTTCTCTATGCTGGCCACGCCATGGCTGGCGGCGAAGTTCGGCTGGAGCGTCGCTTTCGCCCTGAGCTTTGTCGGCCTGGTGATCACCATCGTCAACTTCACTTTCTGCCAGCGCTGGGTTAAACAGTACGGCTCGAAGCCTGACTTCGCCCCGCTGCAGATAGGCAAGCTGCTGGCGACTATCGTTGGCGTGGTGGTTCTCATCGCGATTGCAACCTGGCTGCTGCACAACCAGGGTATTGCACGTATGGCGCTGGGCGTGGTTGCGCTGGGCATCATCGTTATTTTCGCTAAAGAAGCTTTCGCGATGCAGGGCGCGGCCCGTCGTAAAATGATCGTCGCTTTCATCCTGATGCTGCAGGCGATTATCTTCTTCGTTCTGTACAGCCAGATGCCAACCTCCCTCAACTTCTTTGCGATTCGCAACGTTGAACACTCTCTGCTGGGCATCGCTTTCGAGCCTGAGCAGTACCAGGCGCTGAACCCTTTCTGGATCATTATCGGTAGCCCGATTCTGGCCGCCATTTATAACAAGATGGGCGATACCCTGCCGATGCCGATGAAGTTTGCTATTGGTATGGTCCTGTGCTCCGGCGCCTTCCTTGTCCTGCCGCTGGGCGCTAAGTTCGCCAGCGATGCGGGCATCGTAAACGTCAGCTGGCTGGTGATCAGCTACGGCCTGCAGAGTATCGGTGAACTGATGATTTCCGGTCTGGGTCTGGCGATGGTGGCACAGCTGGTTCCGCAGCGCCTGATGGGCTTCATTATGGGTAGCTGGTTCCTGACTACCGCTGGCGCCAACCTGATCGGCGGCTACGTGGCGAACATGATGGCGGTGCCGGATAACGTGACTGACCCGCTGATGTCGCTGGAAGTTTACGGTCGCGTGTTCCTGCATATCGGTGTCGCCACCGGCATTATCGCCATCCTGATGCTCATGACGGCGCCGAAGCTGAACCGTATGACCCAGGACGACGATAAAACGGCAAAAGCCAGCGATACCGCTACGGCTTAAGCTCCCCGGGAAAACCCATAAATTTAAACCGCTAACGCGCTGTTAGCGGTTTTTTTTTACCCCTGGGCGGACTAACATACAGGAAACCGCAGCCACGAGGAGTTACCGATGAAACTGTTCTACAAATCCGGCGCTTGTTCTCTTGCTTCGCATATCGCGCTACGCGAAAGCGGGCTGGACTTCACCCTGCAGGGCGTTGACGTGATGAAAAAACGTCTCGAAAACGGGGATGATTATCTGCAGATCAACCCGAAGGGTCAGGTACCGGCGCTGCTGCTGGACGATGATGTGCTGCTGACGGAAGGCGTGGCCATTATGCAATATATCGCCGATCGCGTGCCGGACCGCCAGCTGCTGGCGCCGGTGGGAAGCATTGCCCGCTATCAGACGCTGGAGTGGCTAAACTACGTGGCGACGGAGCTGCATAAAGGTTTTACCCCGCTGTTTCGCCCGGATACGCCGGAGGATTACAAACCTGTCGCTCGCGCGCTGCTGGACAAAAAAATGCAGTACGTGAACGAATGCCTGGAAGATAAAGAGTGGATTAACGGGCACCGTTTCACTATCGCCGATGGCTACCTGTTTACCGTGCTGCGCTGGGCGTACGCCGTGAAGCTGGATATGGAAGGCTATAGCAATATTGCAGCCTGGATGAAGCGCGTTGCCGCGCGGCCTGCGGTAGCCGCCGCCCTCGAGGCTGAAGGGCTGAAGTGAAGCCGATGCTTGCCCGACGCAGGTCGGGCAAGTTGTTCTCACGCCTCTTAAAGCTGCGTGGCGCTGAAGTAGTGCTCCGGCTGCGCGATGCGATCCTGAGCCGCCACAACCTGTAGCTCATACTCCTGCATATTTTTTGTCGCCAGCATGATTTCATACACCGCGGCGGTCACGTGCTCCAGCGCATCGCGCAGTCCCGCGCCCTGCAGCAGCTTAACCAGCAGCAGCCCGCTGGTGACATCGCCGACGCCCACCGGCTGGCGCATGCCAAAATCCACCAGCGGACGGCTGATGTGCCAGGCTTCCTGCGCGGTGACCAGCAGCATTTCAAAACGATCCATACTCAGCCCGGCCCGCGAAAGATGCTTCACCAGCACCACTTCCGGCCCCTGTGCAATCAGCTCGCGCGCGGCCAGCACCGCTTCGTTAACGTTCGCCACCGGATGCCCGCAGAGGATCTCCAGCTCAACCAGGTTTGGCGCAATAATATCGCTCGCCGGCAGCGCATAGCGTACATGAAACTCCGCGACGCCGGGCGCTACGATACAGCCCTTTTCAGGGTGCCCCATGACCGGATCGCAGAAATATTTCGCGGCCGGATTGGCGCTTTTCACCTGACGCACGATGCCAAGAATATGTTCGCCCTGTTCCGCCGATCCCAGGTATCCGCTTAATACCGCGTCACAGCGCTGCAGCTGGTTAATATCGGCAATCCCCTGAACAATTTCCGTCAGATGCGCTGGCGGCATCACGCAGCCGGTCCACTTTCCGTATTGGGTATGGTTGGAGAATTGTACGGTATTAAGCGGCCAGACGTTGGCGCCAAGGCGGCGCATCGGAAATTCAGCGGCGCTGTTGCCCGCATGGCCAAACACAACGTGGGACTGGATGGCGAGGATATTCTTCATCTTGATTACCTGAGAGCAAAAAATAAGGGGCGCGGTTTCCCACGCCCCTGCCTTTACGCAATTACTTCCAGCAGACCAGACAGTAATTTTTCTTACCGCGACGCAGTAAGGTGTAGCGACCAAAGAGACGGTCGGCATCAACAAATACGTATTCCGGGTCGGACTGTTTTTCGCCGTTGATGGTCACCGCATTGGATGCGATGGTTTTACGCGCCTGACCGCGGGACGGCTGCAGTTCAGAATCCACCAGCGCCTGCATCAGATCGGCGCCTTTATCCATTTCGATCATCGGCACGCCATCCTGCGCCAGCTGTTCGAAATCGGCTTCGCTCAAATCGCTCAGGTTACCGTTGAACAGGCTCTCGGTAATGCGTTTTGCCGCCACCAGACCTTCTTCACCGTGCACCAGGCGGGTCACCTGTTCGGCCAGCACATACTGGGCGCGCGGTGCTTTACCGCTGTTTTTGTCTTCTTCTTCCAGGGCATTGATTTCAGCCATGTCCATAAAAGTGAAGAACTTCAGGAAGCGATAAACGTCGGCATCCGCAGTGTTGATCCAGAACTGGTAGAACTTGTACGGACTGGTTTTCTTCGGATCCAGCCACACTGCGCCGCCTTCGGTTTTACCGAATTTCGTGCCGTCCGCCTTGGTGATCAGCGGAACGGTCAGGCCAAAGACCTGGTTCTGGTGCAGACGACGGGTCAGGTCGATACCGGAGGTAATGTTGCCCCACTGGTCAGAACCGCCGATTTGCAGCGCCACGCCGTGCAGCTTGTTCAGGCAGGCAAAGTCGTAACCCTGCAGCAGGTTGTAGGAGAACTCGGTAAAAGAGATGCCTTGGTCGTCGCGGTTCAGACGCTGCTTCACCGCTTCTTTGTTGATCATCTGGTTTACCGAGAAGTGCTTGCCGATATCACGCAGGAAAGTCAGCACGTTCATGCTGCCAAACCAGTCGTAGTTATTGGCGGCAATGGCAGAATTTTCACCGCAATCAAAGTCGAGGAAAGGCGCGACCTGTTTGCGAATTTTATCTACCCACTCCTGCACGGTATCTTCAGTGTTCAGTTTACGCTCCGCGGCTTTAAAGCTCGGGTCGCCAATCAGACCGGTCGCGCCGCCCACCAGGGCAACCGGTTTATGGCCGGCCATCTGGAAGCGTTTCAGGCATAACAATGGAACAAGATGCCCCAAATGCAAGCTGTCAGCGGTGGGATCGAAGCCGCAATAGAGCGCGATCGGGCCTTGCGCCAGTCGCTCTGCTAACGCTTCTTCGTCCGTCACCTGGGCTATCAGCCCCCGCTCCTGCAATTGTTTAATCAAGTTACTGCTTGCCATCAAATTCTCCATCTATAAAACGACTGCACCTCTGCCGGTACACGACTTTTCGCCAGACGCGAAAAAAATATCTACGCAAAATTATTCAAGCTGCGTCGCCGCGGCAAGCATGTGAAAGCCCAGGGAACTTACTCAGGTAAGCGACAGAGCCAGGCAGGCGCAGCTAACAAAGATGCAGCTTGAAAAATGAAGCGTATAGAATAAAGCGCCGGGCCACGATGCACCAGCGCTTAACACAACATTTTTGCGTCCTTTATGGCGCCAGTCGGTCGATTTGCCAGCCGCCGTTTTGCCGCTGGTAGAGAAAACGATCGTGCAGACGATGCTCGCCGCCCTGCCAGAACTCCATCTGTTCGATACTGACGCGGAATCCGCCCCAGAAGCTCGGCAGCGGCACTTCGCCCTGCTGGAATTTTTGCTTAAGCTCGAGGAACTTACTCTCAAGGATGCCGCGCGCCGAGATACGGCTGGACTGCTGCGACACCCATGCGCCAATCTGACTATCGCGCGGACGGCTATGGAAATATTTCACCACTTCCAGCGTTGAAAGGCGTTCCGCTTTACCGATAACCATCACCTGACGTTCCAGCATATGCCATGGGAAAAGCAGGCTGATGCGGGGATTTTTTTCAATCTGATGGGCTTTGCGGCTGCCGAGGTTGGTATAGAACACCAGGCCTTTCTCATCGTAGTGCTTGAGCAACACGATGCGCTGGTAAGGCTGCGAGTTTTCATCGACGGTTGCGACAACCATCGCCGTTGGGTCGGCGAGCTTTGCGTCACAGGCCTGACGCAGCCAGCGCTCAAAGAGTGCCAGAGGTTCGGCGGGAAGATCGTGGCGGCGCAGGCCACCACGGGTATACTCACGGCGCAGGTGCGCGATTTGCTGCAATTCGTCGTTATCAGACATGGCAATTGAGAAAATAATCAAAGGGTAGCGTTATTGTGCGCCCCCATGGCTGAAATCTCAACGTTTGGCGGTTTGCAGCTGACAGTTTTCCAGCACGATACGGTCCCGTTTATAGACGGTGGCGCTATCGCCCTTCGACCAGAAAACGTAAACGCCATCGGTATAGCGCGCGCCAGAGGCGGAGAGCCCCTGCTGTAAATTGAGCTGCTGATTATCGTAAATAAAGCTGACCTGCTGGCGAGTATGATTGAGATGGACGGTCAACGGTTTCTGGTCACACTGATACTCGAGGGTGTCCGTATTCATCCGCTCGACAAACTGGTTGTAATAGCTACAGCCCGCCAGCATAAAAGGTACAGCAAGAATAAGAATTTTTTTCATCAATTTGCCTTCGACTTTCCCGGTCCGGGAAGGCATAACGCCCTCCCTCAACGCTGTCCAGTTTACGAAGAAACCGGCGCGGGTGATTTCAGTTAACTCTGATTTTGCGGCGGATTGGCCGGAAAAATCGCACCAAGCACGGAAGCTTGCGACGCGCCGGTCACGGAAGGGAGATTGCCGGGTAGTCCGGCAAGCGTCCGCCACGCCAGCCATGCGAAAGCCAGCGCCTCCATATCATCACCGCTGATCCCCGCCTCATCGGTCGTCGATACCTCGGTTCCCGGCAGCAGCGCCGCCAGACGGGCCATCAGAAGCGGATTGCGCGCCCCGCCGCCGCATACCAACAGACGTTCACATCCCCCGCTGAGCAGCACCTGTTCACTGATGCTGACGGCGGTCAGCTCCGCAAGGGTCGCCTGAACGTCCTGGGCGCGAAGCCCCGGATAACGCGCCAGATGCTGCGACAGCCAGCCGTAGTTAAAGTATTCACGACCGGTGCTCTTTGGCGCCGGCAGCGCAAACCACGGATCGCTTAGCATATCCTGCAGCAACGGCAGCACAATTTTACCCTCGCTGGCCCACTGTGCGTCTTTATCGAAGGGTTTACCGCACTGACGCCAGACCCACGCATCCATCAGCATGTTGCCCGGGCCGGTGTCGTAGCCGCGCACCGGCAGACCTGGCGCCAGCAAAGAGAGGTTGGCGATCCCGCCAATGTTGAGAACCATTCGACGCTCAACCGGGTGCGCCAGCAGCGCGTGGTGGAACGCCGGGACCAGCGGCGCGCCCTGCCCGCCGAGCGCCATATCGCGACGGCGAAAGTCCCCGACCACCGTCACGCCGGTATGCGCGGCAATCTGGTTATTGTCGCCAATCTGCAGAGTATGCGGCGCATCGCCTGCTGGCTCATGCCAGACCGTTTGGCCGTGGCAGCCGATAGCGATGATGTCCGCCGCCTTAAGCTTTTCCTGAGCCATCAATGCCAGAACCGCATCGGCAAATAGCCGTCCCAGGCGCGTATCGAGCCGCCCCAGCTGCGAGAGAGTCAGCGGCTGCCCCTGGCAGATGGCCAGGATATCTTCTTTAATCGCGATGGGGATGGGATAGGTCAGGCTGGCCTGCTGGGCAACCAGATTTTCATTAATTGCTGCGAGAACAACATCAACACCATCAAGGCTGGTGCCGGACATAACGCCGATAAAGCGGCCTGATTTCATACGCTTTCCTTCATTCCATGACTCTCGTATATCCCCACACTCCATCATAAACGAGGGGGCAAAGCTACGCTGCTATAATACTTTTTAACAATACAAGCAGCGCTGCCGGTTCTTAGGGTAAAGAACTTGTGTTTAGTTTAGGTTGAGACGACTCTGATTATTATTTTTTGTATAGTCGTTGCATCTGCTATGCCAGCAGACGCTTAAATGCCATATAATTGGCTACAAGGAAGTTCAACAGAACGCTTCTTGGTGAACAGGAGATTCATAAATGATTTTACGTGTTTTGGCTGTCTCGATGATTGGTTTTACGCTTGCAGGCTGCGTCAGCAGCAGCGGCCTGTCCGGCGATGTTTACTCCGCATCTGAAGCCAAACAGGTCCAGAGCGTGACCTACGGCACCATTGTGCATACCCGCGCGGTGCAGATTCAGGGCGGAGATGACAGCAACGCCATCGGCGCTATCGGCGGCGCGGTGCTCGGCGGCTTCCTCGGTAACACCATTGGCGGCGGCACGGGTCGCTCCCTCGCAACGGCGGCAGGCGCTGTCGCCGGCGGCGTAGCCGGTCAGGGCGTACAGGGCGCGATGAACAAAACTCAGGGCGTTGAGCTGGAAATCCGCAAAGATGACGGTAACACCATCATGGTAGTGCAGAAGCAAGGCAGCACGCCGTTCTCCGTCGGCCAGCGCGTAGCCATTGCCGGCAGCGGCAGCCAGGTGACGGTCTCCCCGCGCTAAATCTTCTCTCTGCGGCCCGGACGGGCCGCTTATTGATATAAAATACGTATTATTTTCCCAGCGTAAATAAATAATTCATATATATTTATATTTTTCTTTTATACATGCACTAATTTGCGCCCGCGCAATATTCCGCCCGTCACCATCAAGTATTCTCCAGCCAGTATTATTTAAACATTGCGGCAATTCTGTCGTTTTACCTTCGCATTTTTCAGGGATGTTGACTATGCGCGTTAATATAAAAAGCTTACCCTACCGGATATTTATTTACGCTATCGCGTGCAGTCTTTCTATTGCTGTGGTTAATTTTATTACCACCTCATTAATTCATCGTATTTCTACAACATCATCCATGCTTTTCCCTGTGCTAACTATTTCACTGATGGGTTTTCATATTATGATTGCCTGCTTTATGGGCATGAAATATCTGTGTGATAAAAAACAGCTGTACCTGGCCCCGATAGCCTTCGCGTTTACCTGCTCGGCCCTGCTGATGCTGGGAACGATAGGCAGCTATCCCGACTGGCTGGTCTGCGCTCAGGGGCGCGAGATCAATCAAAATGACGCGCTGATTTTTTATTTTTTCCGCAACGTAATGATGGCTGTTTTATTTATAACCTCAATTATTTTATATCGCATCCGACATATTACCGGCCACTCAAGAAAAATTCACGGCGCGGTGCTCAGTAGTTGTTTTATTTTTATCACCGCAACGCTCATATTATCGTGGGTTCATTCAAGCAACTCGCCGTTGCTAAGCATTGAATTCATTGACAATCTAACCTACACCTTTACGCCACTATGGCATAATCGAATTGGCTGGCTATTAATTATCATATGGTCATTAACGCTGATTTTACTGATCGGCCTGACTCGGCTGCGTAATATATTCTGGTACAGCGGCGCTTTTTTTTGTACCGCCTATATCTTTACGCTGCTGGTGCTGCTCTCCACGGTTAGCGGTAACGCTCACTCCTGGAACCAGGCGCGGCTTTTTGAAACGCTGAGCACCCTGTTTCTGATTTTAATTCTGCTTGGTGACGTTTTTATACTCTATCGTGAATCAAACGAAAGATACGTCCGCTCTTACCAGAACTCGATTCGCGATCCCCTGACCCGGCTGTATAACCGCAGCTATTTCTATGACACCCTGACCCAGCGGTTGTCGAAGGCTTCCGCTTCACAGCCGCTGTCGGTCATCGTCTGCGACCTCGATCGCTTTAAGCGCATCAACGACACCTACGGTCACGTGCAGGGAGATAAGGTGATTCAGTTTGCTGCCAGCGTGTTGCAGAACAACGTGCGCCAGGACGACGCTGCCGCGCGTATCGGCGGGGAAGAGTTTGCCGTGCTGCTGGTGAATATCGGCGCCAACGAAGCGCTGGCAATCGCCGAACGTATCCGCCTGTCGGTCAGCGAGAAGCAGGAGGGATTACCGGAGAGAATGACCATCAGTATGGGCGTGTTCACCACGCAGGATGCGCACGTTTCGGCAGAAGAGTGCGTTAAGCGCGCGGATACCGCGATGTATGAAGCGAAAAACAGCGGGCGTAACCGCGTAGTGGTCTGGCGTGAATAAATAAAAAAGAGGCCTTGAGAGTCCTCAAGGCCTCGCTAAGGTCAATCTTTTGCCTGGAGATCGAGAATATTGTGTTCAAGTTTACGAATCAAATTAAGCAGCGTTTCCACCTCTTCCTTAGATACGCCGGCCAGAATCTCATCACGCGTTTTGCCGATAACCTCTTCCATTTCGTTGATCAGAGGCTCGGCTTTTTCGGTAAGCTTGATACGTTTTGCCCGCCGATCGTTAGCACAGGTCTGGCGAGAAATAAGCCCTTTCTCCTCCAGCTGGTCGAGCGTGCGAACCAGCGACGGCTGCTCAATACCAATGGCTTTCGCCAGCTGAATCTGCGACTGTTCAGGCGGCAGCTGGTGAATGTTATGCAGCGTGACCCAGTGCGTCTGCGTTAACTCCAGAGGTTTCAGGCGATGGTCGATTAGCGCGCGCCAGACGCGCACCAAACGTGCCAGATCAGAACCAAGTGGCGATTCCAATTTCATCTCCTTATAATTAGCTTGCTAAGTTATTATACTGATTTTAGAATAGTGTGCAGCATTTAAATTACCAAAACAAATGAATTACCCGATTCACTAAAATCAGAACAATGATTTACAATGTGAATAATCGCATAACCTGAACATTCTTCCTGCAACGGCAAAGGATTTTTGCTTGTGAAACTGAGTCTTAACACTGCCGGATTGTCGCTCCAGGACCTGGTGTTCGGCGCTTCTGTCTATTTCCCTCCCGTCTTTAAAGCCGTTTTGCTGGGCTTTTTTATCTGGTTGATTATCCACCGCCAGCTGCGGGACTGGATGTATGCAGGCGAGATTTGGCATCCCCTGCTAATGGACCTCTCCTTCTTTGCGCTCTCCGTCTGTCTGGCGCTGGTTTTACTGACTATCTGGTAATGTTCATTACATGAAGAAACTAAAATACTTATCCACGCTGCTGGTCGCCGCGCTGGCTATTATTGCCGCCTGGCTGGTCTGGAATTACTACACGCAATCCCCGTGGACCCGCGACGGCAAGGTCCGCGCCGAGCAGGTTGGCGTCACGCCCCAGGTTTCCGGCAGCATCCTGCAGCTCAACGTGCGCGACAACCAGCTGGTTAAAGCGGGAGACGTGCTGTTCAGAATCGATGACACGCCTTATAAAATCGCCCTGCTCAACGCCCGGGCGCAGCTTGCTAAAGCCAAAGCGGAAGTCGCCCGCGCGCAGGCAGAACAGAAAAAAGCCGCCAGCGATGCCAGCCGTCGGCGTCATCTTTCACAGAACTTTATCTCGGCAGAAGATTTAGAAAACGCCAACACCGCGCTGAATACCGCCACGACCAACCTCGAAGCCGCTAAGGCCGTGGTTGGCGTGGCGCAGGCAACCCTCGATCACGCCCAATGGCAGCTCACGCAGACGGAAATAAAAGCGCCGGTTGACGGCTGGGTCACCAATCTCTCAACCCGGGTTGGCGACTACGCCGCCGTTGGCCACCCGGTTTTCGCCCTCGTGGACAGCCGCTCCTTCTACGTGGTGGGTTATTTTGAAGAAACGAAACTGCGCAATATCCGTCCCGGCGACAGCGCGCAGATCATTCTTTATAGCAGCAAGCAGAAGTTACAGGGTCACGTGAGCAGCATCGGACGCGCCATCGTCGACCAGAGCGTGGAGAGCGGCGGCGATCTGGTGGCGAACATTAAACCGAATATTCCGTGGGTCCGACTTGCCCAGCGCGTGCCGGTGCGTATTGAGTTTGATCATTTGCCGCCGGATACCATCCTGGTCTCCGGTACCACCTGCACCGTAGCCATCGGCGCGCAATAATGAAGCTGCAGGCTCTGACGTGGCGCTCGCTCCCGTGGATTAAGGCCAGCCGTCCGCAGTGGCGCTATGCCTTGCGTAACGGGATTGCCATGTGCCTGGCGCTGAGCGTCGCCTACTGGCTGAATCTTGACGAACCCTACTGGGCGATGACCTCCGCCGCGGTGGTCAGCTTTCCCACCGTCGGCGGGGTGATCAGCAAAAGCTTCGGGCGTATTGCCGGCAGCCTGCTCGGCGCCTGCGCGGCGCTGCTGCTGGCCGGGCATACGCTCAACGATCCGTGGCTGTTTCTGTTCAGCATTTCGGCGTGGATAGCCCTCTGCACGTGGGCCTGCGCGATGTTTACCAATAACGTCGCCTACGCTTTCCAGCTTGCGGGCTACACCTGCGCGATTATCGCTTTCCCGGTTATCAATATCACCGACGCGAACGAACTGTGGACCATCGCCCAGTCGCGCGTCTGCGAAGTCATCGTCGGTATTTTGTGCGGCGGGCTGATGATGATGATCTTACCGAGCACCTCCGATGGCGCTACGCTGCTGACGGCGCTGAAAAACATGCATGCGCGCCTGCTGGAACACGCCAGCCTGTTGTGGGTGCCGGAAACGACCGATGCCATTCGCACCGCGCACGAGAGCGTGATCGGGCAAATCCTGACCATGAATCTGCTGCGCATTCAGGCTTTCTGGAGCCACTATCGCTTTCGTCGGCAAAACCCGCTGCTGAACTACCTGCTGCATCAACAGCTGCGAATGACCAGCGTGATTTCGAGCCTGCGGCGAATGCTGCTCAACTGGCCCACCGCGCCCGCCCGCACCCGCGAGATACTGGAGTCGTTGCTCAACGAGTTATCTCATGCCAACGCCGACGCCCTGAGCGTTGCCCGCATCATCGCTCCGCTGGCGCCCCCCGCGGACGCTGACTACCGGCATATCGCCTTCTGGAAGCGTCTGCGCTACTTCTGTCGTCTTTATCTGGAGAGCAGCCGCTGGCTCAGGCGCATCGAAAACGCCAGCGCGATAACCGAATTTAACGTACCTTCCGCGCCAGCGCTGGCCCGCCATACCGATCAGGCCGAAGCCTTATGGAACGGCGTACGCACCTTTTGCGCGCTGGTGATGGTCGGCGCCTGGGGAATTAGCACCCAATGGCAGGCCTGCGCTGCAGCCCTGACCCTGGCGGCGATCTGCTGCGTGCTCTATTCGGTCTCTCCTTCGCCGTTTAAGTCACTAACGCTGCTGATGCGTACCCTGATCCTGCTTTCACTCTTTAGCTTTGTGGTGAAGTTTGGCCTGATGGTGCAGATAACCGATTTATGGCAGTTCCTGCTGTTTCTGTTTCCCCTGCTGACCACCATGCAACTGCTGAAACTCCAGATGCCTAAGCTCGCCGTACTGTGGGGGCAGCTGATTGTATTTATGGGGTCATTTATTTCGGTGACCAACCCGCCGGTCTACGACTACGCATCGTTTCTTAACGATAATCTGGGCAAAATCATCGGCGTCGGCCTTGCCTGGCTGGCGTTCGCCATCATCAGCCCGGGTTCAGACGCGCGTAAAAGCCGCCGTCATATCCGTGCGTTACGGCGTCACTTTGTCGACCAGCTAAGCCGCCGCCCGCAGCATAGCGAGCATGAATTTGAATCGCTGGTTTATCACCACATCAGCCAGCTCAGCAATAGCCAGGATGCGCTGGCGCGCCGCTGGCTGCTGCGCTGGGGCGTGGTTTTGCTCAACTGTTCCCACGTGGTGTGGCAGCTTCGCGAGTGGGAAACCCGTTCCGACCCGCTATCGCAGGTGCGCGATTTATGCATCAGCCTGCTGCGGGATGTGATGAGCGAGCGCGGGGTACAGCAGCGGCCACTCGCCTCGACGCTGCAGGAGCTGCAGCGCATCTGCGACGCGCTTAATCACCACCACCAGCCGGCAGCCAAAGAGCTGGCGGCGGTTATCTGGCGACTGTGGTGCGCGCTGTCGCAGCTGGAGCAGGCGCCCATTGCCGGCACCTTAACGGAAAGAACTACTTAATCACGCCGCAGGCGAACCGCTCGCCGCCGCCGCCAAGGGGCTGCGGGCTATCGGACATATTGTCGCCCCCCACGTGAATCATCAGCGCCTTCCCTTTAACCTCATCCAGCGTTTTTAAGCGTGGCGCGACCACCGGCTGGGTTGCTTTACCATCGTTATTGACCACCAGGAACGGCAGATCGCCGAGGTGACCGGCGCCGTCGGGACCTTCATGCTTACCGGTTTTTTGCGGATCGTAGTGCCCGCCTGCCGCGCCAGCGGCGACGGCATTACCCTCTTTAATCGCGGGCTGGCAGCTGCCGTTGGCGTGGATATGGAAGCCGTGCTCGCCGGGAGGCAGCGCCTTCAGGTCTGGCGTAAATTCCAGGCCTTTCGCGGTTTCGCTGATTTTAACGCTACCGATAGCCTGACCGACGCTCTGGCTGGTGACAAGATTGATATCGACGCTTTCACTGGCCGCCTGCGCGCCTGCGCACGCGGCCAGGGTAAGTATGGCGAGAATACATCGTTGCATAACACCTCCTTAATGGCTCTGTCGCTACTAAGTGTAGGCCATTGCGGAGGTGATGGGGTTTACGGAACGTCGTAGCCTAACGCCGCTTTGCGGATACGGAACCACTGCTGGCGGGACATCTTCAGCTTTTCGGCCACCACCGCGGAACGCACGCGCTCCATTTTCCCTGAGCCAATAATCGGCAACGGCTGCGACGGCAGGCGCAGGATCCAGGCATACACCACCTGCTCAATGCTCTCCGCATTCAGCTCCTGAGCAACGCGCGCCAGCTCATCGCGCAGCGGCTGGAAGCTGTCGTCGTTAAACAAACGACCGCCGCCGAGGCAGGACCAGGCCATCGGGCGAATACGCAGTTGCTGAAGCTGATCCAGCGTACCGTCAAGCAGCAGCGGCTGATGAACCGGAGAAATTTCCACCTGGTTGGTCGCCAGGGTAAACGGCAGGCGCGACTGCAGCAGGGTAAACTGGGCGGGGGTAAAGTTCGATACGCCGAAGTGACGAACCTTGCCGCTATGGTGAAGGGCCAGGAAGGCTTCCGCCACTTCATCCGCATCCATCAGCGGGTCCGGACGATGAATCAGCAGCAGGTCAATATGGTCGGTGGCAAGGTTACGCAGCGACTGCTCCGCGCTGAGAACAATATGGTCGCGGTCGGTAATATAGTGGCCGATGGTGTTTTCCGCCCGCGCTTTCGTGGCAATCCCGCACTTGGTGACAATTTCCATCCTGCTGCGCAGATGCGGCGCCAGCTTTAGCGCTTCGCCAAACGCAGCCTCGCAGCGATAGTCACCGTAAATATCGGCATGATCGATGGTGGTAATGCCCAGATCCAGGTGTTGCTCAACAAAGCCCACCAGCGCCTGAGCGGACATATTCCAGTCCATCAGACGCCAGTAGCCCATCACAAAACGAGAGAATTCCGGCCCCTGCGGAGCCATAGCAATACGCTGAACCATAACAGCTTCCTCAATAAAAAAGTGCCCTGAGTATACGCAATTTTAGGCTTAAAACAGTGAGGGTTGCTGCGGTTCTTCCGCACTATCCTGCTTAGCTGCGCGTAATTTGCGCAGTAGCCGCTGACGGCACAGACGCAAAACATCCTGCTTTTGCGCATCGCTCATTTTCTGCCAGTTGAAACGCTCGTCGCGGCTACGCATACACCCCCGACAGTAGCCGCGTTCATCAGACTGACAAATCCCCCGGCACGGACTCTGTACCGGGAAGAATTCCAGTTGTTCAGCCACTTCGCCTCTCCTGCCGCTCATCTCTTTCTTTATTGAAGACGTTTCATCCGCCGTACGCAAATTTTGTTCATCAGCCTCTGCGCCAGGCGGCATTTTTAATTATGACTTGCATTAGACCAATCGGTCTATTACAGTGAGCGCCATGAACAAGCACAGTGAATGTAACACCCGCGAACATATCCTGGCCACCGGCGAGCAGCTCTGCATGCATCGGGGGTTTACCGGTATGGGTCTGAGCGAACTGCTGAAAACAGCGGAGGTGCCGAAAGGCTCTTTCTATCACTACTTTCGCTCTAAAGAAGCCTTTGGCGTTGCGCTGCTCGACCATCACTACGCCGGATATCTTCAGCGCCTGGTCGATCATTTTGACCACGGCGAGGGGAACTATCGCGATCGCCTCCTGGCCTACTATCAGCATACGCTGACGCAGTTTTGCCAGCAGGGCATCATCAGCGGCTGTCTGACGGTGAAGCTGTCGGCAGAGGTCTGCGATCTATCGGAAGATATGCGCACCGCGATGGATAAAGGCGCCAGCCAGATCATCGTTCTCCTCGGCGACGCGCTGGAGAAAGGCCGTCAGGAGGGCAGCCTTGCGTTTGACGGAGACGCCTTAACGCTCTCGCAGGTGCTTTACTCCCTGTGGCTGGGGGCGAATCTGCAGGCTAAAATTACGCGTAGCGCAACGCCGCTGGAAAGCGCCCTTGCCCACGCCAAACGTATTATTGCTGCGCCTGCCGTTTAACAGGCGTTTTTATTTACCCCGTTTCAAGACGACCGGTCTACTCAGGAGTCATTATGTCAGAATCAAAGTTGTTTACCCCGTTGAAAGTGGGTGCGGTAACCGTACCGAATCGCGTGTTTATGGCTCCGCTGACGCGTCTGCGCAGCATTGAACCGGGCGATATTCCTACCCCGCTGATGGGCGAATACTACCGCCAGCGCGCCAGCTCAGGTCTGATTATTTCCGAAGCCACCCAGATCTCCGCTCAGGCTAAAGGCTACGCGGGCGCACCGGGCCTGCACAGCCCGGAGCAGATTGCCGCATGGAAAAAAATCACCGCCGGCGTACACGCCGAAAACGGGCGTATTGCCGTTCAGCTGTGGCACACCGGGCGCATTTCCCACAGCAGCATCCAGCCGGGTGGCGCCGCGCCGGTTGCGCCATCGGCCATTAGCGCGGGCACCCGTACCTCGCTGCGTGATGAAAACGGCCACGCTATTCGCGTAGACACCTCGATGCCGCGCGCGCTCGAAACCGCCGAGATCCCGGGGATCGTTGATGATTTCCGCCAGGCGGTAGGCAACGCCCGCGATGCCGGCTTTGACCTTGTCGAACTGCACTCCGCGCACGGCTACCTGCTGCACCAATTCCTTTCCCCTTCTTCCAACCATCGTACTGACCAGTACGGCGGCAGCGTGGAAAATCGCGCTCGCCTGGTGCTGGAAGTGGTTGATGCGGCGAGTAAAGAGTGGAGCGCCGACCGTATCGGGATTCGCGTCTCGCCTATCGGCAGCTTCCAGAACGTCGATAATGGCCCGAATGAAGAAGCCGACGCGCTCTATCTCATCGAAGCGCTGGCCAAACGCGGTATTGCTTACCTGCATATGTCCGAGCCGGACTGGGCTGGCGGCCAACCGTACAGCGATGAATTCCGTCAGAAAGTCCGCGACCGCTTCCCGGGCGCTATTATCGGCGCTGGCGCCTACACGGTGGAAAAGGCAAACGATCTGATCGGTAAAGGCCTGATCGATGCCGTGGCCTTCGGTCGCGACTATATTGCCAACCCGGATCTGGTCGCGCGCCTGCAGAAGAAGGCCGCGCTGAATCCGCAGCGTCCGGAAAGCTTCTACGGCGGCGGCGCGGAAGGTTATACCGATTACCCTACCCTGTAATCCCTCCATTGATAGCGGCGGGTTATCGCCGCTATACTCAACGCTCTGATGTATCAAAATAAACTGCATAGGGGACATTATGCGCTTACTTCACACCATGCTGCGCGTTGGCGACCTGCAACGTTCTATTGAGTTTTACACCAACGTGCTGGGCATGAAACTGCTGCGCACCAGCGAAAACACTGAGTATAAATACTCGCTGGCATTCGTGGGTTACGGCGAAGAGAGCGATACCGCCGTGATTGAGCTGACCTATAACTGGGGCGTTGATAAGTACGATCTCGGCAGCGCTTATGGCCATATCGCGCTCAGCGTTGAAAACGCGGCCGAAGCCTGCGAGCGTATCCGCCAGAACGGCGGTAACGTGACCCGTGAAGCCGGCCCGGTCAAAGGCGGCACCACCGTCATCGCCTTCGTCGAAGATCCGGATGGCTATAAAATTGAACTGATTGAAGAGAAAGACGCCGGAAAAGGCCTCGGCAACTAATCGGCTGCGGGCACCCGCGGTGCCTGCTGTTTTATCCCCTTCCTGCTGCAAGCCGCGGCAAAATTTGCCATAATGCGCGCTACTTTTTTCCAGCTAAGAGAATCTGATGTCCGAGAACGTTCAACTTAATGGTCTGTGCGACCGTTTTCGCGGTTTTTATCCTGTGGTAATCGATGTTGAAACCGCCGGGTTTAATGCCAAAACCGACGCCCTGCTGGAGATCGCCGCTATTACGTTGAAAATGGATGAGGAAGGCTGGCTGATGCCGGACGAAACGCTGCATTTTCATGTTGAGCCTTTTGAAGGCGCCAACCTGCAGCCCGAAGCGCTGGCTTTTAACGGTATTAACCCTAACGATCCCGAGCGCGGCGCGGTGAGCGAATACGATGCGCTGCACGCGATTTTTAAAATGGTCCGCAAGGGAATGAAAGAGAGCGACTGCAGCCGCGCGATTATGGTCGCGCATAACGCCACGTTCGATCACAGCTTTACCATGGCGGCGGCAGAGCGGGCTGGCCTGAAACGTAACCCCTTCCATCCGTTCGTGACCTTCGATACCGCGGCTCTGAGCGGCCTGGCGCTGGGTCAAACGGTGCTGTCGAAAGCCTGTATTGCCGCGGGAATGGCATTTGATGGTACCCAGGCACACTCGGCGCTTTACGATACCCAGCAAACCGCCCAACTGTTCTGCGAAATCGTCAACCGCTGGAAGCGCCTTGGCGGCTGGCCATTACCCGTGGCCGAAGAGTAAGCGATAAAAAAAGCGACTTCACCGGAAGTCGCTTTTTTATTGGCAGCCGAATTACTCTGCTTTCGGTTCGTCAGTCTTGTACTTCGCGGCCGTTTCTTTGATCAACTGCTGCAGTTCGCCGCGCTGATACATTTCAATCACGATGTCACAGCCGCCGACCAGTTCACCGTCAACCCACAGCTGCGGGAAGGTCGGCCAGTTAGCGTATTTCGGCAGCTCTGCGCGGATGTCCGGATTTTGCAGGATATCGACGTAGGCAAAACGTTCGCCACAGGCGGAGAGCGCCTGAACGGCCTGAGCGGAGAAACCGCAGCTTGGCAGCTTTGGCGACCCTTTCATGTACAGCAGGATCGGGTTTTCAGCGATTTGACGTTGGATTTTTTCTAAAGTCGTGCTCATTGTCGTGCTTCCTTAAACTTCTTTACGGCAGTAATTTGTCATTGTAGCGCCCTGGGCGCAGGACCGATAATAACATTTTTTTCACTTGCCACATTTTATCTTCTGTCGGCATAAGTTGCCTTAAAAATATCATTTTATTGCTATACGCGGCAACGCGTTGCGCGTTTTTCACGCGCGGGTACCGCTGACGGAAGCATTTTTTTGCAAATGTTAACCAAACGAGACGTTAGATACAAAAGAGTAGTAACTCTCCACGATTTTATGCTTTAGAATCGATGCGGTTTGTCATTCATCGTCAGGCATCTGTATATGTCTGTAATTTAATCAGGGGATTGCTCAGTGGCGCGTCTTAACAAAATCGCGATTTCGCTCTGTGCATTACTTTTCACATCTATTTCACTTACGCCGCTGGCGCATGCTTCCGGGCATACGCACGCTTCGGCCACGCCAAAAGCGCATCCGGCCAAGGGCACGACCGCAGAGCGTAAGAAAAAAGCAGCCAGTTCTAAAAGTAAAACCACCGCCAAAACCCCCAGCAAGAAAACGTCGACCGCCAGCCGCAGCAAATCAACCGCGTCACGCCAGACTGCCAGCGCCACAAAAAAATGCGTTCTGCGCAAAGGCTATAAAAAACTGTGCGCCAGCTCGACAAGGTCGATAGCGGAAAGCAAGCTGGCAACCGCAAGCGTGCAGAAAAAGTGCGCGGTGCGTAAAGGCTATAAAACCCGCTGCAAACCGATTGCCGACGAGCCGCAGCTGACCATCGCCGACGCGCATAAAGCTCGGGTACAAAAGGCGCAAAGCACCGCCATGTCCAAGCTGATGGATCAGATTGGCAAACCCTATCGCTGGGGCGGCACCTCTCCGCGTACCGGGTTTGATTGTAGCGGTCTGGTCTATTACGCCTATAAGGACCTGGTTAAAATTCACATTCCGCGCACCGCCAATGAGATGTATCACCTGCGCGACGCCCGTCCGGTGGATCGCGGCGAGCTGCAAAGCGGGGATCTCGTCTTCTTCCGCACCCGCGGGCGCGGCACTGCCGATCACGTCGGGGTTTACGTTGGCAACGGCAAATTTATCCAGTCTCCGCGTACCGGCCGCGATATTCAGATCACCTCATTAAGCGACGATTACTGGGTACGCCACTACGTTGGCGCGCGTCGCGTCATGACGCCGAAAACCATTCGCTAATTGTGCCTTGTCGCTGCGGCGGCAGGGTAACTCTCTCTTTTGCCACATCTTTTAATTTGCTACTATTATTACCCTGCGTAATACATGGTTATTACGCAGGCAAACTATAAAAAGGAGAGTAGCAATGTCGTTCGAATTACCTGCATTACCATATGCAAAAGACGCCCTGGCGCCGCACATTTCCGCAGAAACCCTGGAATACCACTACGGTAAACACCACCAGGCCTACGTCACCAACCTGAATAACCTGATCAAAGGCACCCCGTTTGAAGGCAAAACCCTGGAAGAGATCGTGCGTTCTTCCGATGGCGGCGTTTTTAACAACGCAGCTCAGGTCTGGAACCACACCTTCTACTGGAACTGCCTCGCGCCGAACGCCGGCGGCGAACCGCAAGGCGAACTGGCGGCGGCTATTGCTAAGTCCTTCGGCAGCTTCGCTGATTTCAAAGCTAAATTCACCGACGCAGCGGTAAAAAACTTCGGCGCAGGCTGGACCTGGCTGGTGAAAAACGCCGACGGTAGCCTGGCTATTGTCTCCACCAGCAACGCCGGTACGCCGCTGACCAGCGACGCAACTCCGCTGCTGACCGTGGATGTCTGGGAACACGCTTATTACATCGACTACCGTAACGCCCGTCCGAACTATCTGGAGCACTTCTGGGCGCTGGTAAACTGGAAGTTTGTTGCTGCTAATCTGGCTGCATAAAAGCAAACCGCAGAAGCCTTGCAGCTTCTGCGGTTATTGTATGACTTCACGCAATATTAACGGTTGGCGAACGCCTCTTCCGGCTGCGCCCGGCCGCTGAACAGCACCAGCAGTAGCGCCACGCCTGCGATAATCGCCCCCATCACCGGGACAAAGGCATAGCCCAGGCCGCCAGAGATCACCGCGCCGCCCGCCGCCGCGCCCAGCGCGTTTCCGAGGTTAAAAGCCCCAATATTGACCGATGATGACAGCCCCGGCGCTTCGTGGGCGACGCGCATCACGCGCATCTGCAAAGGCGGCACCACCGCAAAGGTCGCCGCGCCCCAGACCACCATACTGATTGCCGCGCCCATCTGCGATTGCGCCAGCAGCGGGATCGCCAGCATGATAACCATCAGCAGCAGCAGAAAGCCCTTCAGCGTCCCGCTAACGGAACGGTCGGCAAACTTACCGCCAAGGTAGTTACCCAGCGAGAAGCCGACGCCAATCAGCACCAGCATGGCGGTCACAAACAGCGGAGAGGCGTGGGTGATGGTATGCAAAACGGGAGAAATATAGGTATAAAGCGTGAACATCGCCCCTGCCCCCAGTACCGTCGTCAGCAGCGCCGACAGCACCTGCGGACGCATCAGCACGGAAAGCTCCTGCTTGACGTCAGGGCGCTCGCCGGCGCTGCCCTTCGGTAGAGAAAACCACAGACCGATAATCGCAATCACGCCCAGCCCCGCCGTGGCAAGAAACGACATCCGCCAGCCGATGGTTTCGCCCAGCCAGGTCGCCGCGGGAACGCCGCCGATATTCGCTATCGTCAGCCCCATAAACATCGTCGCCACGGCGCTGGCCTGTTTGTGTTTTGGCACAACGCTCGCCGCCACCACTGAACCCAGGCCGAAGAAGGCGCCGTGGTTAAGGCTGGTAATAATGCGCGACAGCAGCAGCGTGGTGTAATCCGGAGCAATGGAAGAGAGTACGTTACCGAGGGTAAAAATCGCCATCAGAAAGATCAGCGCATTTCTGCGCGCGCGGTGGGAGAGCAGCAGAGTCATCAGCGGCGCGCCGACCATCACGCCGATGGCATAGGCGCTAATCAGCATTCCCGCCGCCGGAATCGAAACGTCCACGCCTTTAGCGATAACCGGTAATAGCCCCATCGGGGAGAACTCGGTTGTGCCGATACCAAAGGCACCGATCGCCAGCGCGAGCAGGGGAAAATTGATTTTCATGCAGGGACTCCATCAGGCCGCCTTCCGCGACGGCATCTCATCAGAAGTCAAAAGCATGACATCAATCACAGAAAAACAAAAGTGAACGAAATGGCAAAAGATTTTTGCGAAAATGATAATAATGGCGGAGAGAAAGGGAGAGCGGCCCCTCCCTTATCGCATAATTAGTGCAGTACTGCAGTCAAACCTGCGGCAACAATCAAACCAAGAACAATAATCGTCGTCGTCAGCGAAAACTTTAAATTTGTATCCATCAATTTTTCCCCTGATTATCCCCACATGAAAAGTGAGCTTGCTCATTTTTACACAGAATAGCGTAAAAATCTTCCGAGATTTAGAGTGATGCACATTTTTGCTCTTCCCCTTTGCCCCAAGATCGGACAAAATCCCACGCTAATTTGAAAGCGTATCGGCCATTGACCCCTTCCTGTCGTTCTGTGTCGTTTTCCCGACGTGATGCCATGCTCAATTTTGGCGCCAGGGTGTGTACAGGCAAACGTTTACGTACCGATAAACAGACGATCAGGTCAAGGTCTGGAGTGAGAAGTAATGGCAACTATTAAAGATGTAGCGAAGCGCGCAAACGTTTCCACTACAACAGTGTCACATGTGATTAACAAAACCCGATTCGTTGCGGAAGAGACGCGCAATGCGGTGTGGGCGGCAATAAAAGAACTGCATTACTCCCCCAGCGCCGTTGCCCGCAGCCTGAAGGTCAATCACACCAAATCTATTGGTCTGCTGGCAACCAGCAGCGAAGCGGCCTATTTCGCTGAGATTATCGAAGCCGTCGAGAAGAGCTGCTTCCAGAAGGGCTACACCCTGATCCTCGGCAACGCGTGGAACGACCCTGAGAAACAGCGCGCCTATCTGTCAATGATGGCGCAGAAACGCGTAGACGGCCTGCTGGTGATGTGCTCCGAGTATCCGGAGTCGGTGTTAAGCATGCTGGAAGAGTATCGTCATATTCCGATGGTAGTGATGGACTGGGGCGAGGCAAAAGCCGACTTCACCGACTCGGTTGTCGATAACGCCTTTGAAGGCGGCTATATCGCCGGGCGCTACCTTATTGAACGCGGGCATCGCGATATCGGCGTGATCCCCGGCCCGCTGGAGCGTAACACCGGCGCAGGCCGGCTGGCAGGTTTTATGAAAGCGATGGAAGAGGCGCAGATTAGCGTTCCGGAAAACTGGATTGTGCAGGGCGATTTTGAGCCGGAATCCGGCTACCGCGCCATGCAGCAGATTCTCGGCCAGCACCCTCGCCCAACGGCCATCTTCTGCGGCGGGGATATTATGGCGATGGGCGCCATCTGCGCGGCGGATGAAATGGGTCTGCGCGTGCCGCAGGATATTTCGCTGATCGGTTATGATAACGTGCGCAACGCCCGCTACTTTAGCCCGGCGCTGACCACCATTCATCAGCCTAAAGACTCTCTTGGCGAAGCGGCGTTTAACATGCTGCTGGACCGCATCGTTAATAAGCGTGAAATCTCGCAGTCGATTGAAGTCCACCCTCGCCTGGTCGAGCGCCGTTCCGTGGCCGATGGCCCGTTTGTTGATTATCGCCGTTAACCTTTCCCGCGGCGTCGGTCATTCCGGCGCCCGCAGCCACTCCCGGTTTAGCGTTTCGCTATCGCCAAGGTAATCCAGCAGCCATAGCAGCGCCGGCGAGGCATCGCTTTGCTGCCACGTCAGGCAGCATGCGGCGTCCGGGAAGGGGTTCTCCAGCTCCAGCGCCGTCCATGCGCCGCTATCAAGCCACGGGCGCGCTAAATGCCCGGGAACCATACCGACGCACAGTCCGGCGGAGAGACAGGTTTCTGAGGCATCCCAGTCCGGCACCACCACCCTCTTCTGGTTATCCAGCAGCCAGGTGGTCCGCTTCGGCAGCGAGCGCGAGGTATCCTCCCTGACCAGCGACGGCCAGTTGCGCAGGACGTCATCGCTCAGAGGCCCGGCCATTTTGGCCAGCGGATGGTGGCTCGCGACGACGCAGTCCCAGCTCAGCATTCCCATATCGCGAAAGGCGTAGCGGCCCCCTACCGGAATTGAGCGCGTCGCGCCGATGGCCAGCTCCACGCGACCGTCGGCGAGCGCATCCCAGACGCCGTTGAACACCTCCTGAAAAACAATCAGTTCGACGTCATCAAAATGACGATAGAAATCAACGATCATCTGCCGCATGCGCGTGGGTTTAACGATATTATCCACCGCAATAGAGAGCTGCCCGCGCCAGCCGTTGGCTATCTGCTGGCACTGCTGGCGGGTGATCTGCATTTTTTTGATAACAGAGCGCCCCTCCTGTAAAAACCAGACGCCGGCCGGCGTTAATTCCACATCACGATGACGGCGTTCGAACAGCGGTACCGCCAGCCACTCCTCCAGCTGACGCACGGTATAGCTGACGGCCGAGGGTACGCGGTGCAGTTCCTGCGCTGCGGCGCTAAAGCTGCCGTTACGGGCGACAGCATCGACAACTTCAAGCGAGTATTCGGACCACATTTTCTGCCTGCAAAATTTTTGAATTCACCTGACAAATATTAGCGTTTCACAAGCCTTAATGCACTCCCTACACTCTGCGCCATCGTACCTGCAACAATAAAAAGAGAAGATGATGCAACAACCTGGGAAAGGATTTTTAGTCTGGCTGGCTGGACTCAGCGTACTGGGCTTTCTGGCGACCGATATGTATCTTCCGGCTTTCGCCGCCATGCAACAAGATTTGAACACTTCTGCGGCCTCCGTCAGCGCTAGCCTGAGCCTGTTCCTGGCAGGCTTTGCGCTGGGCCAGCTTTTCTGGGGGCCCCTTTCCGATCGCTATGGCCGCAAGCCGGTGCTGTTGAGCGGGCTGGCCATTTTTGCTATCGGCTGTCTGGGGATGCTGTGGGTTCGCGATGCCAACCTGATGCTCGCGCTGCGATTTATTCAGGCCCTGGGGGTTTGCGCCGCCGCGGTGACCTGGCAGGCGATGGTCACCGATTATTATCCAGCGCAAAGAACCAACCGGATTTTCGCCGCCATTATGCCGCTGGTCGGTTTATCGCCGGCGCTGGCGCCGCTGCTCGGCAGCTGGCTGCTGGTCCATTTTGAATGGCAGGCTATTTTTGCCGTGCTGTTCGCGATTACCCTGCTGCTGATGTTGCCCGCCCTGCGCCTGAAGCCAGCGAACAAACCGGTTGCCAGCGCCCAGCAGAAGCTCACGTTTCTCACCCTGCTGCGCTCGCGCGAGTATAGCGGTAACGTGCTCATCTACGCCGCCTGTTCCGCCAGCTTTTTTGCCTGGCTGACGGGGTCGCCGTTTATTCTTCATGAAATGGGCTATGGCCCGACCGTTATCGGCCTGAGCTACGTTCCGCAAACTATCGCGTTTCTGGTGGGCGGTTATGGCTGCCGCGCGGCGCTGCAAAAATGGCAGGGCCAGCAAATTCTGCCCTGGCTGCTGGCTATTTTCGCCCTCAGCGTCGCCGCCACCTGGCTGGTAGGCCTGCGGGAAAACGCCACGCTCGTTGGTCTGATGATTCCGTTCTGCGCCATGGCGGTGGTAAATGGCGGTATTTACCCTATCGTCGTCGCGCAGGCCCTGAAGCCATTCCCGCAGGCGACCGGTCGCGCCGCTGCGCTGCAAAACACCCTGCAGCTTGGCCTCTGTTTCCTTACCAGCCTGCTGGTCTCGACGCTGATTGCCACCCCGCTGCAAACGACCACCAGCGTGATGCTGGTCTCCATCGTGCTGGCCGGGATGGGCTACCGCATGCAGCACAAAGCCGCGCATCTGGCAACAAAATCGTCACATTCTTAAGGTAATGTACTGATAGTGATAAGATCCAGTAATTAGCTTGCTAAGATATTTTTGTTGAAAGCCTGTTTTTAGCGGCCTATACTGGATCTGGCGTCACATAAATAGAAAACTAATTGATTTTAACGGGAGCAGGATGCATCCCGTTTCACCATGGAAGGCCTTTCGGCAAGGGTTACCTCCCTTCCTCTGTTCTACGTCGGATAGCAGCCTCACGGATTATCCGTGAGATTTCTCACAAAGCCAAAAAAGCGTCTACGCTGTTTTAAGGTTCTGATCACTTGGGCGTGATGGAGAAGCTATGAGTTCATCGTGTATAGAAGAAGTAAGTGTACCAAATGATGACTGGTACCGAATTGCAGCTGAATTATTAGGCCGTGCGGGCATTGAAATTAATGGTCCTGCTCCCTCCGACCTGCGAATTAAAAACCCTCTCTTTTTTAAGCGCGTTTTACAGGAAGGGTCGCTGGGGTTAGGCGAGAGCTATATGGACGGCTGGTGGGATTGTGAGCGGCTGGATATATTTTTCCATAAAGTTTTACGCGCCGGTCTGGAAAATCAGCTTCCCCATCATTTCAAAGATACCTTGCGTATCGCCAGCGCACGCTTATTCAATCTGCAAAGTAAAAAACGATCCTGGATTGTCGGTAAAGAGCATTACGATTTAGGTAACGATCTGTTCAGCCGCATGCTCGACCCCTATATGCAGTACTCTTGCGCTTACTGGAAAGACGCGCAGACTCTCGATGACGCGCAGCAGGCAAAATTAGATCTGATCTGCCGTAAACTTGAGCTTGAGCCAGGGATGCGGGTACTCGATATCGGCTGCGGCTGGGGCGGGCTGGCTTACTACATGGCCAAACATTACCAGGTCAGCGTGGTTGGCGTGACCATCTCGGCAGAGCAGCAGAAAATGGCGCAGCAGCGCTGCGCGGACCTCGACGTCACCATCCTGCTCCAGGACTATCGCGACCTGCACGAAAGCTTCGATCGTATTGTTTCCGTCGGCATGTTCGAACATGTCGGGCCTAAAAATTACGCCACCTATTTTGATGTGGTCGATCGTAATCTGAAACCCGACGGTCGTTTCCTGCTGCATACCATCGGTTCGAAAAAAACCGATCATAGCGTTGACCCGTGGATTAACAAATATATCTTCCCTAACGGCTGCCTGCCGTCGGTGCGCCATATTGCCGAAGCCAGCGAATCGCATTTCGTTATGGAAGACTGGCATAATTTTGGTGCCGACTACGACACGACGCTGATGGCCTGGTATGAGCGCTTCCTCGCCAGTTGGCCGGAAATCGCCGACAACTACTCGGAACGCTTCAAACGTATGTTTAGCTATTATCTGAATGCCTGCGCTGGCGCTTTCCGCGCGCGCGATATTCAGCTCTGGCAGGTGGTTTTTTCTCGCGGGGCCGAACACGGCCTGCGCGTGGCCCGCTAAAAATATCCCCGCATCGGCGGGGATATTTTTTACTCGGCCGCCGTTTTCAGTGCCGCCTCTTTCGCCGCCAGCACGCGCTCGACGGTATCGATGACCGCCTGAGTCTGCGGATCGATTTCAATATTCACCCGATCGCCCAGCTTTTTCACCCCAAGCGTGGTGCGCTGCAGCGTTTCCGGAATTAAATGAACGCAAAAGCGGGTTGGCGTCACTTCACCGACGGTGAGGCTAATCCCATCTACGCCGATATAGCCTTTATAGAGGATATATTTCATCAACGTCGGGTCCTGAACCTTAAACCAGATCTGGCGGTTATTTTCCGAGGTGAGAATTTTCACTACTTCCGCGGTGGTCATAATATGGCCGGACATCAGGTGACCGCCAATTTCATCGCTGAATTTCGCCGCGCGCTCAACGTTAACGCTGTCGCCCTCGCCAACCTCGCCCAGATTAGTTATACGCAGGGTCTCTTTCATCAGGTCAAAACTCACTCGCGCGCCGTCTATATGGGTGACGGTCAAGCAGCAGCCGTTGTGCGCCACGGAAGCCCCGGTTTCGAGCCCCGCCAGCATATGCTCAGGCAGCTCCACGATGTGGGTGCGAAAGTTAGGTTTTTCATCGATCGCCACCACTTTGGCGGTCCCCTGCACAATACCGGTAAACATATTTTGCTCCTGTATAAATTCGTGACGGTATCAGTACCGTTTTAGGCTATGACGAACAATAACAGGTGGCAAAACAGGTTGCCAGCGCACAACGTGCAGTGGAATTTTTTCACTGGCTAAATGGCTAATCCTCGCTACAATAGTCTGGCAAATCCCTCTGCTTTTCTTCTTGCTGCCACATATGGCGGCTTTTTTAGTCCTCCAATAACAACAATATAAAGGTGTTTACGTGCAGAAGTATTTTATTGAAGCGCGTCAGTTATTAGCACTGGCTATACCCGTTATACTCGCCCAGGTGGCGCAAACCGCCATGGGCTTCGTCGATACCGTGATGGCGGGTGGCTATAGCGCCACCGACATGGCGGCCGTCGCCATCGGCACCTCTATCTGGCTACCGGCGATCCTCTTTGGCCACGGCCTGCTGCTGGCCCTGACGCCCGTTATTGCCCAACTGAATGGTTCCGGCCGTCGCGAGCGTATTGCTCACCAGGTACGCCAGGGGTTCTGGCTGGCTGGCTTCGTCTCCCTGCTGGTGATGGTCGTGCTGTGGAACGCCGGTTACATTATCAGCTCAATGCATAACATCGACCCGGCGATGGCAGAGAAGGCGGTCGGCTACCTGCGGGCGCTGCTGTGGGGCGCGCCCGGCTATCTGTTCTTTCAGGTCGCTCGCAACCAGTGTGAAGGACTGGCGAAAACCAAGCCGGGTATGGTAATGGGATTTATCGGTCTGCTGGTCAACATTCCGGTGAACTACATTTTTATCTACGGCCACTTTGGTATGCCGGAGCTCGGCGGTATCGGCTGCGGCGTGGCGACGGCATCGGTTTACTGGGTTATGTTTTTCAGCATGCTCTTCTGGGTGCGCCGCGCGCGTTCGATGCGCGATATTCATCACACAGAGCGCTTCAGCAAACCGGATTTCGCCGTCATTCAGCGTCTGGTACAGCTGGGCCTGCCGATTGCGCTCGCGCTGTTTTTCGAAGTGACGCTCTTCGCCGTCGTGGCGCTGCTGGTTTCGCCGTTGGGGATCGTTGACGTCGCCGGGCATCAGATAGCCCTCAACTTCAGCTCGCTGATGTTCGTCTTACCGCTCTCGCTGGCGGCAGCGGTGACCATTCGCGTCGGTTTCCGTCTCGGGCAGGGTTCCACGCTGGAGGCCCAGACCTCAGCCAGAACCGGCGTCGGCGTCGGGGTGTGCATGGCCGTTTTCACGGCGGTTTTCACCATTCTGATGCGCAAGCAAATCGCGCTGCTGTATAACGATAATCCCGAGGTGGTTACCCTCGCGTCCCAGCTGATGCTGCTGGCGGCGATCTACCAGATTTCCGACTCCATTCAGGTGATCGGCAGCGGGATTCTGCGCGGCTACAAAGACACGCGTTCCATCTTCTTTATCAC
This sequence comes from Klebsiella sp. CB_Kp196, assembly GCF_040061575.1. Lineage (NCBI taxonomy): Bacteria > Pseudomonadati > Pseudomonadota > Gammaproteobacteria > Enterobacterales > Enterobacteriaceae > Klebsiella > Klebsiella sp. CB_Kp196. The sequence goes on from NZ_JBEAFH010000081.1 coordinate 226,319, forward strand.
CTTTACCGCCTACTGGGTATTGGGACTGCCGAGCGGCTACCTGCTGGCGCTGACCGATATCGTGGTACCGCGCATGGGCCCCGCCGGGTTCTGGTGCGGCTTTATTATTGGCCTCACCTCCGCCGCCGTAATGATGATGCTGCGCATGCGTTTCCTGCAGCGTCAGCCTTCCAGCGTCATTTTACAACGCGCGGCGCGCTAACCCGTCGCGGAAGCGAAGTCGCTATCCAACGGCGCTGATTCAGCGCCGTTTTCTCATACTGGTGAAGAAATATTCTTTTGCATCAGTAAAATATAACCAATATGGATAAAACTTCTGCGATCGTGAGAAATCTGGAAGAAAAGTGACGTTTGCCTCTTGCCACAACCCCTCCCTCCCGCTAATATGCGTCCCCGTTGCCACTGCAACATTGCGTTCATAGCTCAGTTGGTTAGAGCACCACCTTGACATGGTGGGGGTCGTTGGTTCGAGTCCAATTAAACGCACCATAATGCGTCCGTAGCTCAGTTGGTTAGAGCACCACCTTGACATGGTGGGGGTCGGTGGTTCGAGTCCACTCGGACGCACCATTTCACAGCCTCGTGATCTGGTGCCTTTTATCTCCCGCATTGAAATATCCGAAAATTACTTTCAGCACTGGCGATACGCTATTTTCTGATTTTTCCCGGTCGTGTCCTTAATATCTTTCACCATTCCGACAACTTATTTCCCGCGCTTATGTAAAGAGACGTAAAGCCCTGCGCCGCGTCTACGCTGCATTTATTAACGCAGCGGCCCCGCCGATATTCCCTCGCGAATAAAAATCTTTCGTTAGATCATAACCCGTTATGCTGACATTCATTAAAAACAAGCGAAACGGTAACAGCAGCGCAATTCAGAGTATTTCAAAAAATATCACCACAAACCGGTTTGACTGTTCAAAAATAACGACTAAATTTAATTTCTGAACGACAACGGATACGTACCTGAAGCGTATCTTCCTGACATAAACTCAACAACAGAGGTATGAAAATATGGCAGAACATCGTGGTGGTTCCGGTAATTTCGCTGAAGACCGTGATAAAGCATCTGAAGCAGGACGTAAAGGCGGTCAGCACAGCGGTGGTAACTTTAAAAACGATCCGCAGCGCGCATCTGAGGCCGGAAAGAAAGGCGGCCAAAATAGCCATGGCGGCGGGCGTAAATCTGATAATTCCTGATATTAATCGCCTCATTCTCTTGTAACTAAAAGAGTAACCTGCGAGTCTGCGGACTCGCAGTTATTCTCCGTTTATAAAGGTAATTAATATGAATATGAAGAGCATAGAAGACGTTTTTATTCATCTTTTATCGGATACATATAGCGCAGAAAAACAATTAACCCGCGGCCTGGCGAAACTCGCCAGAGCGGCGTCCAGCGAACAGCTTAGCGCCGCGTTCAAGGCCCACCTGGAGGAGACTCAGGGGCAAATTGAACGTATCGATCAAATTGTCGAGCAAGAGCCTAATATCAAAATTAAACGGATGAAATGCGTGGCCATGGAGGGGCTGATTGAAGAAGCTAACGAAGTTATTGAGAGCACGGAGAAAAATGAAGTGCGGGATGCGGCATTAATTGCCGCTGCGCAAAAGGTTGAACATTATGAAATTGCCAGCTACGGCACTCTCGCCACTTTAGCAGAACAGCTTGGCTATAAAAAAGCGGTTAAACTTTTAGCGGAAACGTTAGAAGAAGAAAAATCAACCGACCTTAAATTAACTGACCTGGCGGTCGGCAATATTAATAAAGACGCCCAAAATAAATAGCCAGATGGTAAACCAATATTAAGGAGTTGATTATGAATTATCTTGAACATTATCACGACTGGCTACGCGATGCGCATGCAATGGAAAAACAGGCAGAATCTATGCTGGAATCCATGGCGAGCCGCATCGATAATTATCCTGACCTGCGCAGCAGAATTCAACAGCACGTAACTGAAACCAAACGCCAAATTACGGTACTGGAGGAGATTCTGGATCGTAATAATATATCACGCTCGGTGCTGAAGGATTCCATGAGCAAAATGGCCGCGTTGGGCCAATCCATTGGCGGGATGTTCCCTTCCGATGAAATCGTTAAAGGGTCAATTAGCGGTTATGTATTTGAGCAGTTTGAAATTGCCTGTTATACCTCCCTGCTTGCCGCCGCGAATAAAGCCGGCGACACCGCCTCAATCCCCGCCATCGAATCGATTCTGGCAGAAGAGCAGGCCATGGCCGACTGGCTGCTGAAACATATTCCGCAAACAACGGAAGAGTTCCTTCTGCGCTCTGAAGCCGAAGGCGTTGAAGCGAAAAAATAAGCAATAAGGATAAGAGCCTATGTTCCGACACGTTAAGCAGCTTCAGTATACCGTAAGGGTCGCCGAGCCGAATCCGGGACTGGCGAACCTTCTTCTGGAACAATTCGGCGGTCCCCAGGGCGAACTGGCCGCCGCATGCCGGTATTTTACTCAGGGCCTGAGCGATGACGATCCGGGCCGTAAAGATATGCTGATGGACATTGCCACCGAAGAGCTGAGCCACCTTGAAATTATCGGCTCGCTGGTTGGCATGCTCAATAAAGGGGCCAAAGGCGCCCTGGCGGAAGGCGCGGAAAACGAAGCCGACCTGTACCGCTCGCTTACCGCTAACGGTAACGACAGCCATATCACCTCTTTGCTGTATGGCGCAGGCACGCCGCTGACCAACTCCGCCGGGGTGCCCTGGACCGCCGCCTATATTGATACGATTGGTGAGCCAACCGCGGATTTACGCTCCAACGTGGCGGCCGAGGCGCGGGCCAAAATCATTTATGAGCGCCTGATCAACGTCACTGATGACCCCGGAGTGAAGGATGCGCTGGCCTTTCTGATGACCCGGGAAGCCGCTCATCAGCTCTCTTTCGAAAAAGCGCTCCAGTCCATCAGAAATAACTATCCGCCGGGAAAATTACCGCCCGTCCCTGAATACGCCAGCACCTACTACAATATGTCAGAGGGCGACGACATTCGCGGTAGCTGGAATAGCGATAGGCACTTCGAATATGTGGCAAATCCACAGCCTGCAGTGGATGGCGGAGAGGGTGGCGCCAGCGTTAAGCTAACGGCCAAACAAAAGGCCCTGGCGAAAACCATGGCGAAACGGACCCAATCCGATCCGGATGGCGATCCTCTGACCGGCGCAGAGCTCGGCGCAGGCAAGAAAAGCCCTGGTCCTCGATAACCTGCTGTTAATCACTTCCCCCTGCTCAATTCGGGGGGGTGTTCTGTGATGGGGTCCGGAATATGTTTGAACTCGACGCGTTTAATCTGGCTCGGCTGCAGTTCGCATTTACCGTCTCTTTTCATATCCTTTTTCCGGCGATTACCATCGGACTGGCCAGCTATCTGGTGGTGCTGGAGGGGATGTGGCTGCGGACAAAAGATGACGTCTGGCGCTCATTGTATAATTTCTGGCTGAAAATTTTTGCCGTTAATTTCGGGATGGGCGTGGTTTCAGGCCTGGTCATGGCTTATCAATTCGGCACCAACTGGAGCGGTTTCTCACAGTTTGCCGGTAGTATTACCGGTCCCCTGCTGCTTTACGAAGTGCTCACCGCCTTTTTTCTCGAAGCCGGTTTCTTAGGCGTTATGCTCTTTGGCTGGAACAAAGTTCCTCCCGGCCTGCACTTCTTCACCACCTGCATGGTGGCGCTGGGCACGCTGATGTCAACCTTCTGGATCCTCGCGTCAAATAGCTGGATGCAGACGCCGCAGGGTTTTACCATTGAAAACGGTCATGTCATTCCCCAGGACTGGCTGGCGATTATCTTTAACCCTTCTTTCCCCTATCGTCTGTCCCATATGGCGATTGCCGCTTTTCTCAGCAGCGCGATGTTCGTCGGCGCCTCCGCCGCCTGGCATCTTCTGCGGGGCAATGATACGCCGGCCATACGTAAAATGTTTTCCATGGCGATGTGGATGGCCCTGCTGGTCGCGCCGGTCCAGGCTATCGTTGGCGATATGCACGGGCTCAACACGCTTGAACATCAGCCGGCAAAAATCGCTGCCATAGAAGGCCACTGGGAGAACAAACCCGGAGAAGCCACCCCGCTGCTGCTGTTTGGCGTGCCCGATATGGATGAAGAACGCACCAAATACGGGCTGGAAATCCCTGCGCTTGGCAGCCTGATCCTCACCCATAGCCTGAACAAGCAGGTCCCGGCGCTGAAAGATTTTCCGCCGCAGAATCGGCCAAACTCCCTTATCGTCTTCTGGTCTTTCCGCATCATGGTCGGCATGGGCATGTTGATGATTGCCCTCGGCGTATGGAGCCTGTGGCTCCGCTACCGGCAGCGTCTTTTTCACTCCCGCGCCTTTCAGTGGTTTGCGCTGGCGATGGGGCCGGCGGGGCTGCTGGCGCTGCTGGCCGGCTGGATCACGACCGAAGCGGGACGCCAGCCCTGGGTCATCTATGGTTTATTACGCACCCGGGATGCGGTCTCTCTCCACAGCACAGCGCAAATGATCGTCAGCCTGCTGGTCTTTATCGTGGTGTACTGTTCGGTGTTTGGCGTAGGTTATTACTACATTATCCGGCTGATTCAGAAAGGGCCTCAGCCCGTCAGCGAATTGACATCGACAACCTCCGGTACGCCGGCTCGCCCCCTTTCCGCCGCAGAGGCCGTGCCTGAAGAGGAGACTCGCTAATGGGCATCGATATCCCCGTTATCTGGTTTGTCATCATAGTGTTTGCCACGCTGATGTATATCGTTATGGACGGCTTCGATCTCGGCATCGGAATCGTCTTCAGCTTTGTGCCCAACGCCAACGAGCGCGACGTGATGATGAACAGCGTCGCCCCGGTGTGGGACGGCAATGAGACATGGCTTGTGCTGGGCGGCGCGGGGCTATTCGGCGCCTTTCCGCTGGCCTACGCCGTCATCACCGATGCGCTAACGATTCCGCTCACCGCCATGTTAATTGGCCTGATCTTTCGCGGCGTCGCCTTCGAATTTCGTTTTAAGGCCACCCCCTCCCATCAAAAATTCTGGGATTACTCATTTGTGGGCGGCTCGTTGTTGGCTACCTTTAGCCAGGGGATAGTCGTGGGCGCGGTCATCAGCGGCTTTGAGGTTGCCGACCGCAGGTTCATCGGCTCAGCGCTGGACTGGCTGACGCCCTTTAGCCTGTTCTGCGGCTTAGGGCTGGTGGTGGCTTATACGCTCCTCGGCACCACCTGGCTTATCATGAAAAGCGAAGGCGCGCTGCAGCAGCGCATGCGTGAGCTGACCCGTCACACGCTTCTGGCGCTGATGGCGGTTATCGCCGTGGTCAGCGTCTGGACGCCGCTGGGCTGGCCGTCCGTTGCTGAACGCTGGTTTACCCTGCCTAATTTCTACTGGTTTGTGCCCGTTCCCATTCTGGTACTCGTCTTTAGCCTGTGGATCTGGCGCCTGAGCGCTCATCCCGCAAGCCACGCCCGCCCTTTCCTCCTGACGCTTGGGCTTATTTTTCTCGGCTTCAGCGGCCTGGGCATCAGTCTGTGGCCCAATATCATCCCTCCGCATATCACGCTGTGGGAAGCCTCCGCGCCGCCGGCCAGCCAGCTATTTATGCTGGTAGGAACCCTGCTTATCATTCCGGTGATTTTGGTTTACACCGCATGGAGCTACTACGTATTCCGCGGCAAAGTTTCCGGAAATGAAGGCTATCACTGAGGTGGGCTATGGCTGACTGGCATACGCGGGCCATTATCTATCAGATTGATTCAGCGCTGTTTTACGATCTTAACGGCGATGGCTGCGGCGATATCGCCGGGATCGCCGCGAAGCTGCGCTATATTCGCCGGCTGGGCGCGACGGTGATCTGGATAACGCCCTTCTACCTGACGCCGTTTCTGGATGAGGGTTACGATGTCAGCGACCATCTGCAGGTCGATCCGCGATTTGGTCAACTGGCGGATATCATTGCTTTTATCGAGCAGGCCCGCGAATTAGGCATGCAGGTTATTATTGAATTGCTGATCCAGCACACCTCCGACGCTCACCCATGGTTTCAACAAGCGCGGCGCAGCCGTCGCTCGCCGTTCCGCGACTATTATCTGTGGGCAGATAGCGATGATGACGATACGCCGCCCATGTTTCCCGGCGTCGAAGAGAGCATCTGGTCGTGGGATGACGAAGCCGGGCAATATTTTCGCCATATGTTTTACCGCCATGAACCCGATCTCAATCTGGCCTCTCCCGCGGTGATCAAAGAGGTCGAAAATATCGTTATCTTTTGGCTGAAGCTGGGGGTTTCCGGCTTTCGTCTGGATGCCGCCTCGCATTTGACGAAACAGGCCGGACGCGGCGAGGAGAAACGCGGGCTATGGCTCCTGGAACATCTGCGTCGGCTGGTTGAACGACATAATCCGCAGGCCATACTGCTCGGCGAAGTCGACGTTGAGGTGGCGCAGTATCGCGACTATTTTGGCGATAATAACCGACTTAATATGGTACTTAACTTCTGGCTGAACAAATATTTTTACGTCAGCCTCGCCAGCCAGAGCGCCCACCCGCTGATCGACGCCATCAAGAAAATGGTGGTGCCTCCTGACGCCTGCTGCTTCGCAAACTGGCTGCGCAACCACGATGAACTGGATCTTGAAGGGATCGGTAACAAGAACAAGCAGACCGTGCTGGATGCCTTCGCGCCGGATAAGGAGATGAACGTTTATCAGCGCGGTATTCGTCGTCGGCTGGCGCCCATGCTGAATGGCGACCGGCGGCGGCTGGCGTTCTGTCACGCCGTGCTTTTTTCGCTGCCCGGCGTACCGATCATGCGCTACGGGGATGAGATCGGCATGGGTGACGACCTGGCGCTGGAAGAGCGCTACGCGGTGCGTACGCCGATGCAGTGGGCCGGTTCAGCGGGCGGCGGCTTCTCCGCAGCCGATCCGCAGACGTTTGTGGCTCCCATGATCGACCGGGGACCGTTTCGCTATCAGAAAGTCAACGTCGCTGATTCCCTGCTGCACCGCCATTCTCTCCTGCACCGTATTATTGATATCGCCAATACGCGGTCAGAATTCCCGGAAATCGCCGTTGCGCCTTTCCGCATCATTAGCACCGATCGGCAGGCGATTCTCGGGATCTGCTACGATGACCACGAGCGCAGCGTTATCGCCTTTCTTAATTTCAGTGATAAACCGCTGCGTTTTACCGCGAAAGGGATCTATGCGGCGGTGTGGACGCCCTGCCTGGCCGACAAAACCTACGCGGACGCCCTCACTCCCGGTAAGCACTCTAAGCTGGAGATTAGCGCATATGGCTATCGATGGTTCTGGACCAGCAGTAGCGCGCTGCGTTAGCGTTTTTTACGCGAGATAAACCATTTTGCTAAAAGTACCCCCGCCGCTGCCGCGCCGCCCAGCAGCGCTTTTCCGGGCACGCCGGAAGTGATGGCGGTGGCGCGATATTTCGCCTCAGAGGAAAAACGCCCGTGCGTTTTATGCAATCCGCTGACCGGCTGTTCGAGATAGTCCTGACGGTCGTCGGCATTCAAGCGCCGGGTCATTTGCCCTTCCCACGCTTTTTTGACCATCAGCCGGTCAAGGAAGCCCGGGAAAAGAAATTGCCCAATAATGGACTGAATCGTGCTGCTCCCTACCCAGAGTTCGCGTACGGGCCGGCGCGCGACGTTGAAGATAGCCTGGGCGGCCACTTCCGGCTGAAATACGGGCGGCACCGGGCGCATCGCCCAGGCAAACTTATTGCGCGCCCACTCGAACTGCGGCGTATTCAGCCCCGGCATCTGTACCATCGCAATACTCACGCCGCTATTTTCATGCATCAACTCCGTACGCACCGCATCGGTAAAACCCCGAATCGCGGCCTTTGCCCCGCAGTAGGCGGACTGTAGCGGAATGGAGCGATAGGCGAGCGCGGAGCCAACCTGGATAATCACTCCGCGATCGCGGGGCGTCATCAGCGCCAGCGCGGCGCGAGTCCCGTTGACGTAGCCGAGGTAGGTGACCTCGGTTACCCGTCTAAATTCGTCGTGGGTCATCGCTCTGAAAGGCGCCAGCACCGCACACATCGCGTTATTGACCCATACCTCGATAGCCCCGAGCCGATTTTCGATTTCGCCGGCGGCGGTCAAGAGCGCATCGGCATTTGCCACATCGGCCTGCACGGTATGCACCCGAACGCCGCAACGAAGGAGCTCCTGCTTCGTCGCCTCAAGGCTTCGGCCATCGCGGGCAATAATGCCGACGTCATAGCCTGCCCGTGCAAAGCGCAGGGCCGTTGCTTTACCGACTCCCGCAGTACCGCCAGTGATCGCCATGACTGCCATATAAACCTCCGCAATAAAAGCGTTATGCGCTCTGCCAGCTGGGCAGTTTCTCGATGAGCATCGCCAGTGAATAGCGCACGGCTTTCTCCACAACATCCTGGCACTCGCCGGAAAACAGCGTTTTATGCGCGTCGATACTGCCGCGAAAATTCCACGCGAACCAGACGGTCCCCGCAGGCGTCCCGTCATCGCCGCCGTCCGGCCCCGCGTATCCGCTAATGGCGATACTGATATCCGCCCCGGAACGCGCCAGCGCGCCGGTGGACATCTCTTCAACGGTATGCCGACTGACGGCGCTATATTTCTCCAGCGTTGAGGCGTTGACGTCGAGAAGCTGCTGTTTCGCCCGATCGCTAAAAGTGATTAAGCCAATATCGTAGAATGCGGCCGTATCCGCTTCCGCGCACAGCGCTGCCGCCAGGCTACCGCCGGTGCAGGATTCCGCGGTGGTTAAGCGTAAACGACGGTCAATCAGCGCGCTGGCGACCTGTTTAGTCAACTCGCCGGTGGTTTTCGCCTGGTTATAAGGGTTATTTGACATAAAAAGACCTTTTTAACTCTCAGCAGGAATAATAGAAATGTGGCCATTCCGTTCCAGTATGGCATATTTGATTTTACTTAATTCCGTAATACCCTGATTCTGCCGCGCGGCGACCAGGATATCATCACAGGAGACGTCCACTTTTTTCAGCTTATCAATTAACGGCACGCCATTTTCGACTAAAATCACCGGGCAACCATCAAGCGCTGACTCTGCGCCAGCGGAATATTTCTTCATTAATCCGAAAAGCATATCCACGACCACCAGCGTCATAATCGTCAGCATTGCGCCGGTCACCGAAAAATCGTTCCCCAGCAGCGCCTGCTGGGTAGCCTCGCTGATAATAAGTAATAAAATCAGATCAAAGCTGGTCATTTGTAATAGTGCCCGGCGGCCGGCGATTTTAAACACCACCAGCAAAATTAAATATATCGCTAACGCACGCAAGACCATCTCCATCGCATCCTCCTAAGGATAAATAAATTGCCAGAAGCGGATTTCGGGTTCGCCGTTTAGCTGCAAAGAGTGGTTCAACTTACCTGGGCGGGTGGGCGTAACGTAGAGCCATATAGAAAAATTATTCATGCTTTTCAAATCATTATAGACCAGAAAGAGCCGGTCGTTCTGACTGTACATCCTGTCTGGCCGGGGCCAGATACTGCCTGGTTCAAAAGAAGAGGTAAAATCACCGCCAAGGCTAAAAATATATTTATCCGCGACCCGCGGATGGGCGGTAATCTTTAACCTGAATTCAGTTTGCAAACGACCGAAGCGGTCATAGGCCACCGTTAAATTGCGCTGCGCAGTTGTTTTTTCGGCAGTGCTAAAATATCCTCCAGAAAAGAGACCCAAAAGGGCTGCCAGTATGATCGCCAATAATATTCCGAGGCCTATCTGGCGGGCAGCGCATTCAAAATTAAGAAAAAATTCGTTCTCTTTAATCCCGGGCAGCCTCTCTTTTTCACTTGCCATTTTTCACCTCACCGTTGCGCTTATTATCGGAGCGCCAGTTTAAGGAATAGCAACCCGGTTTAATATGTCAAGTTCGTCGCGCCAAAGCCGGAATAATAGCTAAACGGGACATCTCGCTTGTTATTCGTTGAGCATCTCCCCCGCCTCCATCCGGAGGAAGATGTTTCCATTTAGCGCGGCGGGTGCACGGATGTTGTCTCGAGCTTAGGCCGTTGCCCGCGACGCCATCCGTACCGCTCAGCAGGCGTGTCGTTAACTTTATTGTGAGTCAGGTCATGTTTTATAAAAATGAGGTTGACCCGGCTCCTGCGCGAAAATATTTTATGCCCATGTGATATCGATTTCATAAGAACCATGGCAACCATAAAAGACGTCGCTGTAAAAGCCGGCCTGTCGGTCACGACGGTATCCCGCTTCCTCAACAATCATCCTTATATCTCTGAAGATAAAAAGGAAAAAATCCTCGCGGCCATGAAAGAGCTGGATTACGAGCCGAGCACCGTCGCGCAGCAGATGCGCGGGGTGAAAACCCACCGGATTGGCGTGCTTATCTCAAGGATAACCAACCCTTTTTTTGCCAGCCTGGTCGACGCCCTTGAAGTTACGGCACGAAAAAACGGCTATTCGGTGCTGATCGTCCAGAACCACAATAGCGCGGGCGAAGAAGAAAACTGTCTCGATCTGCTGAAGAAAAAAATCATCGACGGGCTGATCTTATGCGCCGTAGAGAGTGACAAAGACGTCATTGAGCAATATCAGAAATATGGCCCTATCCTGCTGTGCAACACCAGCATAGATAATACCACTTTGCCCGTCGTCAGAATGAACGATGAACTGGCAACCTATAACGCCGTCAGCTGGCTGCTTAACAAAGGGTATAAAAAAATCGCCTACTCCACCGGTGGCGCATTCCAGCAAAAGGGCCACGGCAGCAGAAGGAACCGCGGCTTTATTGCCGCTATGCAAGACGGACAGCAGGCGATTAACGAGCGGTTTATTTTTCGTCATGTCCACACCTGGCGCGACGGGCAGCGCCTGGCTGAGCAAATTCTGCAGATGACGAAAAGCGAACGTCCCGATGCGATTTTCGCCGGCAGCGATGAGGTCGCCTGCGGCCTGATTTCCGCGCTATCGGCCCACGGCGTCAGCGTTCCCGGCGAACTGGCGGTCATGGGCTTTGATAACCTTCCCGTGGCGGAGATGGTGCATATTCCGCTCACTACCGTTAGCCAGCCCATTGAGCAGCTGGGCCGCATCTCTGTAGAACGCCTGCTGTCCCTGATCAACCACACGCAGTATCGCTATGACGAGGAAGACCTGAAATCGGAACTGGTTATCAGAGCCTCGGCGTAATTTTTTTCACTCAATATGGTATCGATTTCATACTCAGGAGAAATGATGAATCAATCACAACAAAGCGCATGGTGGAAAGAATCGGTTATTTATCAGGTGTACCCAAAAAGCTTCTATGACAGCAATAACGATGGCGTTGGCGATATCCCGGGTATTATCGCTAAACTGCCGTATCTGAAAACGCTGGGCATCACCCTGATTTGGGTCTCGCCGTTCTACCGCTCGCCGGGAGCAGATAACGGCTACGATATCGCGGACTACTATGCGGTGAATCCCGATTTAGGCCAGATGCAGGACGTTGATAACCTGATTAAACAGGCTGGCGAGCTGGGCATTGAGGTAATGGTCGACCTGGTGGTTAACCATACCAGCGATGAACACCCCTGGTTTCAGGCCGCGCTGGCCGACCCTCAATCGAAATATCGTGATTATTACATCTTTAAACCCGCCGCGGCGGGCGGCGCGCCCAATAACTGGCGATCGATTTTTGGCGGCAGCGCGTGGGAAAAAGTCGCTGGCGAGGAGTGCTACTATCTGCACGTTTTTCATAAAAAGCAGCCGGATCTCAACTGGGAAAACCCGCAGCTGCGCGAGGAAATCTACGCCATGATTAACTGGTGGCTGGATAAAGGCATCGCCGGTTTTCGCATCGATGCAATTACCTTTATTAAAAAAGATCAGGACTACGCCTCTCTGCCCGCAGACGGTATTGATGGTCTGGCATCGATTAAAGCGAAATCACGCAACCGTCCGGGCATCGAGCGCTTTCTCCACGAGCTAAAAGAGCGCACTTTCCGTCGTCACCGCTGCGTAACCGTGGGCGAAGCGCCGGGCGTGCCTCTGGAAGAGTACGACAGCTATATTGGGCCAGACGGCTACTTTAATATGATTTTCGATTTTCACGCCGCCGATATTGATGTCGAAAACGGTTCTGAATGGTTTAAGCAGCGCGACTGGAACGTTCGCGAATTCAGGGAGGCGCTATTTGCCAGCCAACGGGCCTTTTACCAGGCCGGCTGGGGAACGACGTTTATTGAAAACCACGACCAGCCCCGCGCGCTGTCCAAGCTCATCCGCGACGCGGATTATCAAAATGACGTCGGTGCCAAAGCGCTGGCCGCGATGTACTTCTTTATGGCCGGAACGCCGTTTATTTATCAGGGCCAGGAGCTGGGGATGAAAAATTTCCGCCGACAATCGATCGCGGAATTTGACGATATTTCCAGTATTGATAACTACCACCGCGCCCTGGCGGAAGGTTTCTCTGAACAGCAGGCGTTAGGCTTTATCAACCAGCGCTCGCGGGACAATTCGCGAACGCCCTTTCCGTGGTCAGATAGCGCCAACGGCGGATTTAACCGGGGCGCGCGGCCCTGGCTGGCGTTTTCCGCAGCTGACTTCAGCGTCAACGCGCAAAGCCAGATAAACGATGCGGATTCAGTATTCGCGTTTTACCAGAAGATGATCGCCTTGCGAAATAAGCACTATCCGCAAACGCTGATCTATGGTTCATTCGCCGCCATAGAAGACGTTGACGATCGCATCATTGCCTACGAACGGAGAACGGCGACCGAGCGTTTTATCTCGATAACCAATTTAAGCGCACAGCCTCTGCCCTTTACGCTCCCGGCGGGTGAGATTGTCCTCAATAATTATGCCGACGCTGAGACTCCCCTGAAACCCTATCAAACCCTTCTCGTTAAGGAATGAGTCAAATATGAACAACTATAAAAATATCGCCGTTGAGATCGTGAATATCATCGGCAAGGAAAATATTGCCTCAGCCACCCACTGCGCCACCCGTTTACGTTTACAGGTAAAAGATCGACAGAAAATTGATGATGATAAAATCCGCAATATTAGCGAAGTCAAAGGCGTATTTTTTAATGCTGGCCAGTATCAGATAATCCTCGGAACCGGGATCGTCAATAAGGTTTACCAGGCGTTTGTTAACGAATTCCAGGTTGCCGAAATCAGCAAGGATGAAATGACGAAGCAGAGTACGGGCCGGTTACAGCGGGGAATTCGCAATTTATCAGACGTGTTTGTGCCGATTGTCCCGGTACTCGGGGCCACCGGCCTGTTTCTCGGCCTGAAGGGGGTCATTTTTAACGATACCGTCCAGGCGTGGTTTGGCGGCAGCGTTCATCAGGTTCCGGTGGCGCTGCAAACGCTGACCACGGTGCTTTGCGACACCGCTTTCGCCTTTCTGGCGGCGTTTATTTGCTGGTCGGCGTTTAAGAAATTTGGCGGTACGCCAATTATCGGCTTCTTAATCGGCCTGATGCTGGTCTCCCCCGCGCTGCCGAACGCCTATGACGTGGCGTACGGCAACAGCAGCCCAATTTATGTATTGGGTTTTATTCCTCTGGTCGGCTATCAGGGGTCTATTCTGACCGCCCTGATCACCGGCATTATCGGCGCTAAGCTGGAAATTTTTTTCCGCCGGGTGATGCCCAACTCGATGGATCTGATTTTTACGCCGTTTATCGTCATCCTGATTGCGGTGGCCATCGCTTTACTGGTTTTAGGGCCGCTGGTGCATGCGTTTGAACATTATGCCGTGATGGCTATTCAGCAATTTCTGACGTTGCCTGCGGGTATTGGCGGTCTGTTAATCGGCTTCATCTATCCCATTGCCGTGATGACCGGGATGCATCATATGTTTATTATGATTGAAACCTCGCTGATTGCCGGTACCGGGTTTAATCCATTAATTACGGTGTGCGCGATGTACGGCTTTGCCAACGCCGCCGTATGTCTGGCTATTTCACTGAAGGCGAAAAATATCGCGTTTAAAACCGCCGGGATTTCCGCGACCATTACTCAGCTATTAGGCGTTTCGGAACCGGCTTTATTCGGTATCGTGATGCAATCCGGGCTACGGGCGATAATGGTGATGCTCACCAGCTCGGCGCTGGGCGGCATGGTGCTGTCGCTATTGTCGATAAAAGCGAACTCATACGGTCTGGCGGTCCTTCTGTCGCCGCTGATGTATCTCTACGATCGCTATCAGTTTGTTACCTATATTACCGTCGGACTCGCGGTCTTTATTTTTGCCTTTATTATCACGTTCATTTTTGTCAAAACCGATAAAGCGACCAAAGAGGCCTGAAAAAAATAAAGCCCAACTATTAATTTAACACCCCAATAAACATCCCATTTTAATGGCACAGTAACCTGTGCTCTGCGCCCGCGCGTCCAGAGCACAGCTACCCCTGTACAGGTATTAATGATGAAAGCCTATATGCTTACGCTCTGCGCGCTGGCTTTGCCAGCATCCGCCGCTGCGGCGGATACGACCCTGAATGAAATTAACGCCCGACTCGAAAGGCTTGAGGCCGAATTAAAACAGTCGCGCATCCAATTACAGGATGCGACGCGAAAAATAGACGCTGCGGAAAAAAGAGCGGCCAGCGCCGAAAAAAACGCGGCGCGCGCGCAAGAAAGATTACAGTTTGTCGAACAGCAAACCGAGCAAGACCTGGCGCGAATAAAAAGTAAACCGTCGCAGCCTCTTATCGCACAAGAGAAGGATCGGGAGATTAAATTCGGCGGCTACGCGCGCAGCGGAATATTGACCAGCAAAGGCACCACCAGCACCGTAGGCCCCTCTCTGACGCCTGCGGGCAGTACCGGCGGCAGCGTCGGGCGCCTGGGCAATGAATCAGATACCTACGTAACCGCCGATATCAACTACCGGCGAAAATATGATAATAACAGCCAGCTGCGTTATTACATGAAAATCGCCGAGTGGGATAAAACGTATAATACCGACAGTTCATTCAACGGTCAGATGAACGTACGGCAGGCGTTTGTCGAAATGAGCGATATGCCTTCGTTTAGCGGCGCATTTAAACAGGCCACGCTGTGGGCCGGCAAGCGTGAAGACCGGGATAACTTTGATATTCACTGGCTTGATTCCGATATGATGAATTTAATCGGTACCGGCGCAGGTATTTATGACGTGAACTTGTGGGGCGATATCAAAACCAATCTCGCCGTATACGGGCGTAATTTCAACGATATCGATACGATGGACAACGTTGAATATAACAACATGACCGGCGCGGATAACACCTATATTCAAAACTACACCTTCTCGCTGAATAACCGGCTGGACAGCTGGCAGTGGATGCTCAACGGGTTATACTCGCAGGACAACGATAAACGCATTAACGATGGCCTGGCGTCGGATAAAGCGGCCTCGCAGGGGTTCAACACCATGCTGGCGTACCATGGCGACAGCTTCTACGGCCTGCGTCCCGGCAGTACCAAAACGGCCCTGCTTTATGGCCGCGCGCTGGGAGCGGAGGTTCGCGGCCCGGGCTCCGACGGCTATCTGATAAACCCGGCATGGACCGTCAAGTTTGCCTCTTACGGGACAACGTCCCTCACCGACAGGCTGAGCTTCGCGCCGCTGATCGTCGCCCAAAGCAGCAATAGCCGCTATATCGATTCAGACCATTACGACTGGGTGACCCTGAACGCGAGAATAATTCAGCAGATTAATCAGAACTTCGCCCTGCAGTACGAAACCAGCTATCAGTATATGGATATCGATCCGAAAGGCTTTAATGGCAACAGAGCTGCCAGCGGCAGCTATTACAAGCTGACGTTTGCTCCTACTTTCAAGATGCAGAACGTGACGGACTTCTTTGAACGCCCGGAAATCCGCTTTTTTGCCACCTGGATGCGCTGGGACAAATCGCTGGATGACTACTCCTCGACGGACACCTTCGGCAGCGCCGGATACCATAGCGCGGGGACGTTATTCTTCGGCGCCCAGCTCGAAACCTGGTTCTGAAAGCCTGCCTCTTTGACTAACCCCGAGGAAGAGGCGCGCCAGCAATTGGCCCTCTTCCTCATTTTGAACCACAATTATTGGGCCAGATTTCCGTTACCCGGAAATGATCTATCGTGGAGCTTTTCAACTGGCGGAAGGCCACCGACAACAAATGTGATAACAACAACGGCGGGTCAGTCATTATGAAGAAAATTGCCATTATCGGCGCAGGTCCAACCGGAATTTATACCCTGTTCTCATTACTCAAACAGGGCGAGCCGCTGGACGTGTCAATTTACGAGCAGGCCGAGGAAGCGGGCGTGGGCATGCCCTACAGCGATGAAGAGAATTCGCGCATGATGCTGGCCAATATCGCCAGCATTGAAATCCCCCCCATTCAGAGCAGCTATCTCGACTGGCTGAAAGCCCAGAGCCGGACGCGCCTTGCGCGCTACGGCGTGGATTACGACGCTTTGCACGATCGTCAATTTTTACCGCGCATCCTGCTGGGTGAATACTTTCGCGACCAGTTTCTTGCGCTGGTCGGAGAGGCCAGGGAGCAGGGCTTTCGCATCCGGGTCAATGAGTCCTGCCGGGTCAGCGACCTGCAGGCGACCGAAGAAGGGGTCAGACTGTGGGTTGAGGATGAGCCGGTCGCCGAAGCCTTTGACCTCGCGGTGATCGCCACCGGACACGTCTGGCCCGATGAAGAAGAGTCGACCCGCACCTGGTTTCCCAGCCCGTGGTCTGGCCTCATGGAGGCCAGCATTCCCCCTTGCCGGGTGGGCATTATGGGCACCTCGCTAAGCGGAATTGACGCCGCGATGGCCGTCGCCGTCCAGCACGGTCGGTTTATCGGGTCCGACGATGACGCCCTCGCCTTCAGGCTGGACGAGGCAAGCGAGGCGCTAAGCATCGCGCTGATGTCGCGCTCCGGCATTCTGCCGGAAGCGGATTTTTACTGCCCTATTCCCTGGGAGCCGCTGAGCATCGTCAGCGAAAGCGCGATGGAGCAAGCCATCGCCGCGGGCAGCGACGGTCTGCTCGATCGCGTCTTTGAGCTGATGGCGCAGGAAATCACGCTTGCCGACCCCCTATGGAGCGAAAATATCGCCCTTCACAGCCTTAACGCCGACAGCTTCAGCGAGGCGTGGTTTGCTAAACGCCAGCAGCATAATCCGTTCCACTGGGCGCTGGATAACCTTGAAGAGGTTGAGCGCAACAAACGCGCGCGATATACGGTTCCCTGGCGCTACGCGATCCTGCGGCTGCATGAAGCCGTTCAGGCGATGGTGCCTCACCTTAATGACCATGACCGGGAGCGTTTCAAAAATGGCCTTGCGCGGGTCTTTATCGACTGCTATGCCGCCATTCCTTCAGAGTCTATCCGCCGGCTGCTGGCGCTGCGCGAAGCGGGCGTCATCACTATTCTCGCCTTAGGGCATGACTATGAGATGGCGGTAGAGCAGGAAAAAACGGTGATTACCAGCGAACAAAATCGCTATACGTTTGATGTATTTATTGATGCCAGAGGGCAAAAGCCGCTGAAAAATAAAGATCTTCCCTTCCCGCATTTAAGGGAGCAGCTGCTGGCGACCGGAGAAGAGATTCCTGAGGTCGGAGACGACTATACGTTGCGGGAACCGCCCGAAGTACGCGGGCGCATCGCGTTCGCCGCCATTCCCTGGCTGATGCACGATCAGCCTTTCGTTCAGGGTATCACCGCCTGCGCGGAGATCGGCGCGGCGATAGCGAAAGCGATATCCCAGCCGGCAAGCCGCTCGCGCAGGCGTTTATCCCCGCTCGATCTTTAGGAAAGAAAAATAGCCGCCCGTTGACGGGCGGCTATTTTTAACGCTTTTCAGGCTGGGGATGCCAGGGATCTTTTTTATGATCTTCGCTGTCGTCTCTTTTACGCGGCACTTCCCCCTGCTCGCGCGGGTCCTCTTTCGACGGATGACGGCCCCGTTTATCCGGGTCGGCTGGATGCTGTACGGACATCAATTCCTCCTGCTTGAGCGGTTATTTCTGGATCCGGTCCACCCGCACTACCGGCGGCGTCATTTTTTTATCGAGGCTGCCGTTGATGCTGATCATCTGATCGGGCTTCACTTCGCGGCCATCAAAAACCGCGGCGGGGATAATCACTGCGATGGTGTCGGTTTTATCGCGAAAGCTATAGCGGTCGTTACCGTGCTGCTCGATAAGATTGCCGCGTAATGAGATGGTTGCCCCATCGTGCATTTCCAGGGCCTGGCGCACGGTCATAATTCGTCCGTCCTCCGTCCCGCGGTAGCCATCGTCAATTTTATGCGGCGGCGGCGGAGCGGCATCTTTTTTAAATCCCCCGTCGTCCGCGGCATAAACGCCCTGAGCCATCAGCGCACAGAAAATAACGGGCAGTAATTTTTTCATCAACCATACCTCCGGCATATTTTTGTCTTGTCTTAATAAGTCTGGTTGCTGATGTTCATTTTCACAAGTTCCGTACCTGGTGAGTCGCCCGGGAAATATTTTTAACGACTTCACCGCCCGCGTAAATATGCGCGCCGGACAGCATTAAAAAGGCGCTAAATATACCGTCAGGCTTGCGATAGAATAATCCTAAAATGCCAAACGCCGCTGGCGCCTCTCATTTTGAAAAGTTTCCCGGCAATCAGTAAATTACCGATGGGAGAGGAATCAAAGCGCCAAAATTATAACAGCGAAGCCGTTCAATTATTCTTCAATATTCCACGGCAGGCTGGCCAGGCAACTACGCTTACTCTTTTAACACGAGGAGGTCAGTATGAGCGACAGCGCTAACAATACCGCGAAGTATCCCCGTCCCCCCTTTGTTGACCAGCCGCAATCGCCGCCGGGTCTTGCCGAAGAGATGAAGCCGCAGCCGGATCACGGTGAGCTGAGCTATGTCGGTTCCGGGCGGCTCGCCGGTAAGCGCGCCCTGATTACCGGCGGCGATTCCGGGATTGGGCGCGCGGTCGCGATCGCCTTCGCCCGCGAAGGCGCCGATGTGGCGATAAACTATCTGCCGGAAGAGGAGTCCGATGCGGAAACCGTGATTGCCCTGATTCAGGCCGAAGGACGTACAGCCGTCGCGATTCCGGGAGATGTGCGCGACGAATCCTTCTGCGAAACCCTGGTGGAACAGGCCGCCAGCGAACTCGGAGGGCTGGATATTCTGGTCAATAACGCCGGACGCCAGCAATATTGCGAATCACTGGAAGAACTCACCACCGCCGACTTTGACGCCACCTTCAAAACCAACGTTTATGCGGCCTTCTGGATCACCAAAGCCGCCCTGCGACATCTTAAAGAACACAGCGCGATTATTAATACTTCATCCGTCCAGGCCTTTAAGCCGAGCCCCATCCTGCTGGACTACGCGCAAACCAAAGCCTGCCTGGTGGCGTTCACGAAATCGCTGGCCAAACAGCTGGGGCCGAAGGGTATCCGGGTAAACGCGGTCGCCCCCGGTCCCTACTGGACGGTGCTGCAGTCAAGCGGCGGCCAGCCGGATGAGAAGGTGCGTCAGTTCGGTGCCGATACGCCGCTGGGGCGTCCCGGGCAGCCGGTAGAGATTGCGCCGCTGTACGTTACCCTTGCCTCTGATGCCTGCTCCTTCACCTCCGGCCAGGTGTGGTGCTCCGACGGCGGCGACGGCGTGCTGTAAATCCCGCGCGGCGGCGCGCCCCTCAGCGGTGCGCCGTCGTCTTAAGACAGGCGAGGTATTTCTGCGCTGAGTCCAGAACGATCTGCCGGGCATTTTTGGGGACGTTCTGCCCCTTAAAGGCGCCGTACAGCGCCCCGAAAGGCGTATCGCCCAGACGTTCAACGATCTTCTCCACGCTGGCGGCCGCCAACGGCAGCAAATTGGGATAGCTCCACATAAACGAAACGGCGCGCGCCCCCGGCGTCACCTGGATAATATCGCCCGCCAGCATAATACCGTCATCTTTCGCCCAGTGCAGAACGGTTCCTCCGGCGAAATGGCCTCCCAGGCGCAGCAGCCGCACCGCCGGGAGGATCTCCAGCGCATCTCCTTCCCATAGCGTGATGGCCGGGCTATCGCGCATAATCCATTCGCGATCGCTGGCGTGGAGATAAATTCGCGCATTAAAGGCGTCGGCCCAGTCCTGCATCGTGGTGTAGTAATGAGGATGGGAGATGGCGATCGCGTTTATCCCGCCCAGGGCGGTAATCAGCGTTTTGCTGGCGGCATCAAGATTGGCGATGCAGTCCCAGAGAATATTCCCCTGCGGCGTTAGCAGCAGAAACGCGCGCTGATCGATTGCAAATTTCGGTACCGTCCTGACACTCAACAGCCGATCGTTATGCTGCTGCCACGTATTCGTATGCGTCTCGCTCAGATCGTCTGGATTGATCCAGACCTGCCCGCTGGCCGGGACGTACTGGCGTTCATCCTCACAGATACGACAATGGTTCAGGGTGTTGCCGCGATCGTCATAAGACGTCCCGCAGGTTGCGCACAGCTTAATCATCACTTCTCCTTAAGAAATCATTCAGGGAGCCGTAATGAGTATGGCAGACAGGGAATTTATGGCAGGAGGTGAGCATCTCAGGGCTTCCGTGCCCTGAAAGAGAAGTTTATTCGAAATAAACGTCAGGGTTTTCCGACAGCGACACAAAGGTTTTGCTGTTTTTATCCAGAGCGCGAATGTCACCGCTTTCAATATCGTAGAACCAGCCGTGCAGACGCAACGTGCTATCCCGCAGACCCACGGCAACCGACGGGTGGGTTTTAATATTGTTCAGTTGGGCGATAACGTTTTCCTGCACCATACCGTTGACTTTATCGGTCTCGTTGGCCCAGGTTTTCTTCTCCACGACGGCTTTCGCCGCATCGGAGTAGCGCAGCCAGTGGGAAACGGCAGGCATGGGGTCCAGGCACTGGCAGGTGGCGATGGCTTTCATCGCGCCGCAGTTGGAGTGGCCGCAAATGACGATATCGGTCACGCCCAGGGCCACGACGGCATACTCGATCGTCGCGGAAACCCCGCCCGGCTCAGGACCGAAAGAGGGCACGATATTCCCGGCATTACGGATCACAAACAGCTGGCCCGGCTCCTGCTGGGTCACCAGCTCCGGCACCAGGCGGCTATCGGAACAAGAGATAAACAGCGCTTTAGGATTTTGGCTGGAGGCCAGGCTGCGGAAGAGCTCTTTACGTTGCGGGAAAATCTCTTTCTGGAAGTTGAGGAAGCCCTCAATGATATGTTGCATAGCAGTGTCTCTTTTCTCTGTTTTAATGACGATATGACAAAGATCACATTTAGCCAGTTTATCACCGACGCGCGAAATGGGAATCGTTATTCGAACAGGCGATGAAACATCGCGCCGTAAAGTCGGGTGACAGCGCGCTAAAGATTGTTTATTTTTTGACGGTGAAACAATCATGAGCGGGAGCCGGATGCGACTTTAGCGCTCAACATCAACCAGGAGCGTTTATGTTTTTATCCAGCCTGATGGCCATTGCCGCCGTACTCATTATGGGCGTGATCAGCCCCGGCCCAAGCTTTATTTACGTGGCCCGCAACGCCGTTGCGCGCTCAAGGATGCATGGTCTGGTCACCGCGCTGGGAACCGGGACGGGGGCGGCTATCTTTTCGATTATGGCCATGATGGGGCTGCAAAAAGTGCTGACGGCAGTGCCGGAAATGTTTATTGGCCTGAAGGTCGCGGGCGGCCTCTATCTGCTCTGGCTGGGGTATAAAATCTACCGCGGCGCGGCGCAGCCGATGGATTTTGCGGCAGGCGGCATGGCGGCGGAACATTCCCTGCTGAAAACCTTCCGCGATGGCCTCTATACCCAGCTCAGCAACCCAAAAACGGCGCTGGTGTTCGCCTCTATTTTTACCGCCCTGCTGCCGGAGCGTATCCCGCTGGCCTTTTACTATATCGTGCCGCTGATGAGCTTCCTGATTGACGTCAGCTGGTATTCGCTGGTGGCCCTGGTGCTCTCTTCCGCGCGACCGCGCAGCGTCTACCTGCGCATGAAGCGTAAGATCGATATCGTCACCGCCACCGTGCTGGGTGCGCTCGGCCTGCGCCTGATTGCCACTTCGCTGTCAAAGTAGGCCAGCAAACCGTTTAAACGGTATAAATACGAATATCGTGTTCGCTAAACGCGTCGCGATATTCGCGACTGATATTCTCCTCGACCACCAGCACGTCAATGGCGCTGCTTTCGACCACCACAAAGCGCGCCACCGCCGGGATTTTGTCCGAGGTCAGGCCGACGATGATTTCGCTGCACTGTTTTATCACCGCTTTTTTAAATTCACAGTCGGCGTAGTCAAAGCCCGTCAGACCGGACTCAGGCGCCATGGCGCAGCCGCCGATAAATCCCTGATCGAAGAGCATGCCCTGAATCTGCGCCACGGCGGAGGCGCCCACGCAGCCGCCGCTGGCCCGCTGGATTTGACCGCCAAGCATCACCACGTCATACAGCGGTTTTTTGAGCAGTACGGCAGCGATCTCGGGAGAATTCGTGACCACCGTTAACGCCAGCTCCGCCGGCAGCGCTTCCGCCATCGCCAGGTTGGTGGTGCCGGTATCGATAAAAATGCAGCCGCCGGGCTTCACCAGCTTTGCGCACTTCTGCGCGATCCTGCTTTTTGTCGCCGTATTTTTCTCTTTGCGCTCGCTATAGTCCCCCGCCTCCGGCAGGGTCATCACCGCGCCGCCGTAGACCTTTTTACAGTACCCTTCGCGGCTAAGTTCATGTAAATCACGGCGAATAGTATGCTCGGAGACGTTAAGGCGGCTGGCGAGTTCGGCGCAAACCACCCTGCCGTTCTCCTGCAGGATCTGGCAAATAAGCGCTTGTCGTTGTTTAGGAAAAGCAGCATAATCGAGCACAAATAACTCCTGATAAAATCTTCATCGAGCAACAAAGTGCATGATCGTGCATTCAGACCCTGACTGTCAATACACCCTATAAAGAGGTTTGCTATGAAAATTGCCCACATCGCCCTATGGACCCGCCAGCTTGAGCAACAGGCCCGCTTTTGGGTGGCCTTCTTCGACGGCGAGATTAATGAGAAGTACTGCAGCCAAACCAACCCGGGCTTTGAGTCCTTTTTTGTCAAGATTGGCGACGGCATTGCCATTGAGCTGATGACCAAGCCGGGGCTTGTCGCGCAGACGGCGGATAACAACCACACCGGCTGGGTACACCTGGCGATTACCGTTGGCGGCGCTAAAAAGGTCGATACGCTGGCAAACCGCGCCGCCGCGCAGGGGATTCTGGTCTCGCCGCCGCGGACCACCGGCGATGGCTATTATGAAGCGGTGATTAAAGACCCCGATGGCAACCTGATTGAAATCGTCGCATAGTATCAGGCACTGACTCAACAGGAGACGCCCGTGGCCAACTATCGCGTAATCGACAAACAAAACTGGCCGCGAAAAGATCATTTTGATTTTTATCGCGGTTTTGCCAACCCCAGCTTTAATCTCTGCGTTCCTGTCGAGGCACAGCGGCTATATGAGTGCGCGAAAGATCGCGGCGTCTCGTTTTTCCAGCTGGCGCTCTACGCCCTGGTTCGCGCGGCGAACGGGGTGCCGCAGCTGAAACAGCGGCTGCTGGGCGACGATATTATCGAATATGACCAGCTGGCGGTAATGACGCCGGTGATGACCGCCCAGGAAGGCTTTCGCCAGGTCTGGTGCGACAACGCCGCCGATTTTGCCGCCTTCAGCCATGCCGCCACGCCGAACATTGAAGCGGCGAAACATACCGCGCCGGCGCCGCTTATCGTCGACGGCGAGAATTTCTTCTGCGCCAGCTGCCTGCCGTGGCTGCATTTCAGCGCCATCACTCACGCGGAGTATTACGTCGGCGCGGCGGTGCCCGCCCTCACCTGGGGCAAGCTGAAAAACGGCATCATCCCGGTGGCGGGCAAATTCAATCACGCCTTTGTTGACGGCCTGCACGCCAGCCGCTTCTTTGCCCGAGTCGAAGAGGGGTTCGCCGAGCCGGAGACCCTCTGGCAGGCAGAATAAATATCGTCCCTGTCATTCCCCTGCCCCGACCTTTCCCGGGGTGGCTTCCCCTCCCTGCGCTGCTGCAAATCCAACACGCGGGTTGCCTCAGGTTGCAATTGCAGCAGCCCGCGCGCTTTCCACAAAACCTATCTCACTGATTAATAAACATTAAAAATGAAATGCGTTCTGGCATAGCCTTTGCTTTAGCTGTCATATAACCCACAGGAATTATTAACTATTTAGATAGTTATTTTTTGCATATACCGTTTATTGAACCGTGAGATGTGACTATGCCCGACGAAAAACTAACCCTTCGCTATACCCGCCAGACGCCAAAGGCATACGTTATCCGCAGCGATGACGAAGCGATCGCCATCGCCCATGAGATCGCGGCGGTACTGCAGCCCGACGCGGCGCAACGCGATCGCAGCGGCAGCGTGCCGCCGGAGATTATCGATACCTACTCCAACAGCGGCCTGTGGGGGATTACCGTCCCGCGGCAGTGGGGCGGAGCCGAGGTTTCTGCCGCGACGCTGGCTCAGGTGATTGCGATTATTTCCGCCGCCGACCCGTCGCTGGGGCAAATCCCGCAGAACCACTACTGCCTGCTGGAGGATATTCGTCTGCAGGGCAGCGAAGCGCAGCAGGCCTTTTTCTTCGCTCAGGTGCTGAAAGGCTATCGCTTCGCCAATGCCCTTTCTGAGACCGGCGGTAAGACGGTGCTTGATATCCGCACCCGCCTGGAGGCCAGCGATCGCGGTCTGCGCATCACCGGTCGTAAAGGATACTGCACCGGATCTCTTTACGCCCACTGGATCGGCATTCTGGCGCTGGATGCGGAGAATAACGCGCAGCTGGCGTTTGTTCCGCGCGAATCTGCAGGGCTGACGGTCATCGACGATTGGGCCTGCCTCGGCCAGCGCACCACCGCCAGCGGGACGGTCCTGGCGGAGGATCTGGCCGTCGAGCCTTTCCACCTGTTCCCGACGTGGAAATCCTACGCGACGCCAACCCTTGCCGGGCCGTTTGCCCAGCTCACCACCGCCGCCATCGATCTGGGGATCGCCCGCGCGGCGCTTAGCGATACGGTAAGCTTTGTCAGCGAATTCGCCCGGCCGTGGATTGATGCCGGCGTTGAGCACGCCAGCGAAGATCCGCTGACTATCTATCAGATAGGCCAGCTTGACAGCCGCCTGGCGGCCGCCGACGCGCTGCTGGAGCGGGCCGGGAAGGTGCTCGACCGGTATAAATACGATCTGAGCGAGGATAACGTCGCCCAGGCGTCTATCGCCGTGGCGCGCGCCAAGGTCTTTACCACCGAAGCGGCGCTGGAAGCCGCCAGCCGCCTGTTTGAGCTTAGCGGCACTCGCTCGACCAGCATCGCCCTCAATCTTGATCGCCACTGGCGCAACGGGCGCGTCCACACCCTGCACGACCCGGTGCGCTGGAAATATCAGCTGCTGGGCAACTGGGTGCTCAACGGCATTCGTCCGCAACGCCATGACTGGAACTGAGATGAACCGCGCGCTGGCTTTTTTCGCGAATATCGACTGGGGCGACGTGGCGCAGGCCAGCGTCGATACCTTGACCATGCTGGGCTGGTCGCTGGGCTTTACCGTGCTGATTGGCCTGCCGCTGGGGATTGTGCTCTATCTCAGCGGCCAGCCTCGCCTGCTTCACGCGCCGCGCCTCTATCGCCTGCTGTCGCTGGGGGTCAACGTCCTGCGATCGCTGCCGTTTATCATTTTATTGATCGTGATGATCCCGGTGACGACGCTGATTACCGGCACTTCGCTCGGCGTTGAAGGCACCATCCCGCCGCTGGTTGTCGGCTGCGCGCCCTTCTTTGCCCGGCTGGTCGAGACCGCGCTGCGCGAGGTGGAGCACGGCCTGGTGGAGGCCAGCTGGTCGATGGGCGGCAACGCCTGGCAGCTTATCTGGCACACCCTGCTGCCGGAGTCGCGCGCCGGGCTGATTGCCGCCGTGACCGTGACCGCGATTTTACTGGTGGATTACACCTCGATGGCCGGGGTCATCGGCGGCGGCGGGCTGGGCGACCTGGCCATCCGCTTTGGCTATCAGCGCTTCCAGACGGACGTCATGGCGATTACCGTTCTGCTGCTGATTGCGCTGGTGCAGATAGTACAAATGAGCGGCGATCGTCTGGTGAAGGCGATGAGCCGCAAATAACAATAGCTTCAGGAATAAGACAATGAAAAAAACAATCCTCGCAGCGGGGCTTCTGGCCCTTTTCTCCCTGTCCGCCAGCGCCAATGAGACGCTGACCGTGGGCGCAACGCCGGTCCCCCATGCCGAAATTCTCGAGTTCGTGAAGCCCGAGCTGGCGAAACAGGGGGTCGATCTGAAAATTAAAGTCTTTAACGACTTTATCCAGCCTAACCAGCAGCTGGCGGAGAAAAATCTCGACGCCAACTACTACCAGTACCGCCCTTTCCTTGATAACTACAATCAGACCCGCCATACCCATCTGCTTCCGGTGGTCGGCGTGCATATTGAACCCTTTGGCGCTTATTCGAGTAAATATAAAACGCTCAAAGAGGTACCGGATGGCGCCACCGTTGCCATTCCGAACGATCCGGTGAATACCGGCCGCGCGCTGGTGATGCTCAGCAATGCCGGGCTGATTACCCTGAAAAACCCGCAGGATCCGCAGTCGGCGACCAAAGATATCACCGCTAATCCGCACCATTTTAAAATTCGCGAGCTGGAAGGCGCAATGCTGGCGCGGGCGGTGAATCAGGTCGATCTGGCGTTTATCTTCGCCAACTATGCGCTGGAGGCCGGAATTGATACCGACAAGGCGCTGCTGGTGGAAAAAGGCAGCGACCTGTACGTCGAGTATCTGGTGGCGCGTCCCGACAACATCAACGATCCCGGCATTCAGAAGCTGGCGAAAGCCCTGAACTCAGACCGCGTGCGCAGCTTTATTCTCACCCGCTATAAAGGCAAAATTTTGCCCGGTTTTTAATCGCCGGATGTTCATCGGCAGCCTGCGGGCTGCCGCTTAATTTCGTTAACAGAGCCGCTATCGTGACGCAAAAACCCAACGCCACAACGCATATTCAGCTAAGCCAGATAAGTAAAGCCTACCCCAACGGCGTGCAGGCGCTGCGGGATATTAATCTGCAGATCGCGCAGGGAGAAATCTTCGGCATTATCGGGCGCAGCGGCGCCGGAAAATCAACCCTGCTGCGCCTGTTCAACCGCCTGGAAAATGCCGATAGCGGTGAAATTATCATTCACGGCGAGCATACGCGGCACTACTCCCGCAGCCAGCTGCGCGACCTGCGCCGCCGGGTCGCGATGATCTTCCAGCACTTTAATTTGATGGCCACCAAAACGGTGGCGCAGAACGTTGAGCTGCCGCTGAAAATGGCCGGGGTACCGCGAGCGGAGCGGCGGCGACGGGTCGATGAGATCCTGGCGCTGGTCGGCCTCAGCGCCCTGCGCGACAGCTGGCCGGCTAAGCTTTCCGGGGGACAAAAGCAGCGTACCGGCATCGCCCGCGCGCTGGTTACGCAGCCGGAGATCCTGCTGTGCGACGAAGCCACCTCGGCCCTCGACCCGGAAAATACCCTTGCGGTGCTGAAACTGCTAAAAGAGATTAATCAGCGCCTCGGTCTGACCATCGTACTGATCACCCATGAGATGGACGTCATTCGCACCCTCTGCGACCGGGTCGCGGTGCTTGAGCGCGGAGAAATTATCGAACAGGGGGAGGTGTGGCGAGTATTTGGCCATCCCCGGCACGAAGTCACCCAAAGCCTGCTCGGCACGCTGCACCATGACCGCCCGGACGAGCGTCCGCCGCTGAGCGGAAATCAGCAGCTGGTCACGCTGCATTTTGACGGCAGCAGCGGACATGAACCCAACTTACAGCATATCGCCGCCCTGCTGGGCGACGATGCTCGCCTGCTTTACGGCAGCTGCGAGCAGATTCAGGGACGGGTGATTGGCCAGCTGCGGGTACGCCTGGCGACACCGCTGGCAAATCAGCGCTTAGCGCAGCATGCCGGCTGGGTAGCAGACCGCCTGACCTTCTCCGGCGAACCGACAGCAGAGAATGCTGGCGCTTAGCGCAAAAATGACAGATTAATGCTGAATTATTGCTAATGCTAAATCGCTATAAGCCATAGCTTTTCGGTGTTAGACAGTGCGCGGTGCGCCTCTTATCTTTCGTCATGATTTGTAAATATTTTACGCAATTCTTTGATGAGGGAGCACTTTTGTCCAGACTACTGCACGGGTTAAAAACCAAACAGACGCGGTTCGCGCTTGCTCTGAAAATCGCGTTGCTCGGCGGCGCGGTGGCATTTTCTTCGGTCGCCATCGCCGACGACATTTTAAAAGAAGGGATCACCCCGGCCAGCGATGCCAGCCAGATCCCCGCCGCCGCGAAGCTGCGCAAAGATACCGTCGTGGCCGGCATCTCCGAGCCGCAGGGCATTTTTAACCCCTACTTTTTCGTCAACGGCTGGGATGAGAACGTCACCAACGTGATTTTCTCTCGCCTGATCGACTGGGACAGCCACGGCAATCTGGTACCGGGCCTCGCCGAAAGCTGGACGGTGAGTCCGGATAACAAGGTCTACACCATCAAGCTGCGCCCCAACCTGACCTTTAGCGACGGTTCGCCGCTGACCGCCGACGATGTCGCCTTTACCCTTACCGTGCTGCTGGATCCGAAATATGACGGCGATACCGATATCACGCTCGCCAATATTGCCGGCGGCGCGGAGTACAAAGCGGGGAAAGCCGATAGCGTCAGCGGTCTGAAAGTGCTTGACCCCTTAACGCTGCAGGTGACCACCACCCAGCCGGGCGCGACGACGCTGGCAAAAATTGGCGGTCCGGTACTCTCCAAAGCCTATTACGGCAAAGGCTACCAGCGCGGCAACCTCGACTATCTGCGCACCCTGCACGGCAAACCGCTGGGCAACGGTCCCTACGTTTACGACAAATACATCCCCGGCCAGGAGATTCGTTTCCACGCCAACAGCCATTTTTATCGCGGTACGCCGCCCACCCCGCGCTTTATCTATCGCGTGACCAACCCGTCAACCAACTTCCAGCTCTTCCAGACGGGTGAAACCGACTACGACGCCTTTACCTCGCGTCCTGACGATATCGAACAGCTGAAAATGCTCGGCTTTGCCAACATCAACCTTTACGGCTCCAGCGACTACAGCCAGGTGGAATTTAACGTCCGCCGCCCGGCGTTGAAGGACGTGAAGGTACGCCAGGCGCTGATTTACGGCCTCGACCGCCAGAAGCTGATTGATGTGGTCTACCAGGGCTACGGCAAGGTGGCGATTGAGCCTATCGCGCCGATCTCCTGGGCCTGGAACGCCGACGGGGTAAACCCGTATCACTATGACCCGGCGCAGGCGAAAAAGCTGCTTGACGAAGCCGGCTGGAAACCGGGGCCGGACGGTATCCGCGTTAAAGAGGGCAAACGCCTGGAGTTAACGCTGCTGGTGAGCAAGAAAGTGCTCAACGATGCGCTGATCCCCATCGCCAAAGAGAACTGGCAGCAGATTGGCGTCCTGTTAAAACCTCAGGTCGTCGATTTCAACGCCCTGATGGCGCAGCGTAAGTCGGGTAATTACGATCTGGCGTCGTTCAGCACCAGCACCCTTAACGACCCGCATGATGGCGTGTGGGATTTTTACAGCGCGGAAGCGAAAGAGTCCGGCTATAACAACCCGCAGGTCGATAAGCTGATTACCGAAGGTAACTCGGTGCTCGACGTCGAGAAACGTAAGCCTATCTACCACCAGCTGTATCAGGTACTGGCGCAGGACCCGCCGGTGATCCTTCTCGGCTACCGTGAAATTCTCTCGGCGAGCAGCGCCCGGGTCACCGGCTTCAAACCGGATATCTACAACGGCCTGACCGGCAGCCTGCCGGATGTCAAAATCGTTAAGTAAATCCCCGGCCGCCGGGATGACCGGCGGCTGACGTGAGAATGTCATGAGAAATTTCATCCTGAGACGGCTACTGCAAACACTGCCGATGCTGCTGCTGGCCTCCTTGATTATCTTTATGCTGTTTGCCAAAACGCCGGGCGATTTTATCGACGGCAATATCACCCTCACCGCCGCCCGCGCCGCCGAACTGAAAGCCATTTACGGCCTGGATCAACCGCTGCTCACCCGCTATATCCACTGGCTCGGCCAGCTGCTGCGCGGCGATCTCGGATTCTCGCTGCAGTACCAGATCCCGGTCAGCCAGCTGCTCAACCAGTACATCTGGAACTCTTTCCTGCTGGCCAGCGTGGCGCTGGTGTTTTACTGGGGAATTGGCCTGACGGTGGGCGTGGTCTCAGCGCTGAAGCCCAATTCTGCGTTCGATCATCTGGTGAGCGTCGCGGTGTTCGCCGCCATGTCGTTCCCGACCTTTTTTCTCTGTCTGCTGCTCATCAAGTGGTTCGCCGTCGACCTGCACTGGCTACCGGTGGGCGGCATGACCAATACCGGCAGCGACGACAGCGGCTGGGAGTATGTGCTGCAGGTCGCCGCCCATCTGGTGCTGCCGGTACTGGCGCTGGTGATGCTCCAGGCGGGCAGCCTGACCCGCTATTTTCGCGCCAGCATGCTCGACGTGGTGAAAATGGATTTTATCCGCACCGCCCGCGCGAAAGGGCTGCGCGAACGCACGGTTATCCTCAAGCACGCCCTGCGTAACGCCCTGCTGCCGATCATCACCCTGCTCGGCTTCGAGCTACCGGGGCTGTTCTCCGGGGCAATCATTACCGAAAAAGTGTTTAACTGGCCGGGGGCCGGGCATATTCATATCGATTCGCTGGCCGCCCGCGACTACCCGGTGTTAATGGGCTTTACCCTGTTTCTGGCGGTGCTGACCATTCTTGGCAACCTGATTGCCGATGTGCTTTACGCGTGGGTCGACCCGCGCATTCGCGTGAGGTCCTGATGCTCAGCTCTCTGTTTTCTGCTAACCGACGCCTGCGCAAGGCGGAAATCCCGGCGCTGGCGCAGGTGACCCCATCCCCCTGGCGTCAGGCCTGGCAGGCGCTGCGCCGCAATCGCCTGGCGATGCTGTGCCTGCTGCTGCTGGTCGTAATGGCCCTCTGGTGCATACTGGGGCCGCTGTGGTCGCCGTGGAAAGACGATGCCACCGACGCGCTGATGATTAACAGGCCGCCCGGCGCGGAACACTGGCTGGGTACCGACTTTCTCGGTCGCGATATTTACACCCGCCTGCTGCTGGCCGGGCGCATTTCGCTGATTATCGGCCTGCTGACCATGCTGCTGTCGGTCACCCTTGGCTATCTGCTCGGCGCGCTGTCGGGCTACGCCGGCGGCCTGACCGATAAACTTATTATGCGTTTTGCCGATCTGGTGATGACTATCCCCGGCCTGCCGCTGCTGATTGTCGCGGGCGCGATGCTCTCGGAGCTCGATTTCTCGCCGGACTCACGCATCTATATGGTGGTGATTATGCTGAGCCTGCTGGAGTGGCCGAAGCTGGCGCGTCTGGTACGCGGGCAGTGCCTCTCCCTGCGCGAGCGCGACTTTATGCTGGCAACCCAGGTGCTGGGACTGTCGGCGCGACGCCGTCTGTTTGGTCATCTGCTGCCGAATACGGTACCGATTCTGGTGGTCATGGCGACCATGGCGGTGGCGAACGCCATCCTCAGCGAGTCGGCGCTCAGCTACCTCGGGCTTGGCGTGGTGCCGCCGACGCCATCGTGGGGCAATATGATGGACGCCGCCAATAGCCTGATCGACTTTCAGCGCCGGCCCTGGCTGTGGATGCCGCCGGGGATCGCCATTTTTATCACCGTCATCGCTATTAACGTGCTGGGCGACGGCCTGCGCGACGCCATGGACCCTAAAATGAAACAGAGGCTGAAATGAGTCGCGCATTAATCACCTTTAATCAGCTTTCGGTCTCTTTTGCCGCCGACAAAAACCGGATACGTGCGGTACAGGATGTGTCGTTCACTATTCGCGCCGGGCAGACCGTTGGCGTGGTCGGCGAATCCGGCTGCGGCAAAAGCGTCACCGCCATGTCGTTAATGGGCCTGCTGCCACCGC
Organism: Klebsiella sp. CB_Kp196; assembly: GCF_040061575.1. Taxonomy (NCBI): domain Bacteria; kingdom Pseudomonadati; phylum Pseudomonadota; class Gammaproteobacteria; order Enterobacterales; family Enterobacteriaceae; genus Klebsiella; species Klebsiella sp. CB_Kp196. Next base: position 258,384 of record NZ_JBEAFH010000081.1, read on the forward strand.
AGGCGGCGCGCATTGACGGCGGGGAAATTCTTTTTGAGGGCCAGGACCTGCTGCGGCTGAAAAACGCCCGTATGGCCGACCTGCGCGGCAATCAGCTGGCGATGATTTTTCAGGAGCCGATGACCGCCCTGAATCCGGTACTCACCGTCGGCGAGCAGCTCTGCGAACCGCTGATTCGCCACCGCGGCGAGCCGCCGAAGGCCGCATGGCAACATGCTACCCAGCGCCTGACGGATGTCGGGCTGGCGCGCGCGGATAGCCTGATGGCCAGCTATCCGCATCAGCTTTCCGGCGGCATGCTGCAGCGGGTGATGATTGCCATGGCGCTGAGCTGCCAGCCGAAGCTGCTGATTGCCGATGAGCCGACAACCGCCCTGGACGTCACCGTGCAGGCGCAGATCCTGCGCCTGCTGCGCGACCAGGCGCGGGCCAACCGGATGGCGATGATGCTGATTACCCACGATCTCGGGGTTATCGCGCAGATGGCCGAGCACGTTGTGGTGATGTACGCCGGGCGTATCGTCGAGCAGGGCGCGACCGCCGCGATTCTGCGTCACCCGCAGCATCCCTATACCCAGGGGCTGATTGCCTCGCGGCCGGTGCCGGGGGCCCGGCGCCGACGCCTCTATTCAATCCCCGGCCAGGTGCCGGACCTCGCCGCCCTTCCCGCCGGATGTGCCTTCGCCGAGCGCTGCGCAAAAGCCACCGCGCGCTGCCGACAGAGCATTCCGCCGCTGTCAGGGCAAGACCGGCAGGCCGCCTGCTTTTACAGTGAACTTTCGGAGTCCGTGACATGAGTCATGAATACGTGATTGAAGTGGATGGGCTGAAAAAACACTTCCCGCTGCGCGATGGGCTGTTCGGTCAGCAGACCGGCGTACTGCGGGCGGTGGATGGCGTGAGCTTTAAGATTCGCCGGGGAACGATTTTTGGTCTGGTGGGCGAATCCGGCAGCGGGAAAACCACCGTTGGCCGTACGCTACTGGGGCTGTATGAGAAGACCGCCGGCAGCGTCAAGTTTCGCGGTCAGGAACTTGCCGAACTGCCGCCGCGGGCAATGCGCGCGCTGCGGCCTAAAATCCAGCTGGTGTTTCAGGACCCCTACAGTTCGTTAAACCCGCGCATTCGCATCGGCGACGCCATTGGCGAAGCGATGCTGGAGCACAAGCTCTGTCGCCGGGCGGAGCTGTATGACAAAACCCTTAAGGTGATGCGCATCTGCGGGCTGGCCCCGCAGCATTACAACCGCTTCCCGCACGAGTTTTCCGGCGGCCAGCGTCAGCGCATCGGCATTGCCCGGGCGCTGATCTTAAACCCGGATTTTATTATTGCCGATGAGCCGATTTCGGCCCTCGATGTGTCGATTCAGGCGCAGATTATTAATCTGTTTTCCGATCTGCGCGACGATCATGGGGTGACGTTTTTGTTTATCTCCCACGATCTCGGGGTGGTAGAACATCTCTGCGATGACGTGGCGGTGATGTATCTCGGGCAACTGGTGGAGACTGCCAGCCGCGATGCGCTATTCAGCCGGCCTTTGCATCCCTACACCCGGGCGCTGCTGGCGGCGGTACCGACCCTCGATCCGGACAGCGAGCCGGTCGCGGTGGTACAAGGTGAAATTCCCGACCCGTCCCGGCCGCCTTCCGGCTGTCGCTTTTCCTCCCGCTGCCCGCAGGCCAGCGACCGCTGCCGTCGCGATATTCCACTATTAAGGGAGGTCGCCGACGGCCACCACGTCGCCTGTCACGCGGTTTAGCGCCGGCCAGCCTTCGGACCATAAAAAAACCGCCCACAGGGGGCGGTTACTTGCGCAAGAGCGAAACGGCTGCGGCTACTCTTCCAGCGCGAAGGCAATAATATCATCGCCCACGTCCGGCGAGTGGCTGGCGCCCCCGGCGGAGATCACCACGTACTCTTTACCGCTTTTCGGTGATTTATAGATCAGCGGCGCCGCCACTGCCCCAACCGGCAGACGAGCGCGCCACAGCTCTTTACCGGTGGCGGAATCCAGCGCGCGCAGGTAGTTATCCTGAGTTCCCGCGAAGAACACCAGTCCGGAAGCGGTTGACGTCGGGCCGCCCAGCGTCGGCATACCCAGCGGGATATGCATGTGCGTTTTCAGCCCCAGCGGACCGGTATCCTCCACCGACCCCATCGGCACCTGCCACAACAGCTGGCGAGTGTTGAGGTCAATGGCGCTCATGGTGCCAAACGGCGGGGTATTACAGGGAACGCCCAGCGCCGACTGCAAAATATCGATCCGCACGCCGCCGTATGGCCCGGCAATTTGCGGCCGCACGGTTCCCATAAAGCCGGGCACCTCGTCGGTGGAGACTTTATATTTCGCCATATCCTCTTTGCGCACCAGCGACATTCTCAACGGCATCCGCATATCGTTGACGAACAGCGTTCCTGTGCGCTCATCGATAGTGATACCGCCCCAGTTCATGCCGCCCAGCAGGCTTGGCCACTCGATGTACGGCTTCTCTGACGGCGGCGTGTACATGCCAAGATAAGTCGACGCTTTGAAGTCGATACGGCACATCAGCTGATCGAACGGCGTCACGCCCCACATCGATTTCTCGGTGAGCGGCTCGACGCCCAGCTGCGGCATGCCGGTGGAGAAAGGTTGGGTGGCGGAGAGATGCTCGCCTTCCGCGCCGTCATGGGCGACAGGCTGCTCTTCCACGCGGGTCACCGGCTTACCGGTACGCCGGTCGAGTACGTAAATCTGCCCGGTTTTGGTGGTCTGGATCAGAACCGGAACCTCTTCGCCCCGCTCGTTTTTCATATGGAACAGTACCGGCTGCGACGGCAGGTCATAGTCCCAGATATCATGATGCACGGTCTGGAAGACCCACTTCGTCTCGCCGCTGCTGGCGTCCACCGCCACCACGGAAGATCCGTATTTCTCTTTGGCCGCGTTGCGATCGCCGCCCCAGTAGTCCGGCGGACCGTTACCGGTCGGCAGATAAATCAGGTTCAGCTCTTTGTCAAAGCCCGGCACCGTCCAGACGTTCGGCGTTTCGAGGGTATAAACGCGACCTTTTACCGGGTCGGTAACGTTTTCCGGCTGGCCGACGTCCCACGCCCACACCACGTTTCCGTTACGTACGTCAAACGCGCGTACCACCCCGGACGGTTCACCGTGCACGATATCGCGCACCCAGCCGCCGAGCACCGCAATATGCCCCATAATCACCGGCGTTGAGGTCGGGTGGTAGCGTTTGCTGTTTTCGGTATTGTCCATACCCTGTTTCAGATCGACGCTACCGTGATCGCCGAAGTCATCGCACAGTTCGCCGGTTTTGGCGTTCAGGGCGATCAAACGGGCGTCGACGGTAGACACCAGGATACGCTGCGGGCACTGCTGCAGCGCCGGGCTGGCCTTCTCTTCTGCGCTCAGCGAATCATCGCTTTGTACATCGTAATAGCCGACCCCGCGACAGGTGACGTGTTCGGCGGTACTTGCGTGCGGGTCAAAACGCCAGCGCGCTTTCCCGGTATCCGCATCCAGCGCCGTAACCACGTTCAGCGGCGTACAGGAGTACAGCGTGTCGCCAATTTGCAGCGGGGTATTTTCATCGACGCCAATCCCGGCGCCGGTTAGCCGGCGGCCGGTGTGATACGTCCAGGCGACTTTCAGGTTTTTGACGTTTTGCGGCGTGATCTCATCGTACGGCGCAAAACGGGTGCCGGAGGCATCGCGGCCGAAGAACGCCCAGTTATCGCTTTTGGCAGCCAGGGTCGGCGTGCTGTCGTCGCTCGCTTTCACCACGCCGTGATGAATACCGCCGTGCGGGTAGAAGGTGGAAACCAGCGTCGCCAGCAGCAGGAGGAAAATCGCCGAGGCGCTCCAGTTGGCGTAGCGTCTGCGCGCAGGCGGGATCGGCAGCGTCGCCGCCAGCCACAGCGCCAGCATCAGCATCAGCGCGGGAACGACCAGCCGGGGGATCAGGCCCCAATAGCTGAGCTGCACTTCATACAGCGCCCAGCAAAGGGTCAACAGGAAAGTCAGAATGGCAAAAGGCAGGACATAGCGGCTGCGGACAAGATAGCCGACGGCGATAAGCAGATAAGCGAGACCGGCTAACAGATACCAGGCGCTGCCGCCGAGAGAGAGGAGTTTGCCCCCCCAGATAGTGAAAAAGAGTCCAGTGCCAAAGCTCAGTAATGCAAAAAGTACCCGGTAAACGGTAAAGAACAGGCCCCTACCGCTACCTTGTTGTTCGTCCATATTTCATCCCATACGACGTCAGTCGAAAAAACCAAAACATCTCATATAAACAGCGCGTTATCAGACCAAGAAAAGCGCATACCGCATATCATGTTGGTTGGACGCTCTCGGACAGAGCGAAGAACGTAAGGAATTATATGTATTTGTAAAAATAATGTAAAACTATCAGGCATTAAATGTTTAAAATTTTTTAATTTATAAAAGTAAGTTGAACGAATGATGGGTTATAACGAAAGCCGCAAAGCCCGCGTTGCATCCGCTGTTAAGCCCGTTTCGATCCAGGCGAATCAGTCCGATCGTCTTGCTATCCTCCCCCCGCTGTTTAATCATACCCGGCGCGTTCATTTGACCGCTTACATCGGGCGAAGCCATTCGCCTTGACACCTGAAGGGGAAAAATTTCATGGCTGTTCAGGAGAGTAAACATGAATAAACGAAAATATCTCACCGAAACTGAGATAAAAAAAATCATCAACGAGGCGTATAAGGGAGCGAACCCGGAGAGGGATCGTTGTTTAATCTGGATGTGCTTCATTCACGGCTGCCGCGTCAGCGAAATTCGCCACTGGCGGCTATCTGACCTTGACTTGCATAACCACTCAATTTACGTCAAACGGCTTAAAAATGGGTTTTCCACCACGCATCCTCTCTTTTCCAGCGAGATGACGTTTATCCGTGAATGGCTGTCGGCGCGTAAAAACTATCGCAACAGCGACAGCGACTGGCTATTTCTTTCGCAAAAAGGAACGCCGCTATCGCGTCAGCGGATCCACGTATTGATTAGCCACTATAGCCAAAGTGCGGGTTTAAGGATTGCGGCCCATCCGCATATGCTGCGCCACGCCTGCGGTTTTTCGCTGGCCGATAAGGGCATGGATACCCGGCTAATTCAGGATTATCTCGGTCACAGAAATATTCAGCATACGGTGCTTTATACTGCGAGCAATGCTGCAAGATTTAAAAATATATGGTGACGCAATAACCAATATATTTCTTACTTGACATAATGTATCAGATTGTCACTAACATAATAAATCACCAATAACCTGTCAACCAGTAAGGTTTTTCGCATCTCGAAAAATTAAAAACATTAATTATCAATAGATTAGAAACTGACGCGCATTTTCCAGCAAACCCTGACCTCAGACGTCACCCTCCGAAACACCAGATTATTTACCATCCAATCCTGAATTTATGGTTTTTAATATTGCAAAAAACGCCATCCCTGGCATCTACATCTAAAAAATCAACAAACAAAATAGATAAAACTAAACATGACACTTTGATACAAAATGTCTTCTGCAGAAATAAACCTCAGCGTAACTGAATCTATTTCAGCACGACATCTGGCTATCAGATTAATAAAGGCTCATGAGAAATTTATTTCTGTGAGGCTATTACCTTTCTATATTGCATATAAGGACTACCTTATGAACAAAAGTCTTATTGCTGTTGGTCTGTTAGCCGGTGTCATGTCCGCCTCCGTATTCGCGGATGATGGCCGTATTAATTTTTACGGCTCCATCACCGATAGCGCCTGTACCGTGATCAATAATATGACCAACCCGCTGTCGGTTATGATGGGGAATGTCTCCAGCAAGGCCTTCACCGGCGCGGGCTCCACGGCCTCGGCGACCAAATTTATTATTGCCCTGAAAGATTGCCCGAAATCCGCTAAGTCGGCCACGGTAAAATTCGACGGCACGGCGGATAGCAGCGTCGGCACTATTCTGGCGCTCACCCAAGAGCCTGGCGTGGCACAGGGCGTCGGGATCCAGTTAATGGATAATAAAAACGTCGTCGTCCCATTATATACCGCCTCGTCCGCTTACCCGCTGCAGCCGGGCGGAAATAGTCTCGCTTTCGTCGCCCGCTATTATGCGACATCAAGCACCGTAAACGCAGGGTTCGCTAACTCTACCAGCACATTTACCCTCAATTACAACTAACGGATATTTCGTCGGCGTATTTCTGTTGCGCTGGCGTTATTTCCGCGGACCGGCAGCGGCCGGTCCGTCCCTTTTCGTATTTGTGGAGTCAATAGCTATCATGCATAAAGGATATAGAATATTTCCCCTTCTCCTCCTGGTGCTGGCGAGCGAATTAGCGGCGGCGACAGAAAGCGGCGGCGTCACAATTGGCGGCACGCGACTGATTTTTGATGGCGGCAAAAAAGAGGCCTCTTTAAGCGTCAGCAATTCGGATACCGGCCCATATCTGATCCAGTCGTGGGTGGAGCCGCGCAATAACGATCCGGCCAGGCCGCCGTTTATTATTACCCCGCCGCTGTTCCGCCTCGACGGCAATCAGCAAAACCTGCTGCGGATCGTCAATACCGGCGGCCAGCTCCCTACCGATCGCGAGTCGCTTTATTGGCTAAACGTCAAAGCTATTCCGACAAATACCGCCCCGGAAGACGCGAACACGTTGCAAATCGCCGTAAGAACGCGCCTCAAGCTTATTTATCGTCCCAAAACGCTGAAGGGTATCCCGGAAGAGGTGACCCATAAGCTGAAATGGAGCCTGACGGGCAGCAGGCTAACGGTATCGAATCCGACGCCGTTTTACATGAATTTCAACGAGGTCACGGTGGGCAATCATCCCATTACCGAAGCCACCTTTGTCGCACCAATGAGCTCAGCCACGTTTGCTACCCCTGGCAAGGTGACCGGCCTGGTGTCATGGAAAATCATTAGCGACTTTGGCGGCGTGGGAAAAAGCCACACGCAGGTTCGCTAACCCGCCGCTGCCGACGGTTTGCGCTGCGGCGATTTGCCGTCAGCTAAGGAGCATTTCAGGATGAACAAAAGAACCTCAAGCGACTCGCCCTTGAATTTAGCTTACCTTATCGCCACCCAGATTGCCCTGATTGTGGGGATAAGCCCCTCAGCTAACGCCCGGGAACGGTTCAACCCCGCCCATCTGGAAACCGGCGCAGGCGGGCTGGCCACCACCGATCTCTCCGCCTTCGAGGAGCATGGCGGGCAGCAGCCCGGACGCTACAGGGTGGATATTTATGTCAATGACAGCAAGGTGGATACCCGGGACGTTGAGTTCCGCATACAGCAAAACGCGCAGGGACAGAACACATTACAGCCCTGCCTGTCCCTGAACGATTTGGCCTCATGGGGCGTCATGATCCAGCGTTATCCGACGTTAGGCCAGCCCGATGCCAGCTGCGCAAGGCTGTCGGCGATTCCTCAGGCCAGCGCCGACTTTCGTTTCTCGCACCAGCAGCTGCTGTTAAGTTTTCCCCAATCTTCCCTTACCAACGCCGCGCGCGGCTGGGTCGATCCGGCGCGGTGGGATGACGGCATTCCGGCGGCGCTGGTCAATTACAGCGTCAGCGGCGCCAACAACCGGGACAAAAAAGGCGGCGGCGGCGGCGGAAACGCGCAGTACATTAATTTACGCCCCGGTCTTAATATCGGTCCCTGGCGATTGCGTAATTACACCACCTGGAACCGCAACAGCCAGAACGGTGAAAGCGGCACCTCAACAAAATGGGATACCGTTTATACCTACGCCCAGCGCGATATACGCTCGCTGAAGAGCCGACTGACGCTGGGCGATAGCACCACGCCTTCCGATATTTTCGACAGTATTCCGTTTCGCGGCGGCCAGCTGGCGTCTGACGACGATATGCTGCCGGAGAGCCTGCGCGGCTATGCCCCCGTAGTGCGGGGGATCGCCCGTACCCATGCCCAGGTCACGATCCGACAAAACGGATACATCATTTATCAGACCTACGTTTCGCCCGGCAGCTTCGAAATCACCGATATGTACCCCACCGGCGGTTCCGGGGATCTGTACGTCACCATCAAAGAGTCTGACGGCAGCGAACAATTCCTCGTGGTGCCCTACGCCTCGGTCCCGGTGCTGCAGCGCGAAGGCCGGTTAAAATACGCCATGACCACCGGCGTTTACCGCGCCTATGACAACGGCATTGATAAAGCCCCGTTGGCCGCCGGCACGGCGATTTATGGCCTTCCCGCCGGCTACACCGTATACGGCGGCGGCCAGTTCAGTAACAGATACCAGGCGTTAGCGTTGGGCATAGGTAAAAACCTGGGCTCCATTGGCGCCCTATCCACCGATATCACCCAGGCCTGGTCGCAGCAAAAAAATCGACCGCGAGAAGAAGGCCAATCCTGGCGTATTCGCTACAGCAAAAACCTGGTGCAGACCGGGACTAACTTCACCTTCGCTGGCTATCGCTATGCCACCAGCGGCTACTGGGATATGCAGGACGTTCTTAATACCTGGCGCGATGGGCGGCGCTACGTGATGCCGGAACGCAGGCGCAACCGCGCCGAGTTAACCGTCAGCCAGAACCTGTTTCAGATACCAGGCAACCTCGCGCTTAGCGCCATCGTGGAAGACTATTGGGATACAAACAAACGCATGGAGTCATATAGCGCGAGCTACAACGGTTCGTATAAAGGCATCAGTTTCGGTCTGAGCTACAGCTATAACATTCACTCTGCAGAACGCTACGGCCAGCGCTCCGGGCGCATCTACGACCGCGATGGGCTGTTTGCGCTCACCATGAGTATTCCTCTGGAGAAATTATTCGGCGGCCATCCCACCTACGTCAGCTACATGATGAATACCAGTAAGCAGGGGAATACCACCAATAATCTGAGCCTGGGCGGTACCTTATTGGCCGATAACAATCTGAGCTGGAGCGTCATGCAGGGCTATGGTTCTCAGGGCCAGGGAAGCAATAGCGGGATTAATGCCGACTGGCGCGCCTCTTACGCCGAGACCCTCGTCGGCTACGCCCGCGATCGCTACAGCGAACGCGTTAACTATGGCTTGCAGGGCGGGATCGTGGCGCATCGCAACGGCCTCACCTTTAGCCAGCCCCTCGGCGAAACGATGGCGCTGATCGCCGCGCCCGGCGCACAAAACGTAGCGGTGCTTGGGCAGTCAGGCGTCAAAACCGATCGCTTCGGCTACACCGTCGTCCCCTACCTCAGCCCCTATCGCAAAAACGATCTCACGCTGAATACCGAAACCCTGGCCGATGATGCCGAACTGGCGCTGGCAACGCAGACGGTCATCCCCACGCGCGGCGCGCTGGTGAAGGCCAGCTATGAAACCAGCCTCGGTAAACGGGTCCTGATGACCCTGAGAAAACGCAACGGCGCGTCGGTACCGTTCGGCGCAACGGTTATCGATCCCGCCTCCCCGACGCCAAAAAGCTTCATCGTAGGCGATGGAGGACAGGTTTATCTGACGGGGCTAAAAGACGCGGGTCAGCTGGAGGTTAGCTGGAGTCACGACCCTGATGGCCGGTGCAGAGTGAATTACAGCCTGACGCAAAGCGCCAGCGGGATCATCAACCTTAATGCACAGTGTTTATAGCAGGAGCATGACGATATGAAACGAGTCAACGTCCCCCTTATGCTGGTTACTCTGATCGCCAGCGCTGCCCACGCGGAGAACAACTATTGTCCCAGTTCTCCGCCCACGCCGTTTACCCAGCAGCTCGCGCAGATCGCGGTATCGCGGGCGCTGCCGGTAGGCAGCGATATTCCCGGCACGCAGCGGGTCTTCACCTTTAACGGAAACTGCAAAGGCCGCAGCGGTTGGGCGGATGTCACCCCGGGGCACCCCATTATCGCCTGCTATTACGGCAGCGGCGAAGAAGTCGCGGGTTTTCCGGGGGTCTATGAAACCGGCGTCGAAGGCATCGGTATTGCGCTGCAAAATAGCGCCGGCCAAAGGGTGAGTGGTATCGGCAGCGATTGCGATACGCGCGCGCAGGCGCTGGGGTATATCTCCCGCGACGCCAGCATGACCTTTGGATATACGGTCACACTAACGCTGGTAAAAACGGGGGATACGGCAACGAGCGGCACTCTCGATGTCGCGCAAACCAAATTTGGTATGGGGGTCTATGATACCGGTCTGGGCATCGGCAGCCAGGGGCAGCAAAACTATATCGGCTATGCCGGAGATATTGTTTATAAAGCGGTAAGCTGCACCGTCCCCTCGACGTTAACTGTCAACATGGGTGCTGTTCCGGTGGGCCAATTCTCTGGTCCGGGCAGCACCAGCGGCGAACAGAGTTTGTCAATTCCGGTGCGGTGCGACGATAAGGTCGCCGTGAATACGTCAATAAGCAGTCAAGGTTATCTCTCCCCGACGCTCGGCGTAGTGGCCTTAAGCAATGAAACCGGCGTAGCCCAGGGGGTCGGCGTTCAGGTGCTTTATAACGGCTCGCCCGTCCAGTTCGATCGTTTTTTCCCGGTCGGCACCATCCCTGAGGCTGGCGCATCGATAACCCTGCCGCTCACCTTTCGCTATTACCAGAACACGCCGGAGATCCATCCCGGCCACGCCAACGCGGTGGCCACCTTAACGATGATGTACAACTGAGTTTATCCCGCTCTCGTTTCTCACTGCTTACTTAAGGAGTCGATAATGAGAATTATCGCCAGCCCGGCCGTCATAACGTTATTTACGGCGATTTCGTCGTCATTACCCGCTTATGCTGCGGATGTCACTCTTTATATCAACGGCGATATTGTTGCGTCTTCCTGCACCGTCGAAAACAACGGTATTTATAATATCGATCTCGGACAAAATATTCCCAGCCGCCGGCTTAGCGCGGCCAACTCTTACTCCGAGTGGAAAGAATTTTACGTCACGCTGAGCCACTGCCCTGTAGGAACATCAAGCGTTACCGCTCACTTTACAGGCCCTGTCGACGGAGCTGACCCTGATTTATATGCCAACGTGAGCAGCCCGGACAGTTCACGCAATGTCGCGATAGAACTTCAGCGTATAACCGGTTCAATTAATGCAGGCAGCGGAAAATCTATTGCCGTCGATGTCGATAATAACCGTCAGGCCATATTCGATATGCGCGCGCGCATATTTAGCGTCGCAGGGGACGCCACCGCGGGTCATATCAGCGCGATGGTCGTTATGAACTTTACCTATAACTAAAGGGTATCTGGCTCTTATCGAGCCAGATACTCCGGCTTCAGAGGGTAATCGAGCTAAAGCGCGCCGGATTGCTCGCCGTATACAAGACGGTATGCTGGATATTGCGATGGCCGAGATAATCCTGAATCAGGCGTGTATCAACGCCCTCTTCCGCAAGCGCATAACCGCAGGCGTGGCGCAGCATATGCGGGTGTACCGGAACGGCAATGCCGGCCTGCACGCCATAATTTCGCATCATAACGTGAATGTGCTGTCGGGAAAGCGGAGTGCCTTTTCGCGACAGGAACAGCCAGGGAAGATCGGCGTTTAAACAGCTCGTGCGCTTAACCAGCCACTGGCTTAACGCCAGCTGTTCACGGGGCTGAAGAGGATGAATAGTTGAAAAGCCATTTTTTAAACGCCGAATGGCGATCCGCTGGCTGGATAAATCAATATCGCTCACTTTTAAAAAACGTAATTCACTTACGCGCAGTCCGTGAATAAAACACATGAGGAGCATGCAATAATCACGCAGCGAGCCATCCTGCTGCTGCGAAGCATCAATTAATGCCTGCACCTCTTTTTTACTTAAATATTTTCGTTTTTTCATAGCCAACCTGACGGTTTCTTCAATGGAGCCCCTGAGATTTGGCTCCTTTATTGACTCTGCTCATGGCTACTGGCAATCCACTGTCGAGCAATCCTTGATAACTGCAAGTCCTGAACACTGTTAATAGTCATAAACGCTACCGCCCAATAATATCAAATATCAGGAATAGCCCAAATGCCACATCGATAAAATTAAAACCAAATAGATTTAGCTGTTATGTAAATAAGGAGATTTATAAGCTTATACTATTAATATTTATCTTAAGTCTGATGAGGCGGCAAGTTTTTTTAAGTCTATGTGTAGACTCATTGGGGGTTTATTCGCCCCCTCAGCGTCATCGATAATGTTTTGGCTACAGTTTGCTGTTTTTTGGGAGTTCTCTTTTTTATAAGGAAATCATAAGCATGGAAACAATCCCTCGTGTGCAACATGACACAGATCTGCTCCGAACCATCACCAAACCCATAGACGACATTGATAAACTCATTCGCTGCCTGGCACCAAAATGTAACCAAATGTTAATGGATGGAAGACGAAACATCGGCATAGTAAAAGAAAACCAGCATCAATGCTTGGTTTTGTTCCGTGGCACGATGTCTTTATATCGCAACAACGATGGACTCATCATCAACTCCGAAACGAGTCCATTCATCTTTGGCATGAATAGTCAGCTGCGTTATTCTCGGCATATTTACCTGCGCACCCAGGAAACATCTTCTATTGGCCTGATATCAATTAACGAGGCGCATAAGATCATCGCCGAACAGCAATTATGGGAAAATGTCTCACGACTTCTGGAATATTCGTCGGCAAAAGTCTACGCCCACTGCTTTAAGGTTTCTAAACTTTCCTGTTATGAAATTATCGTTCATCAGCTTATAGAATTAAACAATGAACCGGAAGCGATCAAAAATAAAATCACCGCCGCCAATTATATTCTGTCGCGAACCTTTTTGTCGCGCAGTGGGGTCATGAGAACCCTGGCCAAATTAAAACAGCTGGGCGCTATTCAGCTCCATCGAGGGATTCTGGTGACGATGAATCAACTGCCTCCCAGCCTAAAGCTTAGTGAATAACGTCTTTCGCCGAGCGGCCACCGCGATGAAGGCGCCGGCCGCATTCAGCTTGCGTTGACTCCGCCATTGCCGGTGGGCAGCCCCCTGCCCACCGGCAAATGCGAAACGAGGATAATCAGCAGTGACGATCCACGCTAATGTCGCGTAGCGCGGCGGCCATATCCAGCTGGGCCAGCTCTTTCAAGCCTTCTCGCTTGATAAACTGGCTCCGGTGCTTGCTTTTAACCTCTTCCAGGCTTTTCTTTATCTCGTTCTCCGGTAATTTATACCAGCCGCGACGATGCTTCTCACCGCCAATTTCCAGCCAAAGCTCAGAATAGCTAGTTTTTACTCTGTCGCTTTTAACATGGTAATGGCTGTCGATCGCATAGATCTCCTTGATATTGAAATGCGACAAAAAACCGTACAGCAGCGTGATAATTAAGTTCTTAGGTCGGATGCCGTAAAGCTCCTTGGTCAGCGCTTTCACTTCTTCATTATCAATGTCTTTCCCACCCTGGATGCCGCCAATCCAGGCCCGGCCATCTTCGGTGCAGGAAAAACAGATACTGTAGACGCGTTTATCACCCAGGAACATTAATAGCATCAGCTCCCCCTCCTCCTGAAAAGGCGATGCCAGCAGCTTCACATCAATGCAGGTACCGTTTTTCAGCGGAATAGTGATTAGCGAACGACCAAATGCTTTCATATCGTACAGCTGCGGCAACGCCTCGGGAAGAAAGGTTTTCTCTATAAAATTCAAAGCGCCATGAGCAATATTGAGCTTCGCTCTTTTTGACATCTTTTTATTTAAATAGGCCTTAAAGGGTTTATCTTCAAAGTTAACCAGCCCCTCGGTTGCTCCTGTTAGTTTTGCGCAAGCGTAATTTTCACATAACGTCTGATATTCCTTATATTTTCCTCCGATTAAAGATATTTCTCTGCATTTCCGCAATACCTTTTTATAGTTGAGTTTAACGTGACAAATAAATTTATTAGTTTTCCGCCATTCTTTGATAGCGGCTACTGCTGTTGTCGAGACCATTGACCATAATCCATAGATACATCCATAAGCCGGTCAATATTAGCATATTTTATACAAGTCAATGTCTAACCCAGCGCTCGTTGTCGATTCGTTTAATAAATAATTTGATCGCGACTATAATAATCGCCGGCAGGTTATAAAACATGCTTTCAACTATTATTATTAGTAGGATCCCGACCCGCGCTCGCTCCCGACAGCACGCAATAACACACCCGCACTTATCGCTATGTGCTACACGGGTTCACACCGGGTGCATCCCCCCGGCGTTTTGCCTATACTTGCTCACGGTCAAAACTGAACTTAAGTGGGTAACGTATGGAAATTGATCTCGATAACCTCGTCTTTAGCGGGCTGGAAGAAGCGCAAGAGCGCAACGCTGAGCGCCTTGAAGAGGCCGATAAAAAAGCGCAGGCCGTTGTTGCCGACGATGACTGCGGCGACGCCTGTAAGATCTAACGACGAAACCGGCAGCTCTGCCGGTTTTTTTTACCTGCCTCTCTCCAGGGACGGATATAAAAAACGCCTTCAACGCGCCCATTTTACCGGTCGGGCGCCGCCCTGCGTCCTTAAATCTGTAGGTTAAAGCGTAAAACCGACAATTAAATAAACAACGAGCGCCAGGCTACCCGTCACCAGCGCATAAGGCATTTGGGTACGAATATGCTCAATATGGTCGCAGCTGGTCGCCATCGAGGCCACGATGGCATCGCTGGAGATAGGGGAAGTCATGTCGCCAAAAATTGAACCGGAAATCGCCGCGCCGATCATAAAGTGCGGGTCGATACCTATTGAGACGCCCAGCTGAACGCCAATCGGAATCATAATGGCGAAGGTCCCCCATGAGGTGCCCGTGGCCAGCGACATCACCGCGGCAATCAGAAAGATAAAGCCGATCGCGAAACCTGATGGAATAACGCCGGAGGTAATGGAGGCGATATACTGCCCGGTATTCAGTTCCGCTGAAATATGCCCCATCAGGAAAGCCAGGATCATGATTGAGCTAATTTTAACCATGCTGGCGTAGCCGATATACAGCTCTTTGAAAAAGTTCTCAACGTTCAGAATACCGCGCGCGCGGAACCAGATAAAAGAGACGACGGTACCAAACATAACGCCGGAGTAGACCGACATCGAGCCGCTGCCTTTTGAGAATTGTCCGTCGCCGGTAATATACAGAACAACCGGAACCATTAACACAGTGGAAAGAATGGGAATAAAGAAGTTCAGCAATGAATTGCAGGCCGGATGGTCAATTACCGAGTCCGCCTCCTCTTCGCCATGCTCTTGTTCTATTTCGGTCTGGATCGTTTCAAACTTCACCTCCGCCTTTTTCATCGGCCCCCAGCTGCAGCCGGAGAGAATATAAAACAGCACCGAGGCTAATGAAAACCAGGCCATCGTGTTCCAGATCATTGAGCTTGCCAGGACTTCAAATGGCCCGCCGGTCAGGTACCCCTGCGCAATCTGTACGCCGATAACGCCCATCATCGCCGCCCCCCAGCCGTTGATCATCACCGATGAGCAGACGGAGACGCAGGATGTCTGGATAATATAGGACATCTTTTCCGGTGAGACTTTATAGCGTCGGGCAAGGTTTTTCGTCGATGCCCCGGCGATCAGCTGGTTTATCGAGCTCTCGATAAAAATCAACGATGTCACCAGCATCGCCAGCAGCTGGACCGATTTTTTATTGGTGACGAAATCGTTTTTTTCCGACAGAAACTGCACCAGTTTCCGCATGCCGCCGGTCACCACAATCAGCCGCATAATACCGCCGATCATCACCATAAAAACAATCGTTCGCGCATTACCGGCGGAAGCGAAGGTTTCGATAATCCCGTTCAGGGTAGCGCCAACGCCCTGGATAATACTGTGGTTAATCACCGCGTAGCCAACGAAAATGCCGGTGAGCAGGGAAAGGATCACCTGGCGAGTCAGGATAGCCAGAATAATGGTGACCAGCGGGGTAATAATCGTCCAGATGCCATAGTCATGCATGATGATTATCCTGTGCGATGCCCATCGCGGCGAAGGCGCTGTCAAGGTCTTGCAGCAAATCATCGATATGCTCAATACCGACGGAGAAACGTAGCGTCGTGTCGTAAATCCCAATAGCCTCCCGCTCTTCTTTTGACATCGACCCGTGGGACATAGAAGCCGAATGGTTGATCATGCTCTCCACCCCGCCAAGCGATTCCGCCAGCACAAAATAGTGCAGACCGCCGATGAAGCGTTTCAGACTCTGGATATCCCCCTTCAGCGTTGCGGTTACCACCGCGCCGCCTGAACGCATTTGCTTTCTGCACAGCGCATGCTGCGGGTGCGACGGCAGGCCGGGATAATAGACGCTGGCAATCGCCGGATGGTTTTCCAGATATTCAGCCACCCGCAGCGCATTGCCGCACTGACGCGCCATGCGCAGATCCAGCGTTTTCATACCGCGCAGAGCAAGATAGGCATCGAATGGCGAGGCAATGGAACCGATGGTGGTTTTAATAAAGTCGAGCTTCGATGCCAGCGTTTCATTATTGGTGATTACCGCGCCGCCAATTAAATCTGAATGTCCGCCGACATATTTACTGGTAGAGAGCATGACCATATCCGCGCCCATTTCAAGCGGCTTATGATTCCAGGCGCTGGCAAAGGTATTATCGACGCAGGTAGTAATGGCGCGTGCTTTAGCAATACGGCACACTTTCGCGATATCGACCAGTTCCAGTAAGGGATTGGTCGGTGTTTCAATCCAGATTAAAGCGGTATTTTCCTGAATAGCGGCCATCAGGCTTTGCTCATCATTCAAATCGATATAGGAAATCGTGGCGCCGGTGGTACGCGTTTTTAATTTTTCGAACAGCCGCCAGGTTCCTCCATAGACGCCTTTCATGGCGATAATATGGGCATCTTTGGGCAAGAGTTCCATCACGATATTGGTGGCCGCCATTCCCGATGCGGTGGCGGTGGCGTAAATGCCGCCTTCCAGCTCGGCAAGCGCCGATTCATAAGCCTGACGCGTTGGATTAGAGACCCGGGAATAACAAAAATCGCCGCCTTCATAAAGGTTAGGTTGAATAAATGAGCTGGCCGTGACGATCGGCGTAAATATAGCGTTAGTTACCGGATCGGATTGATTTCCAGCGTGTACCGCCAGGGTTGCAATATCTTTAGTTTTGGTTTTCATAGAGTACACTCAAATTATTATTAGACATAAAGGTCGTGATTTTTTATTGACGCCTTCGGCGGAGCTGGCGAATAAAACAACAGCCAAAACTCCGTTTAATAGCCAAAAAGGAATAGCTATTTCATCATTAACAGCGTGATTTGCGTCCTTCAATCACTATTAAAATGTATATCAGACGAGGAAGAAAATTTTGCCTATTTTCACTCTATTCCGGGAAAAATGGAGAAAAATGTTCTCTACACGCCAAAATCGATGATCGCTAATTAATTGATATAAATTGATTTTATTTTAAAGAGTGATGTTAATCACAAAAAATAGGGGAAAAATCCTCTCCTGCACGCTTCCGCTGGATCTTTTTTTTCGTCCTGCCGCTCACAGCCTGAACCACCGCTGCGAAGAATGAGTTAGAGCTATTTTCTGTAGAATGCTGTATGGTCATACGCTCTTAAATCAGGAAATATCATATGTCAGAACGCAAAGACGCTAAAACTCGCCGTAATTATCTCGTTAAATGCTCCTGCCCTAACTGCTCCCAGGATTCAGAACACAGCTTCAGCCGAGTCCAAAAAGGTGCACAACTCATTTGTCCCTACTGCCATAAACTCTTTCAGTCCTCATCACGACCCGCTGCATAATTTTCTCTTGCCAGATGCCGATTGCCGCGCGTGGCTGAGCAATAATCAGCCAGCGCCGATCTCTTTTGGCGAAAAAAAGCCCGCCAGCGCGGGTTTTATTTTGATTTGAATAGACTTCCCGCGCGCTTACTGTATAGTCGTGGCGGTTTTCATATTTAAAAGGTATTTCGTTGTTCCAAAAAATGACAGGTATTGTCAAAGCATTTGATAATAAAACAGGCAAAGGCCTGATAATCCCCTCAGATGGTCGCAAAGACGTTCAGGTTCATATTTCCGCATTATCGCCCGGCGAACCCACCACAATCAGCCCGGGAATCCGCGTTGAATTTCGTCGCGTTAACGGACTGCGAGGGCCAACCGCCGCCAATGTCTATCTTTCGTAAACACCGGCTCCAGGCGCTACCGAGCGGATTAAAACATGGCCAGAAAACGCTTCACCGTGCGCGAGCGCTCGTAGCGTCGCCAGGCGATAGCAATATCGGTTTTTAGCGGCGTGCCCGACAAAGGGTGATAGCTGACGTTAGGTAGCGTGATGCAGGTCATGGACTGCGGCACCAGCGCAAACCCGAATCCGGCCTCCACCATGCTTAACGACGATGATATTTGCGATGACTGATACGTTCGTTGCATATCAATACCGGCGCGCAGATAGCTGTTATACACCAGCTCATACAGCCCCGGAGCCACTTCCCGCGGGAAAAGAATCGGCGCCACGTCCGTTAACTGCTCCAGCGTCAGCTCGCTATGGGACGACAGCGGATGCGAACGCGCCAGCGCAATCACCATCGGCTCCTGGTCGATAATTCGCAGGTTGAACGCTTTACTGCTTTCACAGGGCAGGCGCACAAAAGCGATATCCAGCTCCGCTTCGCCAAGCGCCCCCATCAGCGTCGCCATATTGCCCTCGACCTGATGTAACGTGACTCCCGGGTGACTGTGCTGAAACTGCTGGAGCAGGCTAAAGATCTGCGGATGAAAGGCATCAGAACTGGTAATGCCCAGCGAGAGTCGGCCGTTCAACCCGCGGGCGATCCCCTTGGTCTTTTCCAGCGCCGCGTCGCTTAATGCCAGGATCTGGCAGGCATCCTCATAGAAAGACTCCCCCGCTTCCGTCAGCTCGACGCCGCGGGTTAAACGGCGGAAAAGCGGTGTGCCAATTTCCCGTTCAAGTCTCTGTATTTGCTGGCTTAATGGCGGCTGGGAGATGCCAAGTTCTTTTGCCGCTTTAGTGAAGTGTCGCGCCTCAGCGACGGCGACGAAGTAGCGCAGATAACGAAGTTCCATATCGAAAACGTCTCAAACAATCATAGATTCTATATTGGAACTGTGAGCTGAATCGCGTCAACATTTATTTAACCTTTCTGATATTCGTTGAACGAGGAAGCGGGTAATGAACCATTCTGCTGAATGCTCTTGCGAAGAGAGCCTGTGTGAAACTCTACGAGGATTTTCCGCGCAACATCCCGATAGCGTCATCTACCAGACTTCTCTGATGAGCGCGCTGTTGAGCGGCGTTTATGAGGGCAATACCACCATCGCCGATTTGCTCACCCACGGCGATTTCGGCCTGGGCACCTTTAATGAACTGGACGGCGAGCTGATCGCGTTTAGCAGCGAGGTTTACCAGCTGCGCGCCGACGGCAGCGCCCGTAAAGCCCGAATGGAACAGCGCACGCCCTTCGCGGTGATGACCTGGTTTCAGCCGCAGTACCGCAAAACGTTTGATAAACCGGTCAGCCGCGAACAGCTGCACGACATTATCGACCGGCAAATCCCCTCCGATAATCTGTTCTGCGCCCTGCGTATCAACGGCCATTTTCGCCACGCCCATACCCGCACCGTACCGCGCCAGACGCCGCCCTACCGGGCGATGACCGACGTGCTCGACGACCAGCCCGTTTTCCGCTTCAACCAGCGCGAAGGGGTGCTGGTGGGGTTTCGCACGCCGCAGCATATGCAGGGCATTAACGTTGCCGGCTACCACGAACACTTCATCACCGATGACCGCCAGGGCGGCGGCCATCTGCTCGATTATCAGCTCGACCACGGCGTGCTGACCTTTGGTGAGATCCACAAATTGATGATTGACCTTCCTGCCGATAGCGCCTTCCTGCAGGCGGATCTGCATCCTGACAATCTTGATGCCGCCATTCGCTCAGTCGAAAACTAAGGAGATTCTCGTGGATAATCAACATCAACCGCGCCAGTGGGCGCACGGCGCCGACCTTATCGTCAGCCAGCTTGAGGCGCAGGGCGTACAACAGGTGTTCGGCATTCCAGGGGCCAAAATCGATAAAGTCTTCGATTCGCTGCTGGACTCCTCCATTCGCATTATTCCGGTACGCCACGAAGCCAACGCCGCGTTTATGGCCGCCGCGGTTGGCCGCATCACCGGGAAAGCGGGCGTCGCGCTGGTCACGTCCGGCCCCGGCTGCTCTAACCTGATTACCGGCATGGCCACCGCAAACAGCGAAGGCGACCCGGTGGTGGCGCTGGGCGGTGCGGTAAAACGCGCCGACAAGGCCAAACAGGTGCACCAGAGTATGGATACGGTGGCGATGTTTAGTCCGGTAACCAAATACTCGGTGGAAGTCACCGCCGCGGAAGCGCTGGCGGAAGTGGTTTCCAACGCGTTTCGCGCAGCCGAGCAGGGACGCCCCGGCAGCGCCTTCGTCAGCCTGCCGCAGGACGTGGTCGACGGGCCGGTCCACGCCAGGGTTCTGCCCGCCAGCGATGCGCCGCAGACCGGCGCGGCGCCGGACGAAGCCATTGAGCGAGTCGCGAAGATGATTGCCGGCGCTAAAAATCCGATATTCCTGCTCGGCCTGATGGCCAGCCAGGCGGAAAACAGCGCGGCGCTGCGTGAATTGCTGAAAAAAAGCCATATCCCGGTTACCAGCACCTATCAGGCCGCCGGCGCGGTGAATCAGGACCACTTTACCCGCTTTGCCGGGCGGGTTGGGCTGTTCAATAACCAGGCGGGGGATCGACTCCTGCATCTCGCCGACCTGGTCATCTGCATCGGCTATAGCCCGGTGGAGTACGAACCGGCCATGTGGAATAACGGCAACGCCACGCTGGTGCATATCGATGTACTGCCGGCTTACGAAGAGCGCAACTATACCCCGGACATCGAGCTGGTCGGCAATATTGCCGCCACCCTGAACAAACTCTCTCAGCGTATCGACCACCAGCTGGTGCTGTCGCCGCAGGCCGCCGAGATCCTGGTTGACCGCCAGCATCAGCGGGAGCTGCTCGACCGCCGCGGCGCGCAGCTGAACCAGTTTGCCCTTCATCCGCTGCGCATCGTTCGCGCCATGCAGGACATCGTCAACAGCGACGTGACGCTAACCGTCGATATGGGGAGCTTTCATATCTGGATCGCCCGCTATCTCTACAGCTTCCGCGCCCGTCAGGTCATGATTTCCAACGGCCAGCAGACCATGGGGGTGGCGCTGCCGTGGGCGATTGGCGCCTGGCTGGTGAACCCGCAGCGCAAAGTGGTTTCGGTTTCCGGCGACGGCGGCTTCCTGCAATCCAGTATGGAGCTGGAGACCGCCGTACGGCTAAAAGCTAACGTCCTGCATATCATCTGGGTCGATAACGGCTACAACATGGTGGCGATTCAGGAAGAGAAAAAATACCAGCGGCTCTCCGGCGTTGAGTTCGGTCCGGTGGACTTTAAAGCCTACGCCGAAGCCTTCGGCGCCAAAGGGTTTGCGGTAGAGAGCGCTGCCGCCCTTGAGCCGACGCTGCGGGCGGCGATGGACGTCGACGGCCCCGCCGTGGTCGCCATCCCCGTTGATTACAGCGACAACCCGCTGCTGATGGGCCAGCTTCATCTCAGTCAAATACTTTGAGTCACTACAGAAGGAATCCAGCAATGAAAAAAGTCGCACTCGTGACCGGCGCGGGCCAGGGCATCGGGAAAGCTATCGCCCTTCGCCTGGTTAAAGATGGTTTTGCCGTGGCTATCGCCGATTACAATGACGCCACCGCACAGGCGGTCGCCGATGAAATTAACCGCGGCGGCGGTCAGGCGCTGGCGGTGAAGGTGGATGTCTCTAAACGCGACCAGGTTTTTGCCGCCGTAGAACAGGCGCGGAAGGGCCTGGGCGGTTTTGACGTGATTGTGAACAACGCCGGGGTGGCCCCCTCCACGCCTATCGAAGAGATTCGCGAGGACGTGATCGATAAAGTCTACAATATCAACGTCAAAGGCGTTATCTGGGGTATCCAGGCCGCGGTAGAGGCGTTTAAAAAAGAGGGCCACGGCGGCAAAATCATCAACGCCTGCTCCCAGGCGGGCCACGTGGGTAACCCGGAACTGGCGGTCTATAGCTCAAGTAAGTTTGCCGTGCGCGGCCTGACGCAAACCGCCGCCCGCGATCTGGCGCATCTGGGAATTACCGTTAACGGCTACTGCCCGGGGATCGTTAAAACCCCAATGTGGGCGGAAATCGACCGTCAGGTTTCCGAAGCGGCGGGTAAACCGCTGGGCTACGGGACCCAGGAGTTCGCCAAACGCATTACCCTTGGACGGCTTTCCGAGCCGGAAGACGTCGCGGCCTGCGTCTCTTATCTCGCCGGTCCGGACTCCAACTATATGACCGGCCAATCGCTGCTGATCGATGGCGGCATGGTATTTAGCTAATAATAAATAAGCTCTGACATGGTTTGCCCCGGCTTCAGCGCCGGGGCTTTTTTATCTCACCCTTTAGGGAAGATCCACAGGTCGCTGACGGGCAAGGCCAGATGGCAGCGCTCGGCATCGCGCAGCGCGCTGCCGTAGGCGCGAATGGCGAAATCATCGCCCTCGGTGCGAAACAGGTACTCCCAGCGGTCGCCGAGATACATACTGGTCAGCAGCGGCAATGCCAGCATATTCTCCTCAGGCGCTGAGGCGATGCGCAGGCGTTCAACGCGGATCACCGCCGTCGCCTCTTCCCCCACCTTGACCCCCTCCCCGACCATCCCCCACAGCGCCCAGCTGGCGCCCTCAATTCGCGCCCGACCATTATCCAGAGCGGTGACGGTGCCATGCAGCCGGTTATTGCTGCCCATAAACTCGGCGGCAAACAGCGTTCTCGGGCTACCGTACATCTCCTGCGGCGTTCCCTGCTGCTCGATCACCCCGTTATTGAGCAGCAGAATGCGATCGGAAATCGCCATCGCCTCGTTCTGATCGTGCGTGACCATCAGCGCCGACAGCCCCAGCTTGATGATCAGCTCGCGCAAAAAGACCCGCGCCTCTTCCCGCAGCTTGGCGTCAAGATTCGACAGCGGCTCATCCAGCAGAATTACCGGCGGGTTGTAAACCAGCGCCCGGCCGATGGCCACGCGCTGCTGCTGCCCTCCGGAGAGCTGGTGCGGATGGCGATTGCCAAGATGCCCCAGACCCAGCTGTTCAAGCACGGTCTGCACCCGCTGCTTGATCTCCGCGGCGGCAACCTTACGCAGCTTCAGCGGATACGCCACGTTTTCAAACACCGTTTTATGCGGCCACAGCGCGTAGGACTGAAATACCAGCCCCAGGTTGCGCGCCTCCGCCGGGATTTCGCTACGCGGGTTGCCGTCATAGACGCGGGTTTTACCAATAGTGATAATGCCGCTGGTCGGCTTCTCCAGCCCGGCTACCGCCCGCAGCAGCGTGGTTTTTCCACTGCCCGATGGCCCGAGCAGCGAGACCACCTCACCCCGCTTCAGTTCCATTGACACGCCCTTGAGCACCGGATTATCACCGTAGGTCAGATGCAGGTTTTCTACCGATAATTCAATCATGTAATTTCACTCCAAAGCGCAGGGCGATACCCAGGCCCACGACCACCAGCAGAATATTAATAAAGGAGAGCGCGGCAACGATATCGATAGCCCCCGCCGCCCACAGCGACACCAGCATCGAACCGATGGTTTCGGTGCCCGGAGAGAGCAGATAAACCCCGGTGGAATATTCGCGCTCGAAGATAAGAAACATCAGCAGCCAGGAGCCGATTAAGCCGTAGCGCGACAGCGGAACCGTGACGTGGCGGGTGATCTGCCCGCGCGATGCGCCGGTACTGCGTGCGGCCTCCTCCAGCTCCGGCGCTACCTGCAGCAGCGTCGAGGAGATGAGCCGCAGCCCGTAAGCCATCCATACGACGGTATAGGCCAGCCAGACGCTAAAAATGGTGTTACGCAGCGCGCGCAGCTGAACGATCAGATGTTCACGCAGCCAGTCTGCCACCGGCAGCGCCGAGAGCCAGCCGTTTTTCAGCGACTGATCGAGCCACATCGGCAGAAACAGAAATACCCACAGAAACGCCAGCCCGGCCAGCAGCCCGGGCACCGCGCGCGGCACCAGCACGCTATAGTCCAGAAAGCGCGTGACGTTATCCGGTTTGCGGTGCATCGCGATGCCCACGAACAGATAGCAGACCACCGCCAGCGCGCCGCCAATCACCCCAATCGCCATGGAGTTAACGATGGCGCGCAGCAGATTCGGCTGCTGCCAGATGTTACGGAACGTCGCCAGCGAGAGTTCATCCCACAGCGAAACGCCCACGCCCCAGTTTGAAATAAAGGCCCGCAGCGCCACGCCGATCAGCGGCACCCCAATGGTGACCGTCAGCCATGCCACCACCACAATCCCGGCGACCCAGCGCCATTTCCCCAGCGGCAGCGCGCGGGCCTGGGACGCTTTTCCCTTCATGGTGACAAAGCGGTTGGCGGTGCGCATCAGGCGGCGCTGGAGCATCACCAGCGGAACGGTGATGCAGATCAGGACCACCGCCACCGCCGCCATCAGGTGATAAGAAGGCGTACCGAGCTTGTTGGTGAGCTTATAGAGATAGGTCGCCAGCACCATGTTGCCTTCCGGATCGCCCAGCACCAGCATCAGGCCAAATACCTCCAGGCCGAGGAAAAACAGCAGTACGCAGGCGTAGAGTATCGACGGTCGCACCATCGGCAGGCTCACCGAGGTCATCACCTGCAGCGGCGATGCGCCCACCGTCCGCGCGGCCTCCTCGACATCCGATCCGACGCTGCGCAGCGCGGAAGAGATATAGAGATAGGCATGCGGAACGTGCGTCAGCCCGGCAATTACCACGATGCTGAACATCGAGTAAATATTCCACGGCACGAAGCCGATCAGCTGCTCGGCCCACTGCGAAAAGAAGCCCACCGGCCCGGCCGCCACCACGTAACCAAAGCCCAGTACCATCGGCGAAACGAAAATCGGTACCAGAATCAGCGGCTCGATAAACCGCCGCCCGGGTAAATCGGTACGTACCATTAAAAAGGCGAGGATCCCGCCGAGGGGGATGGCAATCGCCACCAGACCAAAGGCCAGAATAAACCCGGACTTGAGCGCCAGATAAAAATCCGGGTCGCTAAAGATGAAGGCGAAGGCTTCGAGGCTGAACGATTTCGTGCGGGCAAAAAAAGGCGCCGAGAGAAAGCTCTGCACCACGATAAATAACAGCGGGACATAAATCGCCAGCGCCGTCATCACGACGACGATACCGCGCGGCAAACCCTGCCATTTTCGACGTAAGACATTCATAAGCGATCCCTTTAAACCTGGCGGGCGTTAAGCGGGCTGCGCATCCTGAAATGATGCGCAGCGCCGGAGGGTTATTTCGCCGCGGCGGTGCGCCACTGTTTGATAAACTCCAGTCGTTGTTTCGGCTCAAGATACGCCAGCAGCGTTTCATCGACCGGAATAGGCTTCAGCGCGCTACCGAGCATTTTGGTCATACCGTCGATATCATTTTTACCTTCGATATCATTGCGCAGGGAGGGAATATCGGCCTGGTTCGCCAGGATGCTTTGTCCCTTTTCCGACAGCACGTAATCAAACCACAGCTTCGCGGCATTAAGGTTCTCGGCTTCTGCGGTAATAAAAGAGACCCGCGAGAGCACCAGTACATAATCTTTCGGATAGGAGATGCCGAGCGAAGGATCGTTTTTGGCCCGCGCCTCCGCGTAGGATCCGAGAATATTGTAGCCAATCAGGTTTTCCCCGGAGGAGACGCGCTCCATCATCGTACCGGTGGACGATTGCACGGTCAGGCCGCCTTTCGCTATGCCCGCCAGATCGTCAAAGTAGCTGGCATCGGCTTTGCTGTCCTGTACCGCCAGCATAAAACCCAGACCCGATTTTTCAATATCATAAGTCGTGACCTTACCTTTGAATTTATCGGCCTGGCCGGCGATCAGCTTCGCCAGCGCGGTATGCGAGTCCGGAACTTCGCCCTGAGGGATCAGCCGCTTATTGTAGATAAAGACCACCGGCTCGTAGGTCGTGCCGTAGGCTTTCTGTTGCCAGACCGCCCATTTTGGCAGCTTATCCCGCTCCGGCGAGGCGTACTCTTCGGCGTAATCGGTGGCGAGCTTCAGCGCCGTATCCATGGAAGAGCTCCAGACCACGTCGCCGCTGCCGCCGCCCGCCGCCTGTTCGCTGATATAGCGGTTGTACAATTCGGTGCTGTTCATATCGTTATATTCAACTTTAATGCCGGGATATTGCGCTTCAAAGCCTTTAATTAACGGGCCTGCGGCCTTGGTATCGGTCGTTGAATAGATAACCACTTTGCCTTCTTTAATCCCGGCATCCACCACCTTTTGATAATCCGCCGGGTAGCCCTGAGGAACTGCGGCAAGGACCTGTCCGGAGATAGCTGCCGTCAGTGAAATCACTAACCCACTAATTTTCATATACATAAAATCAACCTTTAGATATCAATTATTAAACTTAAATTTAACATATAGCGGGACGCCAGAGCCTTGCAACGCCGGGGTTTGTTTTTTTACGGCTTTTGTGACGCTGGCGTAATTTAAAGGAAGATTCGTGGGGCGCGGCTAAAGAGATAAAGGTTGTTGGGCGGAAATATTAAGAAAAGATTAAGTTTTTCTGTTTCTTACCCCTCAGTATTGCGTTTTCTTACACACAAAAATAACACCCGCTGGCGCCGGGCGAACATCAATCGAGCTTATGGATATTGCCATCAGGGTAAATTTTGCGATCGGCCTTACAATTGAGCTGTTAAATAACGTAATGAAAAGGCATTTCATCAAATGAACTAAAAAATGACAGCTGATATGAATATGACAAAAATCACAAAAACACGCTGAAGCCACTGTTTTGAAGAAAAGATCGCTGTTCACCATGTCATCGCCATCGTGAACAAGAAACGAGCACGGGAGGAAGAATGCGTTGACGAGCCCGAAAGCGCTCAGGAGCTGAAATGGCGGTGGGCACAACCCACAGAGACGAGATAAAGGGAGTTCGTGGCGAGTTTGACCGGACCTCTCCCCGGCAGTCCCTCATCCACAGCGTGTTGTTTGCCGGGGCTGTGGCCCGTTGCGGGTGTGGTTGTCACGGGTAACGGGGTCCGGATGTTCAGAGTCATGTAAAGTGTGGGAAATATACGGCAGGTCGATGTCGCCTCTGCTGTACGCGATGGCCACTTCGGTACCGTCGGTGAGCGGGGTGTGCCAGCCGTATGTATCACCAGAGTACGGCTTCGCCATCCGCAGCCAAAGATAGCCGTAGCCCGGCTCCGTGCTCTCCCGGTCGAAGTCCGGCTTCACCCGGTAGCGCCCCTGCTCATCCAGGTGAGCGTAGATATCATTCTTCTCCCGGCTCTCAACCCGGGCCGGAAGCGTGCCGTGAATTTCCGGACGCGGGATTTCCGCCGGGCGGAAACAGTAACGTTCGGTGTAAGGCTGGCCCCAGACTGACACATGCAGACGGGAATCACGGGCGCCACGGAAGGTCACCAGCGTGAGGATCACGCCTTCTTGCAGGGCCGTAATGACGTCGCCCTGCGGCTCCAGCACCTGCCCGGGAGTGAGGTGTGCAGCATTGCTGAACAGGTGAATGCGGGCCGACCTGTTCAGCTCCCGCTCGTGGTGAAGTCGGGCGTAGAACGCGCCAGATTCGGTTTCCGGCTCCGGGCTCGCGTCATCGCCCGCTTCACGATAAGGTGCCGCGTAGCGGTAATGCTCCCCGGTGGTGACCGCATCACTGCGCACACTCACCGCCGCATCCATCGGCGTGGTGGCGGTCCGGTAGTTGTAATCCCGCGTGACGACAGTGCTGGTGGCCACGTTGCGCCAGGTCCGCAC
The DNA here is from genome assembly GCF_040061575.1 of Klebsiella sp. CB_Kp196. Classification (NCBI taxonomy): domain Bacteria; kingdom Pseudomonadati; phylum Pseudomonadota; class Gammaproteobacteria; order Enterobacterales; family Enterobacteriaceae; genus Klebsiella; species Klebsiella sp. CB_Kp196. Next base: position 286,195 of record NZ_JBEAFH010000081.1, read on the forward strand.
ATCCCAGACCGATTCTGCCGCGCCGTCGAACAACCCCGATGGCTCGCTGTACGGCAGGCGCACATCAAACTGGTCGTTAAGCTGGCTGTCGGCAAAAATGTACGTATCCAGACCGCGCACATCGTCCATCATCGAGCGCCAGTAAATTCCCACCTCAGACAGAATGCGCTGGATGAATTGCAGATCCGTCTCCTGCCACTGAGTGATAATTTCACGCGCCGGATAGGTGCGCTCCAGTCTGAATTCAAAATCTGGACCTTCCAGACCGTGTTTACGCAGCACCCGCTCAACCACCTCAGGAACGGACTGATTCTGATATACCGCGCACTGTCGGGTGTATCCCAGGAGCGCCAGGCGCGAACTGAGCGTAAGCCGGTAGTGAGACTGGTCCTTTGAGGTGGAAAGCCATTCCAGGCGGGTCACCATGCCGTGCACACTTTTGCCGCTCCGCATCCGGAAAGAGGCACGGCACTTGCTGTTCGAGTAGGGTCACATTGTGTGACTGTAAACGAGGTTCATACTTGAGTAGTACACCGGCCAACGTATCGATCAGCTCGTGGGCTGTCCCGGGCATGCCTTGCAGAATCTTGGTCATATCCGGCAAACCATAATCTGGGAGATGGGATATGGTCCCGGCCCGGGCGTTCAAAATATGCTGGATGTTATCCAGTACAGATAAAATGACCTGATCTTCTTCGTTTACAACTTCAAGGGGAAGATCCCCTGTAAAGTTGCCAGTAAGAATTTCATATTAAGGAGGGCGCTTTTTGATTCATAATATATCGAATTATATAAAATGATAGAGGTTTAGGTCCTAAGGAATAGGAATTATCCTATATTTCGTTTTAATTTTTTTGCAAGAATAATTATTGCGTAACCGGATAATGAGGAACCAAACATCAACATTACGCGAAGTGGATTTGTTCCATACCATGTATAAAACATAAATACAAAAGCCACACCAAGGATGGGTATTGAATGTTTTAATTTAATGAAGGCTGAGAGAAATATTATTGGAATAATAATGCACCGCATGTATAACATTACAAATCCAAGACCAACACCTCTACTTCGAGTAGTGAAATGATCCATATACCATTTGTAGCCGAAATAATGAACAGTGACAACAAGAATGCATCCAAGGACTGCAATTAGAATATTTATTGCAATGGTTTTATTTTTTCCAAATTCCATATTTTTCCAACTCACTATTTTTTATTGGGGCACCAAGCATTTCTGCTTTTACTGAGTTACTTATTTCTTTAACTTCAACTGCTGGATAAGATTTTCCCGTAGATGTTACTTTATATGTAAAATTCTTGCTAGCAAATAAAGCCCCTCTTAATACGAAATAATTATCATACTCATTGGAATAGTCCTCACTCCCTGTTATTGTACCTGCACCCCATTCAATTCCGATTTGTACTGTTTTAGTTATGCTCTGAGTGCTACGGTAGGTGTCAACGGCAAATGGTATCTGGCCCACGGCGTCCGTCCAATAGGGGATGTCGGAGATTAATACCAAAAGATATCCTGCTCCACCTTCAGGGTTCTGCTTCCAATCTCCTTCCATATTTTTATAAAAACTATATGATGGTCTGTCAATCAAGGAAAACTTAGCTATATCATCCCATGTAAATATTTTATATGCTTCTTTAGCATAGTCTGCGTCATTAATAAAAAGTAATTCCCTATAGTTATCTGCTAACGGCTCAAACCATTGATATTGAAAATGATCATAAAGGGTTTGAGCCGTTAATATTGAAAACCCATCCTCTTCGGCACCTCGTAAAACAAATAGAACCTCACCGTTTTTTCTGGTGATAATTAAAACGTTTGGTACTTTAATGTCATGAGGTGTGCTGTCATTTTCTGGAGTTGTTTTTCCTTTTATGCCCAGCTCAGTCTTTCCATCCTTTGTAACTATCAGATAGGGGGTTCCATCTATTTCAATATTTATTTTTTTCATGGTATTATTGCTCAGCTTACAAATATCCAATATTCATGTTCACTGTCTCTTTTGTCTATGTATCCATCTGTGCCGAAGCCAGAAAGTAGTTCCTCTCCATCCGATGTTTCAACACGATAATTGACATTTGAAGAGAAATTTAACTTTCTGTCGTAATACTGAATGATCATTGTCATCTGCTTCATTGACTCAATTGGTAGATCGGTTGCACCAGCAAACATAGTCCGCTTTACTTTGCGCAAATACGATGCTGTCGTACCATACTCGATCTTCCCGGCCTCAAGCTTCAGGTAACTGCCACCACCAATTAGGGTGATACGTTTCTTTCCGGCAAAGGAGATGTCACTCGCTGAGCTCAGCGTCAGCTTCTTCTCAGCGAACAACCGCATACTGGCGTTTTGTGCCTGGACATCTATTGGCCCTTCCCCGGATTTCAGGCTCAGTTGACCGGTGCGGGCAAAGAGCCCCAGCTTCTCCCCGATCAAAGCGGTCGCATTGCCCATCACTCCAACACTGAAGTCTTCTCCGGCGTTTAGCGCAAGGTTCCGTTCAGCGGCCAGCTGCATATCTTCACCACTGGTCAGGGCCACGCCTTCCGGCGCCGAGAAAAGCACCGCTTCATTGAGCGGTTTCAGCCGCTGCTCAAACATCTCTATCTGGCTGTCGACATCGCCCTTCAGCGCCTGCGCTTTTTCTGCGGCCATTTCCAGCTGCTGCAGTTGCTGATTAAGCCTGTCGATTTCCTTCAGCGCAGCGCTCATATCCAGTGCGTCACCCTGCGCTTTCGCCTGCGCATCTGCGCTGACAAACAGTCCCTTCCCGGCTCTCAGGGTTCCCCACTCGTCGGTGCGCAGCTCGGTGCCCGTGCCGCGACGTTGCCCCTGTGCATCCACCAGGTGCCCGCTGTTGAGCTGGGTCTTGCCGTACTCCGTGGCAAGTTTGATGTGCTCCTCACCGCGCTTATCCTCCATCCGCAGCTTGTTATTCGCCGGGGTGCGTAACACGTTACGGGTAGGGTTGTCGCGGGTGACGTGGTCCGGGTGCTCCGAGTCGTGCAGCGCATACGCGATGTACGGCAGGTCAATATCGCCGTTGCTGTACGCAATCGCCACTTCGGTGCCATCGATGAGCGGCGTATGCCAGCCCAGCGTTTCACCGGCATAAGGTTTCGCCATCCGCAGCCACAGGTAACCGTAAGCGGGTTCCGTCCCCTCCCGGTCGAAGTCCGGCTTCACCCGGTAGCGCCCCTGCTCGTCCAGGTGCGCGTAGATATCATTCTTCTCCCGGCTCTCAACCCGGGCCGGAAGCGTGCCGTGAATTTCCGGACGCGGGATTTCCGCCGGGCGGAAACAGTACCGTTCGGTGTAAGGCTGGCCCCAGACTGACACATGCAGACGGGAATCCCGGGCGCCACGGAAGGTCACCAGCGTGAGGATCACGCCTTCTTGCAGGGCCGTAATGACATCGCCCTGCGGCTCCAGCACCTGCCCGGGAGTGAGGTGTGAGGCGTTGCTGAACAGGTGGATACGGGCTGATTTGTTGAGCTCCCGCTCGTGGTGAAGTCGGGCGTAGAATGCGCCAGATTCGGTTTCCGGCTCCGGGCTGGCGTTATCGCCCGCTTCACGATAAGGTGCCGCGTAGCGGTAATGCTCCCCGGTGGTGACCGCATCACTGCGCACACTCACCGCCGCATCCATCGGCGTGGTGGCGGTCCGGTAGTTGTAATCCCGCGTGACGACAGTGCCGGTGGCTATGTTGTGCCAGGTCCGCACATCCCAGACCGATTCTGCCGCGCCGTCGAACAACCCCGATGGCTCGCTGTACGGCAGGCGCACATCAAACTGGTCGTTAAGCTGGCTGTCGGCAAAAATGTACGTATCCAGACCGCGCACGTCGTCCATCTCCGTGCGCCAGTAAATTCCCACCTCAGACAGAATGCGCTGGATGAATTGCAGATCCGTCTCCTGCCACTGAGTGATAATTTCACGCGCCGGATAGGTGCGCTCCAGTCTGAATTCAAAATCTGGACCTTCCAGACCGTGTTTACGCAGCACCCGCTCAACCACCTCAGGAACGGACTGATTCTGATATACCGCGCACTGTCGGGTGTATCCCAGGAGCGCCAGGCGCGAACTGAGCGTAAGCCGGTAGTGAGACTGATCCTTTGAGGTGGAAAGCCATTCCAGGCGGGTCACCATGCCATGAACGCTTTTGCCGCCACGCATCCGGAAAGAGGCATATTTCATCAGCACCTGCTCCGGGGGAATGTTCGCCTGCAGCGTGGTGAACTCAATGTCCCATCTGAACGGCTCGCTCAGGGCTTCCCTGCCGTAAAAGCGCAGGACATCCGGCTTCACTGTGCTGTCATTGATATCCAGAAAGTATCGGGTCTGTCCGTCGAAAAGCGCTGACCAGTTATCCATTACGTCACTCCTTTACCGGCACAAGGCTGAGCCAGCCATCACCCAGTTCAATCGTGCGGGGTTTGTCCGGGTCGAGGTCGTCACGGGTCAGCACCAGGCGCCAGCGGTTGTCCTTCTGATCCGGGCGGTTAAATAATCCCACCACCGCCACGAACTGAGCATCTTCATCCATGGGCATATTGAGCGTCACGCTGCCGTTGGGCATCACCAGCAGCGATTTTGACGCAAGCATATCGTCCTTAAGTACCGTATCGGCCTTGCGCAGCAGCGTCTGGTAATCGGCGGCATCAACCGCTTTACGATCCCTGAGCTGATAAACCCGCACCATGGTCGCCAGCGGCGTCTGTGCGCCATCGGCGTTAATGGCCGTGCGCGGGGTAAAATCCAGATGCAGCGTTTTAATTTTCCTGTAGAAGATGGATTTCGTGATGCTGACCGTACCGTCCGTGACGGTCTGCGTCAGACCGCAGCCTGCGAGCAGACCACAGGCAATAAGCGTCAGCACCCGCCAGCGGGTTATTGTTGCCATTCAAAAGTTCCTTTTATCCCCTTCATACTTCTGATTGCAGATGCGTTGGCTGCACGCACTCGCCCCGCCCGGTCACATAGTGATCTATGCTCCCGGGGACTCACGCGTTTGCCGCCTTCCTGCAATCAGAATTATTTTGGGGAGAATTAATGATTGATGATTAGTCGAAGCGGTAATGTCCGTCTTCAGCAGGGGGTAACACAGACCATTGCAACCCTTCATAACAGCCCAGACTGACGGTCAGACTCTCCTGGCTGTTGCTGAGTTTGCCTGCTTTCAGACCCAGCAAACCGGTGCGGCCCAGTTGGATACGCCTGCCTTTGCCAAGGCGGGGCTCAGGCAACAGCCGTACGGGTACAGTGAGGCGCAGTCGGGCGTCACTGCGGTAGCCGAGATAGACGCGTAACAGAACAAGAAAATCGGTATGGAGGACACCACCGGGTAACCAGCCTTCCGCCTCGTCCGGATCCGCTGTCTCCAGCGTCACCAGTACCCGGCTGCATGCTTCCCTGGCCGTTTTACCCAGCGTGGCCCGCTGCGAAAGACGGATACGGTTTCCGGCCCCCAGCCCACTGCGATTATCGATATGGACCTTAACCGGATCCGGTTCGGTGATAATTGCCCGGGTATTCGGCGCCAGCAGGCTCACCACAGCCCGGATGCCCTCGGCATTACGCGTGGGCAAACGCATGGTGCCCAGCAGGGCCAGGAAACGGGACACCGGCGTTGCCACCTGCTCAGACGTACCCGGTATACCGAGTCCCACCAGCCCCAGCAGACACTGTGATATGGCATCTCGCCCACCGGCCTCGAAGGTGGCCGGATACGCGTATTTTCGCCAGATCCGGTAATACTGCGTGGTGATGCGGTGGCTGAAAATGTCCAGGAATAAGGTGACCGCCTCGTGTCCTTCCCGGCGCTGCGCAATGTCGTCCAGCCAGGACGTTGGCAGAGGGGAGTCCACGCCATACATCCCCAGAAATGTCGTGCGGACCGTTGGGGGTAATGTCGGATGGTCTTCGTCGGTCTCCACCACCTTCAGGGTACTGACCGGGAAACCCATACCAGGCCAGGGTCTGAATCGTACCGGATCGTCGCCCGGATGGCTGGTGGCGCCCAGTTTGGGCGCGTCCGGATTTTCCTGTTCCAGCAGCTGGCAGAAACGATAGAAATTGGCCCGCCAGATATCTTTGTTAAGGGCCAGCGTCAGCCGGGTACGTGCTGGCTGTGATTCTCGCGCCATCTCAGTCGTTTCCCTGTCGGTTGCAGTACCAGCGTGAGCTGGTTAAAGAGGTGAATATCGGCATAGAGCGCAAAGAACCGGTGCAGCATCTCCCCGAAGAGATTCACATCGCCCTCGCCTGCAAAATTATCCGTATTTAGCGTAACCTCAATGTCCACGCCCCTGAGCATAAAGCCCTTCTCAAAACGGCGGATCAGGGTGTGCTTCACGGCGACGATTGCTTCAAGCCGACGGCGGTTCATCTCATCGTCAGTCCAGTCATAGAGCGCCAGCGTTCCCCGCAGAACCTCCGGATTGTCCATCATGCTGAGGAAGTTTGATCCGAGGTGGCTCATCACTCGCCAGTGAAAACGGTCATTTGCCGGGGGATATAGCGGCATTGTCGGTGCTGTGACGTTTAATACTCTGACGGGCACTTTGCCGGTTTTGACCACCCTGTCCAGCAGGGTACTTTCCAGCGCTTTTCGCGGAAGTTGCCCGTTGGTACCGGTTATTCGCATCGAAAGGGATTCTAGTTTATCGGACAGCTGCTCCAGCTCGAACGAGCGCCCCCCGAGAATTAACCAGGTGTCATACAGACCAGAGGGGCCGCGTTTCACGCGGGTGTGGTAATAACGTTCAGGGGCATCATGACGCATCATACCGCCCCGGTGCCGGAAGCTGGTGAACGGTACATAGGGGTGTTTGCCATTCTTCACCGCGCCATGGATGTTATCGACGCTGTAAATCTCGGTGTGGCCATCCTGAAGACGCAGCGGCCTGAGCAGGTATTCGTTATCCAGAGGATTAAGCGTCAGCGGATCGGCTTCCAGGGTAAAGAGATTGATAACCGGCGCACAGTGCAGCCGGAAGTTTTCTGTCTCAAAAGGCAGGTCAGATGACCAGGCTTCACTGAGCACAATATCGATTTCAAACCAGGAGCTGGCCTCAGTGAGCCCGATGGTGTCGAGACCGCGTAGCTCAACAAACATAAACTTCGGACGGAAGCTAAAATATTCCAGCAGCAGCTGGTAACCGCTGAAGGCTGTATCGGCTTTCTTCCACAGGCCGTCATTGTCATCAAAGCCCATGGGTTTGCACCAGCCATCAAACTTATGGCGTTCAGTTCCGGTACCGACATGACGGGCATACATAGCATGCACCCGGCGGGTCATCGCCAGATGCAGGGCTGAACTGACCGGGCTTTCGGCGTTCAGAAAAAGAGCGACTTTTTCGAGCCCGGACTTGCTCCAGTCCACTTTTTCCGGACACTCAAAACGCAGGCGAATAGCCGAGCGCCCATCCGTTTCAGTATGCAGACGCGCATCGGCAAGTTGCAGGGGTTGTAAGGGCACGTCCCGAGTGGTTCGGTACTGGCAGGTGGTTTTCTGCGGCCCAATCGGGCGCGAAAGAACAGAAAAGCCTTCGGCCAGCGTTTCTGCCTGACGCAGGCTGCGCCAGTCCGGCGTAAACTCTACGATGGCAAGTGACGGAATGGTCCGCATATAGTGTGGCCATAACAGACTCACCAGCCCCTCGGTCAGCTCCGGCAGATCGTCATCGAGCTTTTCACGCAGTCTGCCCATCAGGAAGGCAAATCCTTCAAACAGACGTTCTACATAAGGATCGCGCGCGCCGGGTTTATCCAGATTAAGCATCGCCGCCCGGTCCGGATGGGCCCGGGCAAATTCTTTACCCGCTTCGCGCAGATAGCGCATTTCGGCTTCATAGTAGCACAGGGTTAAATCATCCATGCACAAATTTCCTGATAGTTAACAAAATATTAGCCAAACACAACCGCTGGTTCTGGCCGGTTCGACAACAACCCGCCTCGCCGGTAGAACATCCCTCGCAGAGGTGTCGACGCGGATAGCTTTAGCGGGTTCACACACTATTTTCGCCCGTGTACAGAGCTGCTTCGGATCGGTACCCGAGAGCGTATTAAGCTCTGTGTGCATTAGCGGAAAATTATCGTCATAAACTGGAGCATCGTCCGTTTCCGTTTCAGGGTTGACGGGTTTTAGCTCGTTATCCAGAGTGAGACAAAGTGCTGGAGGCGCTTTCGATAAGGCCTTACTGCTGTTCGTGATTTGTGGCATATGCCGATACAAGGATTTGGGGTGAGCGCATTTTCCCTTGTCTCATCATTCGACGTATTCAGCGCTGGCTGCAACCGTGAAGATGGCTTCGGGCAGCTTAAAGCCCTGGAGCTTCAGCAAGGCCAGCGGGCCATCACCCAACTCGCTGCGCATCACAAACTTCAGCGGATTGCCGTCCGGGGTGATCCACACCAGCTGCGTGCGGCTCGCGTCAAGGGGAGTGAGCAGGGCTTTGTCCAGCAGGCGGATGAATCCCCAGTTGCCCTGGTGATTAGCATAGAGCTGCATCCCGCTATTTACGCTACGCCAGCGGAGGCTGACGCCCGGGTAGTACGTGTTTCCCGGCCAGGTAAAGCTCTGCCAGCTTTCCATCTGGTTAAAGAAGTCCAGATTTTGCTCGTCAAGCGTCAGCTGCATGCGGGCTACATCACGGGAAGGGCGCGCCATCAATTCGAAATGAACGCTCGCATCTCCCTGAGCAAAAATGATATCCGCCAGTTCAGCCAGCTGATTGATGGCCCGCAGGAAATCCGGGCTCACTTCCATCCCCTGACTTGCTGAAGGATCGACGACCCAGCGATTCCCTTCCTGGTGAAGTATGCCGCCGAGATTAGTTTTCAGGAACGTAGCAATACGACCTGAGTCGCTGCGCAGGAACTGAGCCAGCAGAGGCAATGAGGCATCGCTGCCGGTAGTTTTAAATGGGTAGCGACCGGCAAACGCTTTGTTCCATTGATCGACAATAGTTGTTTGCCAGCGGGTATTAAGGCTTCCTGCTGCCGGAGCAAGTATCTGTCGCCATGCCAGATCCAGTGGCTGAACAAACAATGACTGACCGAACCCGTTCCACTCCTGACCCAGGCTTGCCGCCACCAGACTGCTATAGTCACGCGTATCGGTGAGATCGATAGCTTTGCCCTGAAACACGGTCTGGGCCAGCATCTGGGACATCGCCTGCGGATCCGGCGCACTGGTGACCTGCTGAAGTTTAAGGCGGACCTGTGTAACACGGGCAAGCCAGGACTGGAAGCTCAGATTACCATTACGTCCGGTCCCCTCCTTTCCTTCCATGAAACCCGTCAGGGGACCAAAAACGTCCTCCAGCGGCCCCTTCGGCCCCTGCGCCTGCTCAATGAACTGTCGGGCATATTTTTTCCGGCCAACCAGTTTTTTCGCCGAATCCACTATCGAATCCGCCAGCGCTTCGCCCTTCTCGCCCGTTTTTCCCTGGTAGTTGAGGGTGTTCATCAAGGCCACCAGGGGCGACCGGCGCACATCGCCGATCAGGCTGAGCTGGGCAATGGCTTCCGCAAGCGAAGTCGCATCCTGCCACTGAATGCTGTTGACCATATTCAGCCAGGCGTTACCAAAATCGGTAAAATAGCGTTCTGTCAGACGGGCTTTCAGCGCCTCCGGGGAGATATCGCTCCCTGTCTGGTGCGTCTTATCCGTCAGTACCCAGTCAATTTCATCGCGGCGTGTCTTGACGACCTCGTTAATCGCATCCTGAACCTGTTCTTCCCAGGCCTGACGCGTAAACATACCCGGGACGACTTCGTCAGTGCTGAATACCGTTGAGGCATCGGTGTCGCCGGTCATATCGGCAAGCGTTAAATCAGGCCAGTTGCTGGCCACGCGCTTAAGCATGTCCTGATATAACCCGGACTCAGCGTTCCGCTGGCCAATCTGCTTGAGCAGGATCTGACGGACCGTGCTGATTAATTCAGCGTCAGGCTTAATTTTCCATTCCGGATGAGCCGGGAGGTTCTGCGCATAAAAGCCCAGCAGTTTCGGTGCCAGGTCCTGCCATGTGCCATCCGGCACATTCTGACGTTTCGGTAAGGCTTTCAGGACGTTTTTTGCCAGCCAGTCTGCGTCTGCTTTGTCAGGACGGGCCAGCATCAGATAACTTTTGAGCACGTCGTAGGTATGCTGTGTGCCCTGCGTTCGGGCATCACTGGCAGGAGGAAGTTGCACAAACGAATTCAGCTGCTGCCTGAGACTATCGGCTGTGGCATCCCTCATCAGCTGTGCGTTATTTTTCGCATACAGGGGCCAAAGTGCGGCCAGCGTATCGCTGTCCTGATTAAGACCAAAACGGGTGTACCATGGAGCTCCGGTCGCCTCACGATGTTGCAGACGGGCAATAGCTTGCTGGAGTACGAGCTGGTTGTGCAGGCGTTCAGCAAGTGGTTTTGCGGTATCCGCTGCCTGCCTCGCCGTTTCCTGTGCCTCATAAATCTGGGTTCGGTTAACGATCAGGGACTGCAATGTACCGGTCCCCCACAGGACAATCAGGGAAAGCAGAATTAACCTCAGCATCTTCTGCCAGTCGAAGCCCAGCTTCCTGCCGCTGATGGCATCACAGTCATCAATGACGGCTTTCCATGTCGGTGTGTCGAGGCGCGTGTTCGGTACCGTTCCGGCAACGGCCAGTTCAGGGCTGAACATGACACCGCGTAAACGCCAGGCCGCAGATCCCTGCATCAACCCACTGAGCAAAACGGTCAGACTGGCTTTCAGTTCGTGTTGCAGACGGGAAGATAACTGGAGCAGGCCGTTATGAGCCGGATTATTCAGTATCTGTGCCATACCGGCTTTTTGCAGGCGCTGAGACAGCGTAGTCAATGCCCTATCCGCCTCTTTTATAGTGCCTTCCGGTCCGAATATCACCCCTGTCGCAGCCGTGTCCGCGTCCTGCTGAGCACCTTTCGCTTTATCAGTCAGCCACAGCCAGACAGGCGCCTGCCAGCCCAGCTGATGATCGGCTTTCTGGCGGCAACGCAAGAAAGCATCCCGTTCGCTATCCGTCGGGAGGGCTGAAGTACTCATCACCTGAATAATGCCATCAACCGGCTGGCCAGATCGCAGACGCTTCAGTTTTGAAAGGAAGATCTCATCCGGAAGTGACTGCGCATCACCGCCATAAATCAGTACGTTGCCGTCACCTTCCTGCCAGAGGTCATGGCACAGACCCGGGGCTGCTTTATGGACATCGTCCGGGTTGCCCATCACCAGCAGGAGTCGCACCTTACGCTGCCAGCGGCGTCCATAGCGAAAGCGCAGGTGTTCGGACACGGCGTCTTCGCTGAAGACCGGTTCATCGTCATCTTCTTCACTGAGAATGGTGTTCGTCACCGGAGTGATACTCTCAGCCTTTTTCTGGCCCCACTGGAAATACAACCCGGATTTACCCGCGTGGTCGAAAGCCTTCTCTATTAGCCAGCCGATCAAAAATATCGCGGCAACCAGTATGGCGCAGAATGTGAGTATCCGTTGACCGTCATACGGTCCGAAGCCGGTGGCTGAGGCCACATTTTCCGGAAAGGCATAAAACAAAAATGCCACGATGACTGTCAGGAAAAAGGCGACAGTCACAACCGAGCCGATGAGAGTTTTTACTTTTACCTTAGACATTCTTAGGCGATTCCTTGCGAACTTCTTCTTTGGTGATGACGGCGACCCAGATGTCGTCCTTATCAGCGGCGGGTTGTGCGGCGATAACCTGCGCCCCTCGTTGTTCAACGTCAGCATTAGCAAGCGTGATGGCCAGCCATGGAGCAGCATGGCCGGTATATCCCAGCACGGGATCGATACTGGAATTGTCTTCTGAAAGACTAAATTCCACTTCGCTCTCTTCGCAGGCATTATTCCAGCCGCTGTCCGACGTCAATGTGGGACCGGAGATCCAGCTTCCTTTGAGTTCATTGGGCAGGGTCTTCGACCAGAGCAGCGCCCGGGTGAGCGTCTTTGTGAGCGTTGTTTCTGTTCCCCTTTCGGGGCGATGAAGGCGGAGAGCATCCGGCCAGGCATGGGCTTTGCGGTTGCTTAATACCACCATTGAGACAGCATCAGCATCTTCTTCCCGGGGATACGCCGGTAACGACACGGTAATGGCAACCAGAATGCCCGGGTTGTCCCATCGCTTGTCCAGCCAGGCATCAAACGCCCCCAGACCTTTTCCGGCCATCAGGCGAAAAATCCTGCCGGTCTTTAGTGAGAGAGCGGCCTTAAGCTGCTCTTCAATCAAGGGGTACAGGTCGTTATCACAATCCAGTACCAGCCAGCATGGCAACTCCGGCGGAAGCGGCTGAACGATCCCTTCTACACGCGTTGTCAGTTTAGTCACCGCCGCTGTCAGGGCCTTTGTTAAATCAGTCTGGTATTCTGTTAATGCCGCGTATCTGACCGGTTTGTCATATCCTCTTGGGCGAGAGAAGTCGATAGCGGGGGCCGCGACTTTCATTGCCTTCAGCAGGTCATCGGCGCTGTTTCCGGCCGGACTCTGAATATAAGTACCGAGGATCCAGGCGCAGCGTTGACCGCGCAGAATTTCACTGTCAATAAGCGCTTCTCGCTCGACATTTCGGGACTCGGCCCCCACCTGTTCGGCTTTGTAGGCAAACCGGCGTAAGCCGAAAATAAGCCCCCAGGTACAAAATGGAAGACCCAAAGCGGTGAACCAGAAGACAAATCCGGTTCTCTCTGACGTCCAGCACCATAGCGTGAGCGCTATGCCCCCCAGCATGATAAACGCGAGGAATAGCAACCAACGACCGGTGCCGGGACGCGCTACCTTAGGAGCCTTTTCAGGGATGGCATCCAGCCAAACGGGCATAATCAGGCAACCTTTGCAGCGGAAAATGAACTGATCAACGTGCAACCACAGGCGCATTTGTGGCCGTGAAATGCAACCGGGATACCATGATCAAGATAATCAGGATTGCCTTCTATGATAGTTGTAGGGCCATGTCCCGGAACCGGGCAGGACACTTTGTCGCCTTTGCGGGCAACACCAATACCACCGAATTTCATCGTTTCAGAAGCGGTCAGTACAGAACCGCCGTGAGTGGTTTTATCGCCTTTACGTATTATCTGAAGCATACTATGCCTTTTATTTATAGGGGGGATTTACAGGATGCTCTCTTCCAAAATGATATTTTTAATTACATCATTATCTAGCATGAAACTCAGGGTGTTATTTTTGAAATGATAGCTTATTTTGTCTTTGCTTCTTGATGTGGGTTCTCCATAAGCATTTATTATTTCATTTTCATTCATGCCAACATATATACCACGACCAGTGATGTACTTATTATTTATTACAGTTATGGTAGTAATTCGATATAAATCAAAATCATCACCAAAATGCTTGTAGTTTATATTTGAAGAGCGAATAATGAATCCTTTCCAGTAGTTATCAAAATACTTGTACGTTTCATCACCTTTCGATAAATAGTTGCTCCAGGCCCCCGTTTCAAGTTGCTCTTTTTTCCCACACCTACCCCATGCTTTATAAAACCCTTCGAACGAAGAGCTTAATTCTATATTTCCATTTGGGGAGTAAATGCTTAAGTCAGCGCCATTAAATTCTGGTGTGTTTGTTTTTTCCGTTTCAGAGAGATCATCGTCTTTAAGCCATCCCATGACAATGCTGCCATCTTTTCTTGTATATCTCCCGAACTCATATCCTCCGGATTTCAAAAAGCCGACAAACGTGTTGTTACTAATTAGAAAAAGCTTATTATTTCTTGAGTTGTCATCTGGCGTTGAATGGAAAAAAGTTTTGTTAATCACTTTATATGAGTGTATGTTTTGTTCGTAGTCAGCTTTTTTCCAAGACTCATCGCAAGCAGCATAAGAATGAAATGACAGCATAGACATTATTAATAGCAAGATTTTCTTCATTTTTAGCCCTTCTTATAAACAGGTATTTCGAAACGTAAGTTTGCATCCGGGAACTGATCAAACATTTTCTTCATGTCAGTTTTTTGTATAAGAGCCCAGTTTATCGATGTTGCATACTGCCTGGTTCCGGGATTGGATGGGTTCCATCTCATTTTATATAACGTGTTTTGTTGGTTTTTACTATTATTAACAAATTTTTCCGAAATCCATTTTGCGCCACCATCGATAGCCTCATCTACTGAGAACCAACCTTTGTTATAAGCAACTACAACCCCGTTTTGAGTGTTGCCAGGAAAAACACCTATACCGTACATATTATAAACATGCCTGTTGTTATACATTTTGCTTCCATTGGCAAACGCATGTCTACCACGGTCAGTTTCCAGAATTGCATGTGATGCTAAATAAATTTCGCTTACATTATATTTTTGTGCAGCAGCAATAAATACATCTTCTTTCCCTGATAACACACCTTGACCGGAAAGTAACTTACCTAAATCTTCGCGAGAAATACCCGAAGGTGCAGAAATGTCGAGGAATTGATATATTTCACTGTTTTCCTGATGAAGCTCAGGATTCATATAGTCCCGAACTTGCTCACGTGTTACGGCACCATAATTGCCATATGTAGGAACACTATCGCCAGTAAGTGACATTTGCTTGTTCAAGGCATAATCTAAAGTATAATCGTAATTCTTGTAGACGATAGTAATCCGGTTAGCACTTTTTAACGTACCCAAAAAAAGGATAGGATGCATATGCCACAGTGAAGGCCCTAGTTTCTCAGTGGACACATCCTGCATCCATGCCATTTTATCAAGAAAATCTTCGCTATATTTCTTCCATTCTGGGGCTTCTTTTTTCAGCGCATTGAGGAAAGGTTGCCAGATAGCATCATCTTTTTTGAAGTACCAATCGCTGGGATGTTTTACGATTGTTTTCTGGATGGTGTCACGATAGTCGGGATTATGAAGTGCTCTCCAGTATTCCATCGGAGAGTAACGGTCGCTTCCACTATCAATTTTATCCAGCAGGCGCTGATAATTATGCTTAACCAGGGCATGACTGGTTCGCGTATCACTGGTCGCAACCTCATAGAGCGAGTTGATAAGGCTGCGGAAGAATCCAACAGGCTGGTTTTTTCCATCCAAGTAATCAAAACTGGTAGGCTCTGAGGTTTCAGTTCTGAAGCCCAGCTTTGCCAGATCATACTGCGACAAGAGTTGAGGTTCCGCCTGGCCTTTGGGGACGTAAGCATTTTCTGGTCGCAGCTGCCAGTATTCTTGCTTTGTTGAGGTATCAGTTTCAGTTGTGACCTTACTCAACGGTAGAATGCCTGTCCGCGTTGTCGACGTCGAGCCCTTTGCGAAAGTGCCCTTCGCAACATCTTTTGTGAAAAGAGCAAGGCCAGGAGAATACTTCAACCA
The DNA here is from genome assembly GCF_040061575.1 of Klebsiella sp. CB_Kp196. NCBI lineage: Bacteria > Pseudomonadati > Pseudomonadota > Gammaproteobacteria > Enterobacterales > Enterobacteriaceae > Klebsiella > Klebsiella sp. CB_Kp196. The sequence continues at coordinate 301,552 of NZ_JBEAFH010000081.1, forward strand.
GAGCGGGTTTTTCTCCCCCACTTTTTCTGGGTTGGTCAGGAAATTCTCCAGATTATCATCCATGCTCGTGCATTCGATATGTACCTGGTATCGTGCCTCATAACCACCATCTTTTGGTGCCTGATAGTAGCCCATGTGGCCAATCGGGTCACCGGCCTTAATAGCAAATGGAAAACTGAGACTTACTGTCTTATCGAATACCATGACTTCCTTTGCGGGAGGAAGCAAATGCCGCCACCAGCCTGGACCAGCCCCCGGCGCTGGCTTAATATTGTTGTTATCCACAACAACCCAATAGCGCTGACCAGGTGTGAGGGTACTGCTGGTTTCTTCTGGTAATCCTTTCAGTGTTACAAGACCATATTTTCGCTTGTTATTTCCTGTGGCGTTAAGATTGCTGTCTGCCGGGTCCCACTCCACTCTTGCCCCTTTAGGTATGTGCCCTGCAATTTGTGGAGAAGTTTTATCTGAAGTCAGTTTTGCCGTCAGCCAGTCCATTTCAGAATATGCTCTTAGAGTATTCTGAATGGCCCACTGATTTTCTGCTTCAGCCTCATAAGCTGAATACGGCGCAAGATGCATATACAGGGTGTAGAAATGCAGCCCGCTGGATTCTTTCTCCCCCGGTTGAATAAAGTGTTTAACCAGAACAAACGAACCAGAAAAGCTCAGTGGGCCGGATTCCCATGCAAGCGTCAGATAATCCTTGCAGACACGATAAGCAACCACTTCGCCGTCAGCCATGCATCGCACAGCCTGCTCACCTTTAAAGGGAACTGGGAAATCTAATGCTTCAAGAGGAGACTTGCCACTCAGAGCACACCACGGGGTCGTTGCTTCCGTGATATGGATCCCGCCATGCCACATCCCACTGCGACCAATCATATACTGCCCGGTGGATTCCCCCCCAATATGAGAGAGGATCTCTTCCTGATTTTTGAACTCACTTCCCCGACTGTTGGAGGGGATCGGCCAGACTATTTTGATTTTTCCTTTTCGGATAGCCGTGGCGTTCTGCTCTGATGTGGTATTAGCGCCATAACGATAAAGTGCATAGGGTATGTTTTGATCACGATATATCTGGGCAGGATAGAACCCCCTTTCCTGGACAAAATCAGATACCCAGTGTGTACCATTAAACATCGCCATATGACCATGCACATGATGTGGTGCTGCCTGGATTACGACAACATCCCCCACTTGCTGACCAGAAATTGTGAATACACCGCCAGTACGCACTGTTGTAGCGTTATCCACAACTTTAAAGTTATTTTCAAGCAGCCATGGGCCATAATTTTTAGCTGATTCAATTCCTGAATTTTTTGCAGATGCCCCTCCAGCGATTAATGCTTTTTTAACATAGCGGGCACATTTTGACTCGCCATATTTAAGCTTTTTATCTATGCCATTTTTAAAATTTTCAGCGTTAATTTTCGCTCTGGCCAGGGCTTGAGTGTTTAAAACACTAACTGCTACATTCTTGTCCAGCATTTATTCTCCCCCCTCTGCTTGTCGAGGGCAATAAATACTACTATGAGATATGGGCTTAACAGAATCCATTAACCAGTTCCCTTTTTCTTTAACCAGGTTAACGGCATACAGGGATACGCCCTTACCATATCCTAATGTTAGCTTCACTTGTGCGACCTGGTCATTCTCTGAAACAGTTTCCACATTAATGCTGTCTTTCCATTCTTCACAAATATCCTGAGCATCGACAAAATAATCAGCACCCGATTCATCATTATCCCGCAGACTTCTGAGATGCTCAGTTGTATATTCAAAAATAGCTTTTTGAGTTAGTTTATCAGCTGATTCCATATCAGGCGTTTCAGACGCAACAAGGTAATCATGATAAAATTTTGCAACAATTTCCCGAGGCATTGAACTATCGTTTGCTGAAGCTGAGGCTATATTGGCCACGCAGAATAAGCAACAAGCAAAAATAATCTTCTTCAACATGAACGTCTCTCCGTAGATATGTTGGTATTTGTATAAGTAGTCGAGGTGAGAAATTTAGAAAATGACCACGTTCTTATTGTTCCGTTACGCTGGTGATTTTCCACTTCTCATCAATTCTTTCTAGCACAACCTTAAATTTAACTTTAGGCTCGGAACCTGCTCCTAAAATAACGTTGACTGAAGAGTCATTCTCTTTCCGATATACATCAAAGGTACTTATACTTGCTTTCCATGAAGGATAAACATCTTGTGATTTTGTAAAATAATCAACATCAGTATCAACCCAAGCACCATGCCAGTTACAAATATAACGCCCTTTAAACTGCTTGCATTCGCGCTTTTGTGAACATTTCCCTTCGAGTTCTTCTGCCGACGCTGAATCATCAGAATCATAATTACACATCATAGAGTCGTTAATGCTTTTCATTAATTCATCAGAAACATATTGACTGAGAAATCGACTGTTGTCCGATGATTCTTCTTTCAAATATGACTTATAAAAATTGTACACGATGCTTTCTGGGCTTGTTTGCTCGGATGCCTGTGTAAAATTTGATAAACAAAGCAAAAATGCAAATAAAAACACATTACGCATATGAGGAATTAATGGATCCATCATCAGCCCTTAGTCATTAAAAGATTTGCTGCTGATTTTATTTTCCTGGGTGATATCCGTCAGGCTGAAATTAGGTGTTTCGTTGGGGAGATTCGCGCCGGTGCCTGGTACCAGATAGTCAGACGTTTTCATAATGAACTCACCTGATGAACCATGTTCAATGCCGTTCTTACTCAGCCTCAGGTAAGACCCGCCACCGTTAAGTGTCAGTGTTTCCGGCGTGCTGATAATAATTTCGTCTTCACTACTGGTCACCGTCAGCTGCTTTTCAGAAAACAGTGCCATCGTGTTGTGCTGAGCCTGAATCTCGATGTCTCCCTGGTTGGCAACCAGCTTAGCCCCTTCTTTATGGACAAACATACGCAGGGCTTTTTCTACCGTTACAGACAGATTCTTCATCGCACCGACATCAAGATGCTGACCGGCATTGATCATGGTATTGCGGCTACTGCTGAGCTGAAGGTGTTCACCTGAGGTCATTGCCACCCCCTGCGGAGCACTACCCAGCAGGACCGAAGACTGGAGATCTTTGATTTTGTCGGTCACAAGACTAATCTGGGTATTGATGTCACAGATCAGGGCTCCGGCGGCTTCAGCAGCGCTGTTCAGCGCCTGCATCTGGCTGTTGGCCTGGTTAATCTGGTTAATCGCTGGCGCCATTTCCAGCACCGGGCCCTGGGCTTTGGACTGGGCATCCGCCGTCAGGAACAGCCCTTTTGCCGCACGAACCGCACCATGCTCGTCCGTACGCAGTTCAAAACCGGCGCCGCGCTTTTCACGCTGGCCATTGACCAGGTGTCCCATGTTCAGTTGCGTTTTGCCATATTCCGTTGCGAGCTTGATATGCTCTTCCTGGCGCTTATCCTCCATCCGCAACTTATTGTTCGCCGGAGTGCGCCACACGTTCCGCGTATGATTGTCACTGGTGACATGGTCCGGATGTTCTGAGTCGTGCAGGGCATAAGCGATGTAGGGACGATCCGGGTCTCCGCCGTCAAAAACGACGGCCACTTCCGTTCCGTCGATAAGCGGGGAGTGGAATCCGTACGTATCACCGGCATACGGTTTAGCCAGCCGCAGCCACAAATAGGCATAACCCTGTTCAGGACTGTTACGGTCAAAGTCCAGTTTTACCCGGTATCGCCCGTCCGGGTCGAGCCAGGAATAGGTGTCGCCTTTCTGTGTGCTTTCCACCCGGGCAGGCAGCGAGCCGGATATCACCGGTCGATTGAGCAGTGCCGGACGATAACAGACGGTTTCACTGTAGGGGATGCCCTCAAACGTCAGCGTAAAGCTACTTTTGCGCGAACCACTGGTGCGCACCGTGGTGATGACGATGCCTTCCCTGACGGCATCGGGAAGCGTTCCGTCCGTTTCCAGTACCTGACCCGGAGCCAGATGAGGGCTGGAGGAATGCCCGGTGACGTGATATTGCGCATTCAGAATGCGTTCGTGACGCAGACGGGCGAAGTATGCCCCGGTCTCCGGGCTATCAGCGTCACCTGCTGTCAGGAAGGGTTCCGCATAATGGTACGTTTCTCCGGCGGTGATCCCTTCTTTGCTAAAAATGCTTTCAGTGCTGCCCTGAGGTTTCAGCGCTTCGCGATAGTTGTAGTCACGGGTGGCCACACTTCCGCTCACCACATTGTATGCGGTCTGAATATCCCAGATGCTTTCCTGCCCGCTGTCACTCATGCCTGCCGGGTTACGAAACGGCAGGGTCACACCAAACTGATACTGCTCCTGAGAGTCCTGAAAAATGACCACATCCTGCTCAAGGCGGCTATCCATCGCAAAGCGCCAGTAAATACCGACTTCAGCCAGCAGACGCTCAATGAACTCAAGATCGGTTTCCCGCCACCGGGTAATTAGCTCTCGCACCGGATACTCGCGGGACAGCCGAAACTCAAAGTCCGCGCCTTCCAGCCCGTGTTTACGCAACACCTTTTCCACGACTTCCGGCACAGTCTGGTTGAGGAAAATTTCACTGCCTTTCGTATGTGCTAACAGAGCGATACGTGGAACCAGCGTCAGCGCATAAACGGTATCCTCTCTGGACGTGGACAGGCGTTCGAATGACGCCACCACGCCATAAACGGAACGAACGGGTACGGCCGGAGCCCCGTAAAACTGCGGGGTCTGAAACGTAAACGACGCAGGTTTTAACAGCACCAAATCACTGGCGATATCCGGTGTCGAGCAGGTCACGGAGATACCAAATCTCCAGGGCTTGCTGAGCGACTCAACCGAACTGAATTTCAGCACATCAAGAAATTCTGTGCAGCCATGCACGTCCAGCCGGTAGCGTGACTGACCTAATCGTTGTTTTGCCTGACTGGCCGCATCGTTTATCACAGGGATGGCGGGATTATCCATGAGTCTCTCTCTTTGTCGGTTCCTGGGCACGCTACCGCCCCTCGCTGTTCACCAAAGCGCATCAGGTCAGGCAGCAGATTGAGTTTTTCTTTGCCGAGTACCCGCGTCTCAGGTAATCAGCAAAAAAACGCGGACAGGAAAACCTGTCCGCATCAGGATTACGCGGTGGTACGTTCGTTCCAGCTGTCGGAATGGATGATGTTGCCGTCCTTGTAGGTCCAGGTGATTTTTTCGTAACGCAGCTCAATCTGCTCGAGGTGGTTATGCTTCTCGTAGGACGGGTCCTTGACGTCGTGCATCAGCGGGCTGACCTTCACCACCTTCACGTTCTCAAGCTTCGTGTTGAAGTACTCCACTTCCTGACCGGCGTCGTTGATTTTGTACCAGCGGAACTCTGCCGACTTCAGCGTCTGGCCGGTTGTTACCGCCTTGTACAGGTACGGGCTGGAGGCGTCGATTTCCTTGGTGAACAGGAACGGCGTATGGATTCGCGTGCCGGTCAGCTTCCCGGTGTTGTTGTCGGTCGGGATGTACAGGTTATGCTCCTGCGCCACCACCTCGATGCTGCCCTCGCGGTCCTTCACGTCCACGGAACCTTTGATGTCCGCGCCGCCGTCGTCCTTCAGCCACAGATAGACTGGTATTGCCATATTACTTCTCCATTTATACACGTCGTCCTTCAGGCTGCCTCTTTGTTGGCTGCCTTCATTTGCCCCGGTCACATAGTGAACTATGCTTCCGGGGACGCATTCAGTTGCCGCTGCGAAGCAGCCCGAATGACTGTGTGTATCATTTTAAAAAGCGCCATCATCCTGCGATGGCGCGGGGGTCATGCCCGGTGGCTGGCAGGCGTTCGCCTGCGGCACCAGACTGATTTCGACACGGCGGTTCAGCGCCCGGCCTTCGGCCGTGTCGTTGGGGGCAACGGGTCGGCTCTCGCCGTAGCCCTGCACCGCAAAACAGCTCTCCGGCACGTCGCCGGTGTCGCGCATCCAGTCGCGCACCGATTCGGCACGCTTAAGCGAAAGTATCTGGTTGGATTTATCGTCGCCGGTGCTGTCGGTATGGCCCGCCACCACAATCAGCCAGCCGGGCTTCGCTTTGATGCCGACCAGCGAGTTCACCAGCAGCTTTGTCGAGCCGGGCTTCAGCGCCCACCTGCCGGTGTCGAACAGCGACATGCTGTCGAGGCGGATGATTTTCGGTTGTGGCTTTAGCGCAGGTGCCGGCGGTGGCGCATACGTATCAATAGCCTTCTGAAGCGCCAGCCATAAACGCAGGCCGGGGTAATAGCCGAGCGCGTACCGGAGTGGTTCGCCCTGCCGCTGCCAGCGCTCCAGCAGAAGAGCATCCTGTTTCAACGCCAGGAGGGACTGAGCCCTGGGCTCATCATGATTCTCGGGAATGGCATACCAGCGCTGGAGATCCGTTGAGACCTGGCGAATCAGCGCCGCGTTATTCACAGCAGAAAAAGCCAGAGCTGCCAGAGCGCACGCCAGAACCCATAAAACGAGACGACGAGAGCGTTGCCCCCCCTGTACTGGAGCGCAGTAAGGCGCGAGCATCGGTAATACCGCATCAGGAAAATGCTCCGTTACTTCCGCCGCCCCCTCTGCCTGCGGAAAAATCAGATGGGTCAGGCGAAAAAGGCGATGTGACCACAGCGAAGCACGATCGGCAGAAGCCACACCGCTTCGAATCACCACCGCAAACGGGTGAACCGCCGGAAGGAGCCGATCTTCCTTCGTCAGTTCATCCGCCAGAATGGCGCGCATAACAGCAAAGGCCTCCCATAGGACAGGCATCAACGCAAGATGTTGAGCGTCCTGTTGCCAGTCATCCACCGCCTGCGGCGTTTTATCAGCCGGATATACCGCCAGCTTATCGCCACAAACAACAAGCCACGGCGTTGCAGGACCGGAAAATTCACCGCTCAGAACCATCGGCGGCGTGAATCCAATTATCTGACCCAGCAGCTTCATTTGCTGACGCAACGCTTTCAGGGACGCGCGCAGTACGGCTTCATCCTGATGTCTGTCGGGCTGGCAGGAATACATAACGGCGAGCTGTCCGCCCTGATGCGGCTGCTGTTCGTGAATATCGCGAACAATGTCGCTTAGCCTGTTGACGTCATTCACCCTCAGCCACCAGCCCTGCGCGGTTTTGCGCAGTGTTTGCCCCTGGAACAACGCGTCCAGCTCATCCCCACAAACGAGAACAACAGGTCCCCCGGCATCAAACAGCAGCAGTTCACAGGTGGACATTTCACCCTCCGCCATCGTCTGAACAGGGCAACGCTTTCTCCAGACCTGCCAGAAGGCCAGTGCGACAATGCACACCGTCATCACGCCCTTAAACAACGTGCCTGCCGGAATGAATCCCCATAGCAGCCACAGAAACGCGGCGACAGCCGCCAGAACGTGAAGTATCAGAGAAACCATGACCGATTTACGCATCAATGAGGTAACTCCGGTAACTGAGCGGATAACAGCCCCTGGAGCCAGAGGTGGCCTCCCCACCATGCCACGGCAGCGATCACCGCAGCCGTAGCAGCCCAGAACCAGACTGAACGCAGGATGCTATAGCGATGTTTTCGGGTCCGGCGAACCACCAGAGAGATATCCGCATTCAGAGGCGGCACCTGCTCAGAAAGCGCTTTAATCACCTCTTCCCGCTGTGACTGGCTAACTGAACTGATGCTGTATAATCCGCGAAACCCCAGCGCGATCACCCGGTGATAACAGGTCAGAACGGCTATATTCGGCGCAGGCTGCCGTAAGACCTCAGTGATACGATCCCAGAGGGCTTCGCCTGCGTGTAATGACCCGAAATAGCGCGCCTGTAGCGGCGCTTTTCGCCATGCCGCCTGACCCGCATCAGCTTCGGCACCTGCACTCAGCGTTCTGCTCATTACCACTTCGTCAAGCAGCGCACATTGCGCATAAGAGATATGCCCGATGCTTGCCTCATCGTACCCGGCGCGCTCCAGCGCCTCGCGCACGCCTTCCACGTGTTTACAGCAGGTGTCATATAACGCGCTGCCGTCGGGCGTTGTTGCCCCTTTCTTAAGCATGGTGACGGTAAGCCAGGTTTCCGCCATGAGTTCATCAATATCAATGTCTTTTCTCATGATCGCAGTACCGCAAACAGTTCAAGTTCCAGCCGTCCCAGGAGGGCCGGCACGTAAAACATGCATACCCCCTGCTCCAGCATGTCCCGGGCCGCAGAGCTCTCCATATCCAGCGCGAAGTACTGGTTTTCCATCCGCACAGGTAACGCTGCCGGAACGCGGCTAACGGCAATGAGCGGGATCCCCTGCAGCGCGACGGCGGAAATCGCATTCACCTCATCCGGTGAACCCGCCTTGCATAACGCAGGGAATTTCTCAGCTACCTGCCAGGCCGGAACATCAGACCGGACAGAAAGATAGAGATCGGCGTCTTCGCGCAGGCGAGCGTCGTGCAGCGCGGCTTTCCACGTCTGCTCGTCCGGTCGGGACATCTCCAGTGCGACCACTCGGGACGGCAAACTGGCCTCCAGCAAAGCAGTGATGAGTTCAAACAGTGGAGGAAACGTTTTTTCAGGTTCTGCATGGTCATAGGCGGGAATGGCATCCAGATCGCTGTCGAGAGAGAACGTCAGCATGCTGCCCGCCAGACGGACGAGCTCTGCCCACACCTGCTCCGGATGACGGGCAGGAGAACGTTCAAACTCCACCAGCACGCGCGCATGGGAGTTAAGCGCATTGAGCAACCAGAAAAGAGAGACGTCCGCCACAGCGAAATCGGCCAGGCGTTCGTTGCTCTCGCGGCGCATGGACATCAAACGCTGACGGCGGGAACGAAGCTGACGATTCAGTAGCGCCAGTCTTTCACGCATCGCCGGACTGGCAGAGAACAATGCCAGGGGTGGAATAAATGTCGGATCCTGGCACCATCCCTGTCGATCGCGGATCAACCGCGCGATCGCGCAGCACTGCCATGACGCGTTATCTTCATGGTCAAAACGGATCGCCAGGTTAAAGCGGGCAACGGCAACGGACTCCTCCTCGCTGCCAAACGCATCCTGAACATTCACCCACTCCTCACGGTAGCGGAGCGGCCGCTCGGTCATAGCCGATTCCCGCTGCACATTATTCAGCCCAGGCTGCATGAGCGGCAGCGCAATCATCACCGTGACCGCGTCTGAATGCTGCGCTAACTCCAGTTCCCGAGGTTCAGGCGGCAGATCGCTGACGGCCGTATCCACCAGCGTGCCATCAGGCAGCCAGAGCCGCAGTTGAGAGATCTGAATAAGGCCCGAGCCCAGCAGCCTCTCATCGAATTCAACCCGCTCAACCCCCCATGAAAACGGCGAAGAGAGAGCCGCAACGCCTGTGCTGCGAAAAGATTCCCACGCTGACTGCTGCTGGAATTGCTGAGGGGACAGCAGCGCCCCCTCACTCCACAGCGGACGATAAATTTTCATCCCTGCCCCCGCCTTACGCTTTCGCTTTCGCTTTCGGCATCTGACTGACCAGAGACAGGTTCACGTCCATCCCTTCCACCTGGAAGTGCGGCACCGCGT
>NZ_JBEAFH010000057.1:0-119711 GCF_040061575.1 Klebsiella sp. CB_Kp196
AGTCGCTGTCAGAGTCCGAGTCGCTGTCAGAGTCCGAATCGCTGTCGGAATCCGAGTCGCTGTCAGAGTCCGAATCGCTGTCTGAATCCGAGTCACTGTCGGAGTCGGAGTCCGAATCGCTGTCAGAATCTGAGTCGCTGTCGGAATCCGAGTCGGAGTCACTGTCAGAGTCGGAGTCACTGTCTGAATCCGAGTCGCTGTCGGAGTCGGTGTCATCGCTAAGATCGACAGTTAATATAAATATCGGGGATCGTTCGCTGACGTTGCCGGCCAGATCGGTCACCGTGGTGCTCAGGCTATGGGATCCTTCAGCCAGGGCGTCAGGAGTAAAGCTCCAGCGTCCGTCCTCGTCCGCAATCGCGGTGCCCAGTACGGTATCACCGTCATAAATTGTGATCGTGGCGCCCGCTTCCGCCGTACCGCTCAAGGTTGGTGTATCATCATCCGTCACGCTACCGCTGTTCAGTGTACCCGTGTCTTCTCCTGCATTATCAGTTACCTGCAGATCGCTAACCGGGTTCACTATAGTGTCTACCGTCAGTTCAAACGCCGGCGAACGTTCGCTGACGTTCCCGGCTTTGTCCGTTACCGTAGTGCTCAGGCTGTGGGCGCCTTCCTCCAGACTAGCTGGCGTGAAGCTCCAGCGTCCATCCTCGCCGGCAACCACTGTGCCCAGCACGGTGTCGCCGTCATAGATCGTCACCGTGGATCCCGCTTCCGCCGTGCCGTTCAGGGTGGGCGTCGCATCGTTAGTCAGATCCCCGCTCTGCAGCTGGCCGGTGTGCTCTGCAACATTGTCGGTTACCTGCGGAATGCTGGCTGCCGGCGCAGTGGTATCGATGGTCAGTTCAAACGCCGGCGAACGTTCGCTGACGTTGCCGGCTTTGTCCGTCACCGTCGCGCTCAGGCTATGGGAACCCTCGCTCAGCTCCGGTAACGTGAAGCTCCAGTTGCCATTTTCATCCGCGACGACAGAACCCAGTTTGGTATCGCCGTCATAAATCGTTATCGTTGCCCCAGCCTCTGCTGTCCCTTTAATCTCCGGGGTCGTATCGTCAGTGACATCACCAGAATGCAGCACACCGGTGATGGGGCCCACATTGTCAATGACCGCTATGTTCTGTGCCGCGGTAGGTAGCTCGGTATCAGTATCGGAGTCGCTGTCAGCATCAGAATCACTATCCGCGTCGCTGTCAGCATCCGAATCACTATCTGAATCCGAGTCGGAATCACTGTCAGAATCGGAATCACTATCTGAATCAGAATCACTGTCTGAATCAGAGTCGCTATCGCTGTCAGCATCCGTATCACTGTCGGAGTCTGAATCACTGTCAGCATCAGAATCGCTTTCAGAAACCGAAGAGTGGTGGTCTTTGTTTGAGGTGCCGGCGAACATTGCCGCAATACCCAGCAAAGCCGCACCAGCCATGACCCAACCGGCAATACTTTGTCCCGCGCCACCGGTCGCGATGACTTCTGAAAGATCGCTAATCAGCGAATAGTGTGCCCCATCGGTACCCGCACCTTCTAGCCACCATAGCGCGCCGGTCTCATCATCCATAAGAACCAAATCACTGTGCTGTCCATGCTCATCCACAACGAAAAAGTTTTTAATTGTAACGGTGTCACCGTTTTGGAGTTTTAGAACAAGATCATTACCTTGTCGGGTATATGAACGAATATCCTCACGCTTAACGTGCAGGAGGACCACTGACTGCGTATTGAGATTAACTTGATTGCCATCGACGGTGTATTCAGCACCAGTTTCTTTCACTGTCACATTTATATTTTTCATCAGGTTGCACCCTTGAGATGAAGACGCAGTCAGAGGTATGAGATAATTCTTAATTATGCATCTTATTAGATATACCACTTAACGGAGTCCCGCAAGGTGAAAGCAAAATAATCCAATTACATTCTGTAATAAATTAAATTACTTAAATTACAACAACTTAAAATAATAAACTTACATTTTGAGATGTTAATATAGACCATAAGAAAAATGATTGCTCACGGTTATTACAATGAAGATAAAATCATGGATAATACATTTCTTATATCACCAAACCTCCATTTTAACGCTACGCCAAAAATATCTGTGATATTAGTCATATAAATGACATGAGAAAAAACAATTATTTTTTTAAATTTTAAAATATTTTATAAGGATTCCCCATATATTTTCTATGGTTTATTTATAAGAAATAAATTATCCTCGCAAGGAAATTTTAAGTAATAAGGGAGATAAAACCTGGACGATGCCTGTTAAATCCACAAAGACAATGGGTTTTATTTTAAAATAAAGAAACGTTTCGATGTAGTTTTAATTAAAATATTGACCATAAATAACTTAATCAATATTGATAATAAAAAACCCCGCCAGGCGGGGTTTTAGGTTTAACGGGCTAATCCTAATCGCGGGATCTCTATCGCCGGACAGCGATCCATCACCACATTTAGACCGGCGTCTCGGGCGAGAACAGCCGCCTGTTCATTGATTACCCCCAGCTGTAGCCATAGCGTTTTCGCACCGATAGCCACTGCCTCCTGGGCGACGCCCCAGGCCGCTTCTGAGTTACGGAAAACATCGACCATATCCACTTTTTCCGGCACGTCAGCAAGCGTGGCATACCCTTTTTGCCCCAGCAGCGTGGTACCCGCAACCTTAGGGGAAACGGGAATGACGTGATATCCCTGCTCCAGAAGATACTTCATCACCCGATAGCTTGGGCGGTCAGGTTTGTCACTTGCCCCCACCAGGGCGATAGTCCGTGTCGAGGTCAAAATACCTGCGATATCGTTTTCTTTCATCATCATCCTCCTGCTATTTAGCCCAAGTGTATGCTAATCCGGATGAACCCGCATGAGTCCTGACCTGCAGATGCGTCAAATTTTTTCATCCCGACGCTTGCAGCAACAGTCACTTCCAGTAATCTGTCTACAGGCCAAAATGTGGAATGAAATGATGGAACTAACAACACGTACCTTGCCAGCACGCAAGCATATTGCGCTGGTTGCTCACGATCACTGTAAAGATATGCTGATGAAGTGGGTCGAGCGCCACCAGCCACTGCTGGCGCAACACACGCTCTCGGCGACAGGAACGACCGGAAATCTGGTGTCACGCGCAACCGGGCTGGAGGTGCATGCGATGCTGAGTGGTCCCATGGGCGGCGACCAGCAGGTGGGTGCGCTGATTTCAGAAGGTAAAATCGATGTATTGATTTTTTTCTGGGATCCGCTAAATGCCGTGCCGCACGACCCGGATGTTAAAGCGTTATTACGTTTGGCGACGGTATGGAATATTCCCGTCGCCACCAATGTCTCAACCGCCGACTTTATTATCCAGTCCCCGCACTTCAGCGACCCCGTTGATATCCTGATCCCTGATTATCAGCGCTACCTTGCAGAGCGTCTGAAATAAGCCCCGCTGGCGGCCACGCCGCCAGCCATCATGGCTTTCTTGCTACCGGCACATCCAGCGCCTCTAGCATTTCAACAAACGGCGAAGGTTGCTCTTTATTAAACAACAGCCATACGCGCAGGCGGGCGCGGGTGATGGCGACATACAGCAAACGCCTCTCTTCGGCATCGGGAAAATCCTCCGGCTGCGGTAAGAGCGCCTGCTCCATAATCGACTCACGCGCCGGTGCAGGAAACGCATCATCCCCCTCCTGAAGGCCAAGAATTATGACGTAATCAGCTTGTTGTCCTTTGCTGGCATGAATAGTCATAAAATCGAGCTGCAGATGCGGCCAGCGCGTGGCGGCTTTCTCCAGCGCCGCCGGCTTCAAATGATGATAGCGCGCTAGCAATAAAATCCGCTGCTCTCGTTTGACATAGCCGCTCATTTTATCAAGCAGATCGTCGAGTTTGTCCTCCGCCAATAACGTCACCGCTTTTTTGTCCCCTGCGACCAGGCTGTTTAGTGGTTTCGTTAACTGGTGCGGATTTTGCTGGATAAACCCGTTGGCTATCTCGCCTATCCGGCTATTAAATCGGTACGTCGTATCCAGCGCACAGCAATCCCCTTCGCCAAAATAGTGATTAAAGGCCGTTGTTAAAGAGAGCTGAGCACCGCTGAAACGGTAGATGGCCTGCCAGTCATCGCCAACGGCAAACAGCGTCGTCTGCGTGTTTTGCCGACGTAACGCGGCGAGTAGGGATGCCCGCTGCGGGGAGATATCCTGAAACTCATCCACCAGAATATGCTTCCACGGGCTGACGAACCGCCCTTTATCCAGAATATTGATCGCCTGATGAATCAGGCCGGAGAAATCGACGGCGTTTTCATCTTTTAACGCCGTTTTCCACGCTTTTAGCAGAGGGGCCATCAGCTTAACGCGCTTGCCAAAAAGGTCGCGTACCTCTTCAGGGGCCCCGGCAATCATCTCAGCCTGCGAGCCGCCATGCATACGCATCAAGCTAACCCAGCGGTCAAGGCGGCTGGCAACACGACGTTGCAGCTTTTTGTCCTGCCAGAAATCCCCTTCAGGGATCTGCCACCCCATTTCCTCCTCCAGCCACAATCGCCAGCCTTTCGCCTGCGCTTTTTTCTCCTGGCACTGCTGCTGCCAGCTCTGTACTAAAAGTTTTTGCCGTGCAGCGCTGTCGCTCTCCAGCTTGCTGATCGTCGGGGCTTTTTTACTGCCCTGCTGGATAATGTGCAGGGCAAGGGAGTGAAAAGTACGCGCAGAGATCTCTTCAGTGCCCAGGCGCTCGCGGATGCGCTCATCCATCTCCTGCGCGGCTTGCCGACCAAACGCCAGTAGCAGAATTTGCTCAGCCGCCGCCTCGCCACGGGTCAATAACCAGCCTGCGCGCGCCACTAACACGGAAGTTTTACCGCTTCCGGCACCCGCCAGAACTAATAACGAACGCTCGCCGTTTACGACTGCGCGTGCCTGAGCCGGATTCAACGGCGATGATTCCACTGCGGCAAAAAATCCGCGGTATTGCTCCAGCATGGATTCCGTAAAAGTTTGGTTATGCTCGAGCCTGGCTTTTTCCGTATTACTCAACCAACTCTGGCATTGCCGCCATAGCTCGCGGCAGTTATCAAAAGCATCAAGACGGACTGTCGGCACTGGTAATCCGCTCAGCGCATGGCGTATTTTGCGCTGAATATCGCTTACCTGCTGACGCGTCAACCATTTACCTTCCGCGCTGGAACGCGCCACTTCCGCCAGCTGCTGGCGAAGTACATCAGCGGCAATATCGCTCATTTCCGCGCTCCACTGCTGCCAGAGCGTGTTCAGATGATGGTAAAAGCGCTGGGTTTCACTCCATTCGGTACCGTGCAAACGCACAACTTTCTCGCCCGGTAGGGTAAACTCCAGCTCCCCCCAAACCAGCCCACGCTTGCAATGAATTGATAATAACTGATTGAAAGGTATAAGATATTCATGGCTATCACCGGAAACCTTTACTCCGGCATTAAGAAGTTGCACCCTGTCATAAGGATGCTGAGCCATACGCTTGCCCAATGTTGTCGCTCTAAGTTCCATATAATGTCGAATTTCAATCAGGTTGGATGTTTTTAAGTTTAACCGCCAGCGACCGGGTGCTCCAGCGTAAAAAACGCTACAATGGCCGTGCCTTATTATCCACCGTATTAAGCAGAGGGTTTATGCGTACCGTTCTGAATATTTTAAACTTTATCCTTGGCGGATTCGCCACCACGCTCGGCTGGCTTCTGGCGACGCTGGTCAGCATTGTGCTGATCTTTACCCTGCCTCTCACCCGCTCCTGCTGGGAGATAACAAAACTCTCTCTTTTTCCCTATGGGAATGAGGCCGTTCATGTCGACGAACTCGATCCTCAGGGAAAGAATAGCCTGCTAAACGCGGGTGGGACACTATTGAATATTTTATGGTTTATTTTCTTTGGCTGGTGGCTGTGCCTGATGCATATCTTTTGTGGTATCGCCCAATGCCTGACTATCATTGGCATCCCGGTTGGTATCGCCAATTTTAAAATCGCCGCTATTGCTTTATGGCCAGTAGGCCGACGAGTCGTCTCCGTCGAGACCGCTCGCGCCGCGCGTGAAGCCAATGCGCGTCGCCGCTTTCAGTAATTGAATGGAATAGAGAAATGCTCACCCCCCTGCTACGCCGCTATACATGGAACAGTGCCTGGTTATATAACATCAGGATATTTATCGCACTCTGCGGCACGACCGCATTTCCCTGGTGGCTTGGCGAAGTAAAACTCACGATTCCTCTAACACTCGGGGTGGTGGCAGCGGCGCTGACCGACCTTGATGACCGCCTGACAGGACGTCTGCGTAATCTGGCCATTACCCTCGTGTGCTTTTTTATTGCTTCAGCCTCAGTGGAACTCCTTTTTCCCTGGCCGTGGTTATTTGCGGCGGGATTAACCGTTTCAACAATCGGTTTTATTTTGCTCGGCGGCCTGGGCCAACGCTATGCCACCATCGCCTTTGGTGCTTTGTTAATCGCCATCTATACCATGCTGGGCGTTACGCTTTACAGCCACTGGTATCTTCAGCCGCTGTTTTTGCTGGCTGGCGCGGTGTGGTACAACTTACTTACCCTCTCCGGACATCTGATTTTCCCTATCCGTCCTCTTCAGGACAATCTGGCACGCAGCTACGAGCAGTTAGCTCACTATCTGGAGCTTAAATCACGCCTGTTCGATCCGGATATTGAAGATGAAAGCCAGGCTCCGCTGTATGACCTGGCGATAGCCAATGGCCAGCTTGTGGCCACGCTGAATCAGACGAAAGTTTCCCTGCTGACTCGCCTGCGCGGCGATCGCGGGCAGCGCGGAACGCGTCGCACTTTGCAGTATTACTTCGTGGCGCAGGACATCCACGAACGCGCAAGCTCATCGCATATTCAATACCAAACGCTGCGCGATCATTTTCGCTACAGTGACGTGATGTTCCGCTTCCAGCGTATGCTGTCAATGCAGGCGCAGGCCTGCCAGAAACTGTCTCGTGCCATCCTGCTACGCGAACCCTACCTTCATGACACTCACTTTGAGCGCGCTTTTATGCATCTTGACGCCGCGCTCGATCGCGTAAAAGCCAGCGGCGCGCCGGCAGAACAGATTAAGGCGTTGGGATTTTTGCTTAATAACTTACGCGCCATTGACGCCCAGCTGGCGACAATTGAATCCGTCCAGACGACTGTACAGTCCAGTCACAACACGGAAAACCTGTTAGCCGACGACCAACCCGGCAGTTTCAGCGATATCTGGCTGCGCCTGCGCAGTAATATGACCCCAGAGTCAGCTCTGTTTCGCCATGCGGTTCGAATGTCATTAGTCCTGTGCGCAGGTTATGCATTTATCCAGTTAACCGGACTGAACCACGGTTACTGGATATTGCTGACCAGCCTGTTCGTATGCCAGCCAAACTATAACGCCACTCGTCACCGGCTGGCGTTAAGGATAATCGGTACGCTCATCGGCGTAGCGATAGGCCTGCCGGTGCTGCTTCTCGTCCCTTCCGTCGAAGGCCAGCTGCTTTTAATTGTCCTGACCGGCGTGCTGTTCTTCGCGTTCCGTAATGTACAGTACGCCCATGCGACCATGTTCATTACCCTTCTGGTTTTGCTGTGCTTTAACCTCCTGGGGGAAGGTTTTGAAGTCGCCCTACCGCGTATATTTGATACGCTGATCGGCTGCGCTATCGCCTGGGCCGCAGTCAGCTTTATTTGGCCAGACTGGAAATTCCGCAACCTGCCCCGAGTACTTGAACAAGCAATCAATGCCAACTGCCGATATTTAGATGCCATACTCGTGCAATATCATCAGGGGCGCGACAACCGTCTTGCCTATCGTATTGCGCGAAGAGCGGCGCACAGCAGGGACGGTGAGCTGGCATCCGTTGTATCAAACTTATCAACGGAACCCAGAGCGGGCTCGCAAATGCGGGAAACCGCTTTTCGGTTGTTATGCCTGAACCACACTTTTACCAGCTATATCTCCGCCCTGGGCGCACACAGGGAAAAGCTGACAACGCCAGATATCCTGGCGCTGCTGGACGATGCCGTTTGTTATGTTGATGACGCGCTGCACCACTCACCGGCCGATGAACAGCGGGTACAGCAAGCTTTAACAAGCCTGCAAACCCGGATACAGCACCTTGAACCTCGTGCCGATAGCAAAGAGCCGTTAGTGCTTCAACAAATCGGGCTGCTACTGGCGCTGCTGCCAGAGATTTGCCGGCTACAGCGACAGGTTGAGATTCAACCTGAATAGCTCTCACTCTCCCGCATCTGTTCCGTTGCCCACTTCTCAAGCTCCTGACGCTGCTGCGTCGGGAGCGTGGCCGCGTGGACGCCTTCAATAGCCCCCTGTAAGGAATAAAGAATATTCACCGTTAGCGCTTTATTTATTTTTCGTAACCTCAACCAGGCTTCTTTGGCCCCAATCTTACGCAGCATCAATTCATCCGTAATGCCTGAATTAATCAGCTGTAGTTCCATATGAAAACTGATATTTGGCAAATTTTTTAATCTTCCGGAATGTCGCTGCCGATGTTTTTCATGACGCGCGCTCTGTAATGACAGCGCCGATAAATGAAAAAGCATTTTGCTATCCCGCCAAAGTTCCTCATCAATATGATAATACTTCAGCGCGACCAGACGACCATTCTTCTGCATCTTCAACAGCGGGTTTTTATGCGCCACGCGGTACTCCGCGCTCTGCTCGCAAACCCGAAGATAGATCTCTCCCTCAGCCATCATGGCAAACACGGTATTATCTATCGCCAGGCTATAGCCACCAAATAAGGGCCGACAGCTTATTTTTCCTAATGGAGACAAACATGCCCGAAACTGATGGATCCTAAGACATATAAGTTTCTTCATGATTATTCCTTTGTTAATCATGTAAATAAGACATAAATGTGCTAACGGATCCGTTAAAAGAGAAAATAAGTGACTTCTCTTCATGCGGCAACATGAATTATCTGTTCATTTTAATCAGCGTGTTTTTTTGCGAGCCGCTTTCAGAAAATAGTCATTTGATGAAGTTAAACGCGGGAAAGATAAAATGCTTAATTAATATTCATCACAGTAGCGTACAGAGAGCAGGGCATCCCTGTTCGCTCATAGACCGTTAATGCCATCATTTATGAGAAGAATTTAGCCAGCAAGAAAGCGCGACAACCATGAATTCACATTGTGTACGCGCGGACATCCGATGCGACCGGTTCGGGTTCACTCCCGGCGACGTACAAATTTCATCCAGCAACAGAGAAAATAGGGTTGATCTTTCACCCGGCCGCATATACTGTATATGCATACAGTAACCCACAGGCGGGATAGACTATGTTTACATCAGCTCACGCAAATCGTTCAACACTGACTTCTACTTCAGTACGTCGTCGCTCTCATGACGCTGCCGAACAGCCAGCTAATGGGCTGATCAGTGAAATAGTCTATCGAGAAGACCAGCCCATGATGACGCAGCTGCTATTGCTTCCTTTATTACAACAGCTTGGCCAGCAATCGCGCTGGCAGCTCTGGCTGACGCCACAACAGAAGCTGAGTCGTGAATGGGTGCAGTCGTCCGGTTTGCCGCTGTCGAAGGTGATGCAGATCAGCCAGCTCTCCCCCGCTAACACCCTGGAATCCATGGTTCGCTCACTGCGCACGGGAAATTATAGCGTCGTTATTGGCTGGCTATCAGAAGAACTGAGCATTGAGGAACATGAACGCCTGGTTGCCGCTGCAGAAGAGGGTCACGCGATGGGCTTTATCATGCGTCCGGTAAGAAATACCAATCAGCCAGGCAGACAACTTTCTGGGCTAAAAATTCACTCAAACCTGTATCATTAACCGAGTTTAGGATTAATCCTGGAATTTTTTTTGCCCTGGCGCGAGATGGGCTTTCTTGAACGGCATTTTTGTTAAAATGCTTGTCTGATGCGGCTTCGCGACTTTTTTTGCCTCGATTAAGTTCAACCGTATTGGTTAAACATAGCGTACACAACCCTTTTTTTTCATATGCCTGACGGAGTTCACACTTGTAAGTTTCGAACTAAGTTGTAGACTTTACATCGCCAGGGGTGATCGGCTTACGCTGCATGTATCAGCATAGTTAACAACAAGTCACGCCCCGGGTGAAGGATTTAACCGTGAGGTCTTCTGAACCTTCATGGCGAATTTTGGATGATAATGAGGCGCAAAAAATGAAAAAGACAGCTATCGCGATTGCAGTGGCACTGGCTGGCTTCGCTACCGTAGCGCAGGCCGCTCCGAAAGATAACACCTGGTACGCAGGTGCTAAACTGGGCTGGTCCCAGTATCACGACACCGGTTTCTACGGTAACGGTTTCCAGGGCAACAACGGCCCGACCCGTAACGATCAGCTGGGTGCTGGTGCGTTTGGTGGTTACCAGGTTAACCCGTACCTCGGTTTTGAAATGGGTTACGACTGGCTGGGCCGTATGGCTTACAAAGGCAGCGTTGACAACGGCGCTTTCAAAGCTCAGGGCGTTCAGCTGACTGCTAAACTGGGTTACCCGATCACTGACGATCTGGATATCTATACCCGTCTGGGTGGTATGGTTTGGCGCGCTGACTCCAAAGGTAACTACGCTTCTACCGGCGTTTCCCGTAGCGAACACGACACTGGCGTCTCCCCGGTATTCGCGGGCGGCTTAGAGTGGGCTGTTACTCGTGACATCGCAACCCGTCTGGAATACCAGTGGGTTAACAACATCGGCGACGCTGGCACCGTTGGTACCCGTCCTGATAACGGCATGCTGAGCCTGGGCGTATCCTACCGCTTCGGTCAGGACGACGTTGCTCCGGTTGTAGCTCCGGCGCCGGCTCCGGCTCCAGAAGTGACTACCAAGCACTTCACCCTGAAGTCTGACGTTCTGTTCAACTTCAACAAATCTACTCTGAAACCAGAAGGCCAGCAGGCTCTGGATCAGCTGTACACCCAGCTGAGCAACATGGACCCGAAAGACGGTTCCGCAGTTGTTCTGGGCTACACCGACCGTATCGGTTCTGATGCCTACAACCAGCAGCTGTCTGAGAAACGTGCTCAGTCCGTTGTTGATTACCTGGTATCCAAAGGTATCCCGGCTAGCAAAATCTCTGCTCGCGGTATGGGCGAATCCAACCCGGTTACTGGCAACACCTGTGACAACGTGAAAGCTCGCGCAGCTCTGATCGACTGCCTGGCGCCGGACCGTCGTGTAGAAATCGAAGTTAAAGGCTACAAAGACGTTGTAACTCAGCCGCAGGCTTAAGTTATCTCGTTAATAAAAAACCCCGCGATGCGGGGTTTTTTTTACCTTAAATTCCGCTATCAAAAAGCAGCAACGCACCGATATATCCCGATGCTTGCATCGCTACTCTTTACCTAACAGTACCTGCAAATCATGCTTCAGGCTGGACATCTTGCTGGCATACTTCTCTTTATGCTCAGCATCCTCAATCAACTGCACAATGGTTTCAGAAAGCGTTTTACCCCGTCTTTGCGCCAGACCCGCCAGACGCTGCCAGACCATGAACTCCAGGTCGATAGACTTTTTACGCGTATGCTGATGCTCCGCGTTAAAATGACGCTTACGTCGGGCGCGGATAGTCTGCTTCATGCGGTTCACCAGCGCCGGATTGATATGCTGCTCAATCCAGGTATTCACCAGCACGGGTTCATTTTCGAGCGTCAGTAATAAATCGACGGCGGCTTGCGCAGCGCTGGCTTCAATGTAGCGGGTAATAAGCTCACCTTCCCGGTGCTTTTTTACCAGATAAGTCCATTTCCAGCCGCTTTCAAGATTTTCCAGTTGTTGATATTTCATTGCGATCTCAATGTGACCGTGTAACTCATTTCAGGATATCAGTTTTTTCCTGATGTGCTGAGAATAAATGATCTTTCGTGATGTTGGTAGATTCGTTATCACCGCGACAATCGCAATCCCTCGTGTGCTCGGACGCCGCATAATGTATAATCGCGCGTTTTACATCTGACTAAAAAACAGCGACTTTGACCATTACGAAACTTACCCGAAACGACCTCGCTCCTGATACGGAAAGTTATCAGGCGCTGTTTGCACAAGCCGACTTAGCTCACGCAGAGACATCGCTCTCAGGCGAACTGCAACCCCGACTCTTCTATGGCCTGGAGCAGCTCCTGGTCACTCCAGCCATTTCGCCGTTTATGCTGGTTAAAATTCCGGAAGAGCCGGAGTACCTGCAGTGGCTGGCTAACGAAACCCGTACTTTACACCAACCGGCACAAACGCTCTGTGGCGTTCGCTATCAGGTTGATGGCGGAAAAATCTCGCTCTCCCCGGCACAAACGGCTGAAGATAATTTCGCCAGCGTTGCGCCGGTTGAAGCCGCGGACTGGATCGAAGCAGAGCAGCTTTTTGGCTGCGTGCGCCAGTTTAATGGTGAAATCACGTTACAACCCGGTCTGGTCCATCGCGCTAACGGCGGGGTATTAATTCTCTCCCTCCGTGCATTACTGGCACAACCCCTGCTGTGGATGCGGCTAAAAAATATGGTAACCCGCCAGCGTTTTGACTGGTTATCATTCGATGAGTCCCGCCCTCTTCCGGTCAGCATTCCCTCTATGCCCCTGAGTTTGAAAGTTATCCTGGTCGGCGAGCGGGAATCTCTTGCTGATTTTCAGGAGATGGAACCCGAGCTTTCTGCGCAGGCTATCTACAGCGAATATGAAGATAATCTGCAAATCGCTGACGCCGATACGCTGAAGCAGTGGTGCCAGTGGGTCTGGCAAAATGCTCAGCTGCTCGAGCTCCCGGGGCTGTCAGCTAACGCCTGGCCGCTGCTGATCCAGGAAGGTGCGCGTTATACAGGCGATCAGGAAACCTTGCCGCTGTGCGTGCTCTGGATTGCTCGCCAGCTTCGCGAAGCCGCCGCGTTCTGTGAAGGTGAAGAGATTAGCGCTGAAGAGATGCAAACCATGCTGGAGCGTCGTTTGTGGCGCGAAGGCTACCTTGCTGAACGCATCCAGGATGAAATACTGCAGGAGCAAATCCTGATCGAGACCGAAGGCGAATGCGTCGGACAAATCAACGCACTCTCCGTCATTGAGTTTCCGGGCCATCCGCGTGCGTTTGGCGAGCCTTCACGTATTAGCTGCGTCGTACATATCGGCGACGGCGAATTTATTGACGTTGAGCGTAAGGCCGAGCTCGGTGGCAACATTCATGCAAAAGGCATGATGATCATGCAGGCGTTTCTGATGTCCGAGCTGGAGCTCGAACAACAGCTCCCCTTCACCGCCTCCCTGACCTTCGAGCAGTCCTACAGCGAAGTGGATGGCGATAGCGCCTCCATGGCCGAACTGTGCGCGCTGATCAGCTCGCTGGCCAATGTGCCGATTAATCAGAGCATCGCCATTACCGGTTCTGTCGATCAGTTTGGTCGCGTACAGCCGGTTGGCGGGCTTAACGAGAAAATTGAGGGCTTCTTTGCTATTTGCCAGCAGCGTGGGCTGACCGGTAAACAGGGAGTCATCATTCCCTCCGCCAACGTTCGTCACCTGAGCCTGGCGCAGGAACTGCAACAGGCCGTTGCGGATGAGCAGTTCTTTATCTGGGCAGTCGATGACGTGACGGAAGCGCTGCCCATTCTGACCCAGCTACTCTGGGACGGCGAAGGACAAACGTTACGGCAAACCATTCAGGAACGTATTGCGCAGGCGACACAGCAAGAGAGTCGTCATCGCTTTCCGTGGCCGCTACGCTGGTTAGGCGGTTCAGGTTCGAACTGATCGGACTTGTTCAGCGTACACGTGTTAGCTATCCTGCGTCCCGAACTCAAAATAAGGCTTACTGAAAACATGGTAGATAAACGCGAATCCTATACAAAAGAAGACCTTCTTGCCTCTGGTCGTGGTGAACTCTTTGGCGCCAAAGGCCCACAGCTGCCGGCGCCAAGTATGCTGATGATGGACCGCGTCATCAAAATGACTGAAACCGGTGGTAACTATGACAAAGGTTATGTTGAGGCAGAACTCGATATTAACCCGGACCTGTGGTTCTTCGGTTGCCATTTCATTGGTGACCCGGTGATGCCGGGCTGTCTGGGCCTGGATGCCATGTGGCAGCTGGTTGGCTTCTACCTGGGCTGGTTAGGCGGCGAAGGTAAAGGACGTGCATTAGGCGTGGGCGAAGTGAAGCTCACCGGCCAGATACTGCCAACGGCGAAGAAAGTGACCTACCGTATTCATTTCAAACGCGTGATAAACCGTCGTTTGATTATGGGGCTGGCGGATGGAGAAGTGCTGGTTGACGGTCGTTTGATTTACACCGCAACCGATCTGAAAGTGGGCCTGTTCCAGGACACTTCCGCGTTCTGATAAACATCACGCGTTAGAAAAGGCGAAGCCCCCGCGCAGCGGAGGCTTCTTTTTAAAGAGACAGTCAGGCAATTTGTACCCTGTCCTCCATGGCCTCTCGCCAGCCTCCTAGCCAATAAGACCTTTGGTTTAAGGTCTGGTAAGGACACATTTCCTTAGACCTTCCGGTAATACCGGCCTGGTACCCACGCTGATGTGCCCGCTCCAGGCGATCTCGTTTTTGTCTCTTCATGCCTCGTTTCCCTCATACTTTGATCTGGTGGAAAAGAAAACAATGGTCACTAAATACGCAACCACGGTTAACGAATACCGCGAATCGGGGATAGCGTCAATGCGCAAAATTCACGCCATTGTCATATTTGTGAGCTACATGAAACTTCGTTTGTACAAAAACTGTGAACCAGCACAAGTAACAAACTGATGAGACAAATAAAAAAGCCGCTGCGATTTTCACTGTCGCAGCGGCTTTTATTCTTATTAATTTTACTTATGGCAAGCGGTTAATCTCGCTGGCAATCGCCGTCGCTTCCTGGGTCCAGGCCTGCGCGAGCGTTTTCACCATCGCGTCGTAACCATCCTCTTGTTGCTTAAGCTCAATATGGAACGGCCGCTTAATCAGCTGCCCCTGATGCTTCAGCAGCCACTCGCCGCTAACGATGACCCGGCCATCGTAACGGCCGTGAAAACCGCTGACGGACACGTTCAGCGTATCCTGCTCGCTCCCCAGCGGTTGAGAGGCAATCACCCAACCCGGAAGCTGGTTGCTAAGGTTCGCCACCAGCGTCGTTTTCAGCTGCTGATCGAGCGGGCTCGCCCACAGATTGTTATTCGCAATCACATACTGAACATCGGTGGTCTGATAGACCACCCCGTTACCGGCAAGATAATCCGGAATGCTCACCTGCTCGACCCAAAGCAAGTTTTTGCTTTGGTGGGCGGCGCTTTGCGCGCCACCCTGCGCCACGGGAAGCTGATAGTAAGTTTTACTCTCACCGCCGCTACTGCATGCCGTCAGCGCGCATACCGCCGCCGCTATTAGCCATTTCTTCATTATTTCGCTCCCTTCGGCTGCGGATCTTTTTTATCCTTCGCCTCAAATACCAGCGCATTGCTCTTATCATTGAGCGTTTTCAGTACCGGCTGCAGTTCACGAAGAACCTGATCGAGACGCTGCATATCCGCAACCATCTTATTGTATGCCGCAGATCCCGGCTGGAAGCCCTGCATACTACGATTAAGCTCGCGCAACGTATTCTGCATATCGCCCGGTAGCTGCTGCATCGACTGACTTGACGTTATCTTGTTCAGACTGTCCAGCGTCGCCTGTACGTGCTGCATCGTTTTTTCACTTTGCGCCAGCGTACTGGTTGCCTGCTCCAGCAGCGGGTTAATTGGCAGATTGTTAATTTTATCCAGCGCGTCCATCAGGCGCTGCTGGATCTGCGCCAGGCCACCGCTCACGGTTGGAATAATCGGATAACCGCCAAACTCCTGAATCTTGCCGCGCGGAGGGGCTTTCGGGTAGAAGTCGAGATCGATATACAGCGCGCCGGTCACCAGGTTTCCGGTTTTAAGCGAACCGCGCAGCCCGCGATTCATTAGATCATCGATATGCTTTCGAATGTCAGGATTAGCGCCTAACTGATTGATCAGACGTTCCGGTTCAATTCGCACTTCTACCGGGATACGGTAATCGTCGTTGATGTTCTGCTTCAGCCCAGGAACAAAGAACGGCACCTTGCCGACGGTCCCCAGACGGATACCGCGGAACTCAACCGGCGCGCCGGGCTGCAGACCACGAATCGAATCTTTAAAGAACATCACGTAGTCAATATGCTGGGTAAACACCGAATCCTGGATGCTGCGTTGATCGTCAAACAGATGATATTCTGTTTTATTCGCCACCGGCTCACCTAACGGTAGCCCTTCGGGAATATCAAAGCTGACGCCGCCGCCAAACAGGGTCGACAGCGATCCCATCTCAACGCGCATACCCGCAGCGGTCAGATCCACCGCAATACCGCTATCTTTCCAGAAGCGCACGTTATTGGTCACCAACCGATCGTTAGGCGCGCTAATAAACAGCTGATAGGTAATATTGCGTTTTTGCGCATCGAAGGTGCTGGTTTCAACTGAACCTACGCGGTAGCCGCGGAAAAGCACCGGATCGCCGGGTGAAAGCTGCCCCGCTTTGCTGCTTTCCAGCAGAATGCGAATACCTTTAGCATCAGGGGAGGCCAGCGGCGGTGAATCCAGCAGCGGATACTGAGCAGGAACAGAGCCTTTGCTTCCCGGCTGCAGTTCGATATAGGCGCCGGATAACAGCGTTCCCAGACCGCTAATCCCTTCACGGCCGACCTGCGGTTTAACCACCCAAAAAACCGAATCCTGATGCAGCAGTTTTTCCATACCTGAATTCAGCCGCGCTTTAATCTCCACGTGGGTCAGGTCGTCCGTCAGCGTCGCGCTTTCAATCACGCCGACGTCAACGCTGCGGCTTTTTATCCGGGTTTTGCCCCCTTCAATACCTTCTGCGTTAGTGGTTATCAGGGTCACTTCCGGCCCCTGGTGGCTATAGTGATAAAAGAGAATCCATGCGCCAATCAGCGCCGTGACTATCGGGAAGATCCACACCGGTGACCAGTTCTTCACCTTTTGCACTTTCGCTTCTCCGCTCTTATTTTCCATGCTGCAGTCTTTCCTCATGGCTTGAATCTGGCTCACGATCCCACAATAAACGCGGGTCAAAGGTCATGGCCGAAAACATTGTCATTACTACGACCAGCGCAAACATCACTGCTCCTATCGCCGGATAGATATTCATTAATCCACCGATGCGAACCAGAGCGGAGAGGACTGCGATAACAAACACATCAATCATTGACCAGCGGCCAACAAACTCGACGACTTCATAAATCAGATGCATGCGCTCCGAGTCGCGCGCTCCCTTGCCGCTGGCGTTCCAGCATAGCCAGCCAATGGCGATCATTTTTAACGTCGGCACCATAATACTGGCAATAAAGATCACCATCGCCACCGGATACGATCCTTCGCTCCACAGCAGGATCACCCCCGCCATAATCGTGGAAGGCATTTTATCGCCCAGCAGATCGGTAATCATGATCGGCAGAATATTGGCGGGCATATAGAGGATCAGCGAAGTCACCAACAGCGCCAGCGTCCACTGCAGGCTGTTTTTACGCCGGGCGGTTCCCCTTGTCCGACAGCGCGGACAAACGGCCTCATCGACGGGCAAAACCGCCGTGCAGCATGAGCACGAGCGTAGCCCCTGACGCAGGCCGGAGACGCCGACTTTCAGCGGCTGTGTAATCGGCGGCATTGGTGCAATGTCATCCCATAACCAGCGGCGATCAACGCACTGGAACGTCCTCAGCTGTAACAGGCAGAACATACACCAGGGAACGAAGCTCAGGCCGATGCCGATATCGCCGTAGGCCATCAGCTTAACGAAGCTGACCAGCACCCCGGCGAGAAAGATTTCCGCCATCCCCCAGGTTTTAAGGTGAAACAGGATCCGCGCCAGAAACGCCTTTAGCCCGGAAGGCATGCTCACCCGATTGACCAGCAGCAGTATGGTGACCAGGCAGAAAGCCGGCACCAGCTGGACGAAAAGTAAAAAGAAGGTACCGAGGCTGGCGTAATCCTCGCTAAACAGCACGTTCGGAATTTCCAGCAGCTCGATTTCGCTGCTGATCCCTCCAACCTTCATATAGATGAAGGGGAACAGATTGGCCAGCAGCAGCATGAACAACGCGACCAGCGCGTAGGCTGTGGGACGCTGCCGGGGCGCGTCCCATGACGTTGTTAATGTCGTTCCGCAACGCGGACACGTAGCTTTCTGGCGATGCTCCAGCTGCGGCAAAGCCACCAGCAGATCACATTGTCGACACAGGATATGCCGCGCAGCATGATGATGATCGCACATGAAAACTCCTCAGCTTATGCGCCGTTTTTTAAACCTTCGAGATATTCCCAGCGTTCGAAGGCGGTTTCCAGCGCCTGCTCCGCTTCACTCAGCTGTGCGAGCACCTGCTGCGTATGGTCATGCGACTGACCAAAGAAAGAAGGGTCGGCAACCTGCTCCTGCAAATTCTGCAGCTGGGCTTCCAGTTCTTCCAGTTTTTGCGGCAGCTGTTCCAGCTCGCGCTGCAGGTTATAGCTTAGTTTGCTGGCTGCACGTTTGACACTTTCTGCTTTCGGTTGAGCAACTTCAACTGTCTTTTTAGAAACCGGCTGTTTTTTCGCCAGATACTGCGCCTGCTGACCGCGGGCGTCATGATAGCCGCCCACGTATTGGCCAATTTGCCCCGCGCCTTCGAAGATCCAACACTCCGTTACCGTGTTATCCACAAACTGACGGTCGTGGCTAACCAGCATCACGGTTCCCTGATAACCGTCGACAAGCTCTTCCAGCAGCTCCAGGGTTTCGACATCCAGATCGTTTGTCGGTTCATCGAGTATCAACAGGTTGCTGGGCTTGAGGAACAGGCGCGCCAGCAGCAGGCGGTTACGCTCCCCGCCCGACAGTGCCCGCACCGGCGTCATTGCGCGTTTCGGATGGAACATAAAGTCCTGCAGATAGCCCAGGACGTGGCGCGGCTTGCCGTTCACCATCACTTCCTGTTTACCTTCCGCGAGGTTGTCCATCACCGTTTTATCCGGATCAAGTTCCGCGCGGTGCTGGTCGAAGTAAGCCACTTCCAGCTTGGTACCCACATGAATACGTCCGCTATCCGCCTGCAGCTGACCGAGCATCAGCTTCAGCAGCGTAGTTTTGCCGCAGCCGTTCGGGCCAATCAGCGCAATTTTGTCACCGCGCTGGATTTGGGCGGTGAAGTCTTTAACCAGCACCTTGCCATCAACCTGGTAGTTGACGTTCTCCATTTCGAACACAATCTTGCCCGAACGCGCGGCCTCTTCCACCTGCATCTTCGCGCTGCCCATCACTTCACGGCGCTCACCGCGCTCGCGGCGCATGGCTTTCAACGCCCGCACGCGCCCTTCGTTACGGGTGCGACGCGCTTTGATCCCCTGACGGATCCACACTTCTTCCTGCGCCAGCTTGCGATCGAACTCCGCGTTCTGTAACTCTTCCACGCGCAGCGCTTCTTCTTTATCCAGCAGATATTGATCGTAGTTCCCCGGATAGGTCACCAGCTTACCGCGATCGAGATCGACAATTCGCGTCGCCATGTTGCGAATAAAGGAACGGTCGTGCGAAATAAAAATAATGGTGCCTTTGAACATCTTCAGGAAACCTTCCAGCCAGTCGATAGTTTCAATATCGAGGTGGTTGGTCGGTTCATCGAGCAGCAGCACGCGCGGCCCGCTGACCAGCGCGCGGCCGAGGGCCGCTTTACGCAGCCAGCCGCCGGACAGCGAGGAAAGCTCGGCGTTAGGATCCAGATTCAGCTGTTCCAGCACTTCATTAATGCGGCTATCGAGCTGCCACAGCCCTAAATTATCCAGCTGTTCCTGAAGGCGCGCCAGTTCGTTCAGATTCTTGTCGCTCGGGTCGGTCATCACCAGCTGCGAAACATCGTGATAACCCTTGAGGTATGCCGCTTGTTCAGCAATACCTTCCGCCACAAAGTCATAGACGGTTCCGGTAACATTACGCGGCGGATCCTGCTGTAGACGCGCCACAACCAGATCCAGTTCATAGATAATGCGCCCGTCATCAAGACCCTGTTCACGATTGAGGATCTTCATCAGGGTCGATTTACCCGCACCGTTGCGCCCTACCAGGCAGACGCGTTCGTTATCTTCGATATGCAGTTCAGCATTATCCAGCAGCGGCGCATCGCTGAAAGAGAGCCAGGCGCCGTGCATACTAATTAAAGACATTCTTTATTCCTTTCAGGCTGCGGTAATCAGCCAGCAGTTGTGAATCTGACGGTTGCGGGCAAAATCCTGAGACAGCGTTTTTTGCGTGATCTCCTGCGCCTTCAGGCCCAGCTGCGCCAGCCCGTCATGATCCATACGGAAACCGCGTTTGTTGTTCGAGAACATGATCGTGCCGCCTTTACGCAGCAGACGTTTTAAATCAGTCATCAGGCGCAAATGATCGCGCTGTACGTCAAACGCATCATCCATACGCTTGGAGTTGGAGAAGGTTGGCGGATCGATAAAGATCAGATCAAACTGTTCGGTGGTCTCCCGCAGCCAGCCCAGCACATCAGCCTGCATCAGGCGATGCGCGCGGCCGGTTAAGCCATTGAGGCGCAGGTTACGTTCAGCCCATTCAAGATAGGTACGTGACATATCGACCGTCGTCGTGGAACGCGCGCCGCCAAGGCCGGCGTGGACGCTGGCGCTACCGGTGTAGGAGAAAAGGTTGAGGAAATCTTTGCCTTTGCTCATCTGGCCCAGCATGCGGCGAGCAATACGGTGGTCGAGGAACAGCCCGGTATCCAGGTAGTCGGTCAGGTTTACCCACAGACGTGCGTTATACTCCTGCACCTCAATGAACTCACCTTTTTCACCCATTTTCTGATACTGGTTTTTCCCTTTCTGCCGTTCGCGGGTTTTCAGCACCAGCTTGTTCGGCGCAATCCCCAGTACGGCAATGGTGGCGGCGATAATATCAAACAGGCGCTGGCGGGCCTTGTGCGCGTCAACGGTTTTCGGCGGCGCATACTCCTGCACCACCACCCAGTCGGCGTAGCGGTCGATAGCGACGTTGTACTCCGGGAGGTCGGCATCATACAGGCGATAGCATTCAATGCCTTCCTGACGCGCCCACTTCTCATATTTTTTCAGGTTCTTACGCAGACGGTTGGCGAAATCTTCCGCCAGCATCGCGGTTTTGCCGCCTTCGTTTTCCGCAAGATGATAGTTCTTCTGGACGCAGTCGAGCGGTCCATTTTTCGCTTTGAACTGCTTATCAGCGCGCAGCTGCAGGCAGCTCAGCAGATCCGGCGAGGCGCTAAACAGCGACAGGTTCCAGCCGCCAAACTGATTTTTCATGATCCGCCCCAGCAGGCTATGCAGGGCAATCAGCGCCGGTTCACTCTCCAGACGCTCGCCGTACGGCGGGTTGCTTATCACCGTGCCGTAAGGGCCCTTCGGCAGTGGGTTGCTAAGCTGGGCAACGTCTTTCACTTCGAAGGTAATCAGTTCGCCAATACCGGCGCGACGGGCGTTGCGCTGCGCACGTTCGATGACGCGGGCGTCAACGTCGGAACCGTAAAAGCGCGACTCATACGCCGCCAGCCCCTGACGGGCGCGGGTTTGTGCTTCGGACTTCACCTCTTTCCAGATAGCATCGTCATGCTGCGCCCAGCCGCCGAAACCCCAATGGCCGCGGTGTAAACCCGGCGCACGATCGGTAGCAAGCATCGCCGCTTCAATCAGCAGCGTACCGGAACCGCACATGGGATCGAGCAGCGGCGTACCGGCAGCCCAGCCGGAACGCATCACTATCGCCGCAGCCAGGTTTTCTTTGATTGGCGCCATACCGGTACCGTCGCGGTAGCCGCGCAGGTGTAGCCCCTCGCCGCTAAGATCCAGGGAGATATGCGCGGTCTCTTTATTCAGCCAGACGTTAATACGCAGATCGGGATTTTCGCGATCGACGTTGGGACGCGGCAGATTCTTACGCGTAAAGCTGTCGACGATGGCGTCTTTCACCTTCAACGCCCCGTACTGGCTATTGCGGATCTCTTCGTTCAGCCCGCTAAAGTGCACGGCAAAAGTGGCATCCTGAGTGAAAATCTCCGTCCATGGAATGGCCTGTACGCCAAGGTACAGATCCAGGTCGCTGTATACGCTGCACTGCCCCAGCGGCAGCATAATCCGCGAAGCCAGCCGGCTCCACATCAGGCTTTGATACAGCAGCCGCGTATCTCCCTGAAAATGGACCCCGCCCTGGACCAACTGGCAGTCCACCGCGCCCAGCCCTTCCAGTTCAGTTTTTAACAGCTCTTCCAGCCCACGAGCCGTACTGGCAAACAGAGAATTCATATCGTCACTTTTACTAAAAGAAAATTGGTGCGCATTATAGCCAATATGCGCCTCATGTCATAAAGTTAAAGGCTTATTTTTAAAGCCAGGGGCAGCGTATGGTAACCCTTTCGCGACTTTTCATTCATCCCGTCAAATCGATGCGGGGAATGGGACTCAGCCACGCTTATGCAGACAGCAGCGGGCTGGCCTTCGATCGTATATT
The DNA here is from genome assembly GCF_040061575.1 of Klebsiella sp. CB_Kp196. Lineage (NCBI taxonomy): Bacteria > Pseudomonadati > Pseudomonadota > Gammaproteobacteria > Enterobacterales > Enterobacteriaceae > Klebsiella > Klebsiella sp. CB_Kp196. Next base: position 22,514 of record NZ_JBEAFH010000057.1, read on the forward strand.
TATGGTGACGGAAACCGATGGCACCTTCATTACCGCCCGTCAGTTTCCGCAAATGGTCAAATTTATTCCCGCGCCGCTCCATGATGGTCTGCATCTGACCGCGCCGGACGGCAGCAGCGCGATGGTGCGCTTCAGCGATTTCTCCGTACAGCAGGAGCCGACCGAAGTCTGGGGCAACCATTTTACCGCCCTGATTGCCCCGGACCGGGTGAACCAGTGGCTAAGCGGGTTCTTCAACCGCAGCGTTCAGCTCCGCTGGCTGGGGCCAGCGCTTAGCCGCAGGGTAAAACGTCACGATGCCGTCCCCCTCTCTTTTGCCGACGGTTTTCCCTATCTGCTGGCCAATGAGGCCTCGCTGCGCGATCTGCAAAATCGCTGTCCGGCCAGCGTAAGCATAGAACAATTTCGCCCAAATCTGCTGGTGACCGGCGCGGCCGCCTGGGAAGAAGATACGTGGAAAGTGGTGCGCATTGGCGAGGTCATTTTTGATGTCGTCAAACCGTGCAGCCGCTGCGTATTGACCACCGTCAGCCCGGAGCGCGGGCAAAAGCATCCTTCCGGGGAGCCCTTAAGCACGCTGCAGCGTTTCCGCACGGCGCTGGATAACGGCGATGTCGATTTTGGCCAGAACCTGATCGCGCGAAATAGCGGCGTAATCCGCGTGGGCGATGCGTTAGAAGTGCTGGCCAGCGGCCCGGCGAAGGCCTACGGCGCAGGCGAGAGTGATACTACGCCGGCACCTGAAGCGCAGGAGAACGCGACGGTGGAAATAGCGTGGCAGGGAGTGAGTTTTACCGGTAATAATCAGCAAATCTTGCTGGAGCAGCTGGAACAACAGGGAATTCGTATTCCTTACTCCTGCCGGGCTGGGATTTGCGGCAGCTGCCGCATCCGGCTGGAAGAAGGAGAAGTCAGCGCGCTGAAGAAAAACGCGGTCGCCGCAGATGGCACCATTTTATGCTGTAGCTGCGTGCCGAAAACCGCGGTGAGGCTGGCGCCTTAAACCGCCTGACCCAGGCTGTAGCTGGCGACGCCTGGCGCCGGCTGCAGCCTGTCGTTCATAATTTTAATCACGTCGCCGAGCTGCATCACCCGCCCGGCAAGCGTCAGACCGGGCTGGGCTAACAGGCACAGCGCGGCGTTTTCTCCGGGCTCAACCACCAGCAGATTCACCTGCTGGCCGGTATCGCTGAGCCATGCGCTGGCGGCATCGCCAACGCCGGGCTGCCAGCTCTCTTCATGCGTGTTGAAATGCCAGCTTTTCGGCATTTGCGGCTTGAGAAAACGAATAGCGACCAGCGCATTGAGTACTAATTCAGCGCGCTGTTCTTTTGATAATTCAAGATCGCGGCACTTTTCTTCAAATGAAAAATAGAGCGCTGCGTCATCAACGCAAAATCCGGAAGGCGCGAAGGCGTCGGGCGTCAACATGCGGCGAGCAAAACGCGATCTGAATAACATACCATTAGCCAGATCGAGCATCATGCGGTCATGCTCTTCATCGTAATACCAGCGCCAGTTATCGTCAGGTTTGATCCGCATTTCTACCCCCGTCCTCTTCCACTTCCGTCTGTAATAAACAGGTAAACTGCTACAGAATATTTCAAAAATTAAGAAAAGACTAAAATGTCTAAATAAGCAACAATGAAGGAATATAAAACAACCAGGGCTATAAATAAAGCCCTGGAGGAGTATCAGAGGGGGAAAAGATTAGATATGGGTAACAATTTCTTTAATCAGCGGCGGGCCTTTAAAAATAAATCCGGAATAAATCTGCACCAGCGTCGCTCCGGCGGCTATCTTTTCCCGGGCGGCAATCACCGAGTCAATACCGCCGACTCCGATAATTGGCAGGCGGCCATTTAATTCCGCAGACAGCATGCGGATAATTTCCGTACTCTTCAGCTGCAATGGACGTCCGCTAAGGCCACCGGTTTCATCACAATGTTTCATCCCCTGCACCAGCGATCGATCCAGAGTGGTATTGGTGGCAATGACGCCATCTATATTATGCCGGACTAAACTGTCCGCTACCTGGATCAATTCTTCGACGGAAAGATCCGGAGCGATCTTTACGGCCACAGGAACATATTTTTGATGTTTCTCTTGTAGCTCGCGTTGCTTATTTTTAATACCAGAAAGCAAATCGTCCAGCGCATCTCCGTATTGTAAAGTACGCAAGCCTGGGGTATTCGGCGAGGAGATATTAATGGCGATATAGCCGGCATAAGCATAGATTTTTTCCATACAAATCAGATAATCATCTTTGCCTTGTTCTACCGGTGTATCTTTATTCTTGCCAATATTAATACCCAGAATGCCGTCAAAATGCGCCTTTTTTACGTTCTCCACGAGGTTATCAACACCGTGGTTATTAAAGCCCATGCGGTTGATCAAACCTTCGGCATCGACCAGGCGGAAGATCCTTGGCTTATCGTTGCCCGGCTGTGGACGCGGCGTCACGGTACCAATTTCAATGGAACCAAAACCCATCGCCCCGAGGGCATCAATGCACTCGCCGTTCTTATCCAGCCCGGCGGCCAGGCCCAGCGGGTTCTTAAATGTGAGCCCCATACAGGTTACCGGCTTTGTCGGTACCTTCTGGCGAACCAACATTTCCAGCGGGGTACCCGAAACACGGCGTAATTGTTGAAAAGTGACTTCATGAGCGCGCTCAGGATCGAGCTGAAAAAGGGCTTTACGAACGAAGGGGTAGTACATGAACTCTCCTGGATTCCCGGTGTGCAAACCGGGGGCGTATTATGTGCGATCCACCCCGGAAAGGGAATTGACCTACGACAAAAAATCTTACCTCCGACGCAAACGTTTACTTTTCTCCCGCTCGTTATGCACTTTCTGACAATCCAACGCCGGATAAATCATTTAGGGAAATAAAAGCGCTCTGTCACACTGCGGCTAAATGTTATCAATTATAGATAAATGCAAATATTTAGTTATAAGGAGAGAGTATGCGAGTCATCACACTTGCGGGCAGCCCGCGCTACCCTTCCCGCTCCAGCGCGCTTCTGGAATACGCCAGAGAGACGCTTTCGGCGGCGGATATCGAGGTCTGCCACTGGCATCTGCAGAATTTCGCTCCGGAAGACCTGCTCTACGCTCGCTTTGATAACCCAGCCCTCCATGCGTTAAATGAACAGCTTGCCGGCGCCGATGGGCTGATCATTGCGACGCCCGTCTATAAGGCCTCTTTTTCCGGCGCGTTAAAGACGCTTCTGGACCTGCTGCCGGAGCGCGCGCTGGAGGGCAAAATCGTTCTGCCGCTGGCTACCGGCGGAACCATCGCCCATATGCTGGCGGTGGATTACGCCTTAAAACCGGTACTCAACGCGCTGAAAGCCCAGGAGATCCTCCACGGCGTTTTCGCTGACGATAGCCAGGTTACGGATTATCAGCATAAACCGCAGTTTACCCCGAATCTGCAGGGCCGCCTCGACCAGGCGCTGGAAACCTTCTGGCAGGCGCTGCATCGCCCCAGCAGCCGCGCGCCGGCGCTGAAAACCTTACAGCGGGTTGAGCACGTTTAAAGTTCAGCGTTGATGCCCATCACCAGGCAAAACGCTAAAGAATAAAGGAACACTGTATGGCGACGCTTTCGCAAAAACTCCTGATCCGCATAGCCCCCTGGCTTTTGCCGGTTGGCAGCGTGATTGTATGGCAATTCGCCTCTTCCGTTGGTTGGCTCTCTACCCGTATTTTGCCGTCACCGGAAGGGGTGCTCAAAGCCTTCTGGACGCTCTCCGCCAGCGGCGAGCTTTGGCAACATCTGGCCATCAGCTCATGGCGGGCGCTTATTGGTTTCAGCATCGGCGGTTCCATTGGCCTGGTTCTCGGGCTTATCAGCGGCCTGTCGCGCTGGGGCGAACGCCTGCTGGACACCTCCATTCAGATGCTGCGCAACGTACCGCACCTCGCGCTGATTCCGCTGGTGATTTTATGGTTCGGCATCGATGAAAGCGCCAAAATTTTCCTCGTGGCGCTGGGGACGATGTTCCCGATTTATATCAACACCTGGCACGGTATTCGAAACATTGACCGGGGTCTGGTGGAGATGGCCCGCAGCTATGGCTTATCGGGTTTTGCTCTGTTCCGTCACGTGATCCTGCCGGGCGCCCTGCCCTCCATTATGGTCGGCATCCGGTTTGCGCTCGGCCTGATGTGGTTAACGCTGATCGTGGCTGAAACCATCTCGGCTAACGCCGGTATCGGCTATCTGGCGATGAATGCCCGCGAATTTCTGCAGACCGATGTCGTGGTCGTCGCCATTATTCTTTACGCTATTCTCGGCAAACTGGCCGACTTCAGCGCACAGCTTCTTGAACGCGTCTGGCTGCGCTGGAATCCGGCTTACCACCTTCAGGAGGCCAACGCATGACAACCGCGCGTCTTAATCCGGGGATCCCGCTACTGCTAAACGGCGTAAGCAAGCGTTACGGCAGCAAGACGATTCTGAATGAACTCGATCTGCATATTCCCACCGGGCAATTTGTCGCGGTGGTCGGACGCAGCGGCGGCGGTAAAAGCACCCTGCTGCGGCTGCTGGCCGGGCTGGAAAAACCCAACGCCGGGCAGCTGCTGGCGGGTTCGACGCCGCTGGCGCAAATCCAGGAGGATACCCGGATGATGTTCCAGGATTCCCGCCTGCTGCCGTGGAAAACGGTGATCGACAATGTCGGCCTCGGGCTGAAGGGGCAGTGGCGCGAGGCGGCGCTCAAGGCGCTGGCGAGCGTCGGCCTTGAAGACCGCGCCGGTGAATGGCCCGCGGCGCTTTCCGGCGGGCAAAAGCAGCGCGTGGCGCTGGCTCGCGCGTTAATTCATCGCCCCGGATTATTACTGCTTGATGAACCGCTGGGCGCGCTGGACGCCCTCACTCGCCTGGAGATGCAGGATCTGATTGTTTCGCTGTGGCAGGAGCACGGATTTACCGTTCTGCTGGTCACCCACGATGTCAGCGAGGCGGTGGCGATGGCCGATCGCGTTTTGCTGATTGAAGAGGGGAAGATAGGGCTGGATCTGCTGGTGGACATTCCCCGTCCGCGACGCACGGGTTCAGCGAAGCTGGCCGAACTGGAAGCGGAAGTACTGAATCGGGTGATGCAGCGCGGCAAGAACGAATCCTCGCCACGCTTAGTGAGCCACGGTTAACGACTGCGACGTTCCCCCGCTCGCGCTGCGCTTAGCGGGGCTACAGGTTTGGACTCGCGCTGGCGTTACGCCAGCGCTTTACTGATTTTCTCGAACAGATCCCCGGAAAGATTCTCCAGACCCTTCAACTGCTCCAGCGCCCCGCGCATCAGCGCCTGACGTTTCTCGTCATAGCGTTTCAGACGAATCAGCGGCTCAATCAGACGCGAAGCCACCTGCGGGTTGCGGCTGTTCAGCTCAGTCAGCATCTCGACCAGGAACTGATAGCCGCTGCCGTCTTCTGCATGGAACGCCGCCGGGTTGCTGCCGGCAAAGGCGCCGATCAGAGAACGGACGCGGTTCGGGTTACCCATGCTGAACGAGCGATGATGCAACAGGCCGCGAACCGTCTCCAGGACGTTATCCGCCGGGCTGGTGGACTGCAGGATAAACCATTTATCCATGACCAGTCCGTCCTGGTGCCACTTGTCGTCATATTCCTGCATCAGCGCATCGCGGCACGGCAGCTGGGCCGCTACGGCCGCCGCCAGCGCCGCCAGCGCGTCGGTCATATTGTCCGCATGGTGATACTGCGCGCTAATCAGTTTATCCGCCAGCTCGGTATCGCCAAACGCCAGGTAGCGCAGGCAGGTATTACGCAGAGAACGCTTACCGATATCGGCATGCTCAACGCGGTAGCCGTCGAGCTTGTTGGCGTTGTAAACCGCCAGGAACTCGTCAGCCAGCTCTTTCGCCAGCGTGCGGGTCAGCGCTTCGCGCACCGCCGCGATGGCAAGCGGATCGATAATCGCAAACAGCTCCGCCATTTCATTCGCTGAAGGCAGCGTCAGGATCTCAGCCGCCAGCGCCGGATCGATCTTCTCATCCAGCAGAATCGCGCGGAACGCATCGGCGACGTGAATCGGCAGAGACAGCGGCTGCCCCTGCTGGTGACGGTTGACGTTGAGTTTGATATAGGTCGCCAGCAGGCTCTGCGCCGCGTCCCAGCGGGAGAAATCATTCCGCGCGTGGCGCATCAGGAAGGTCAGCTGCTGATCGCTCCATTTGTACTCCAGCTTCACCGGCGCGGAAAACTCGCAAAGCAGCGCCGGGACCGGCTGGAAGTAAACGTTGTCGAAAACAAAAGTCTGCTCCGCCTGGGTGACGTTCAGCACGTGATGCACCGGGTGACCGCCCTTCTGCAGCGGGATTACCTTGCCTTCGTTATCGTACAGCTCGATGTCGAACGGAATATGCAGCGGCAGCTTCTCCGCCTGCTCAGCGGTCGGCGGCGTGCGCTGGCTGATGGTCAGCGTGTACTGCTCCGTTTCCGGGTTGTAGTCATCATGGACGGTGACAATCGGCGTACCGGACTGGCTATACCAGCGGCGGAAGTGGGACAGATCGACGTTGGAAGCGTCTTCCATCGCCTGGACAAAGTCGTCGCAGGTCGCGGCGCTGCCGTCGTGGCGCTCAAAATAGAGCTGCATGCCTTTCTGGAAATTTTCTTCGCCCAGCAGGGTATGCAGCATGCGGATCACTTCCGCTCCCTTCTCATACACCGTCAGGGTATAGAAGTTGTTCATCTCGATCACGCTATCCGGGCGAATCGGATGCGCCATCGGGCTGGCGTCTTCGGCAAACTGCAGGCCGCGCATGGTGCGTACGTTATTGATGCGGTTCACCGCGCGCGAGCCGAGGTCGGAGCTGAATTCCTGATCGCGGAAGACGGTCAGCCCCTCTTTCAGGCTGAGCTGGAACCAGTCGCGGCAGGTCACGCGATTGCCGGTCCAGTTATGGAAATATTCATGACCAATCACGCGCTCGATATCCAGGTAATCTTTATCGGTCGCGGTATCGGTACGCGCCAGTACGTATTTGGAGTTAAAGACGTTAAGACCTTTGTTCTCCATGGCGCCCATGTTGAAGAAGTCGACGGCGACAATCATATAGATGTCGAGGTCGTACTCGAGACCAAAGCGGGTTTCGTCCCACTTCATCGAATTTTGCAGCGAGGTCATCGCCCACGGCGCGCGGTCAAGGTTACCGCGGTCAACGTAGAGCTCCAGCGCCACTTCACGCCCCGAACGGGTTTTGAAGGTATCGCGCAGGACGTCAAAATCACCGGCCACCAGCGCAAACAGGTAGCACGGTTTTGGGAACGGGTCCTGCCACTGGATCCAGTGACGGCCATTTTCCAGCTCGCCCTGGGCCACGCGGTTACCGTTGGAGAGCAGAAACGGGTATTTTGCTTTATCGGCGATGATTTTGGTGGTGAAGCGCGCCAGAACGTCCGGGCGGTCCGGATACCAGGTAATGTGGCGGAAGCCTTCCGCCTCGCACTGGGTACACAGCGCTTCGCCGGACTGATATAGCCCTTCCAGCGCGGTATTCGCCGCCGGGCTGATTTCATTGACGATGGTCAGAGTGAAATGTTCCGGCAACCCGCTAATCACCAGCTGGTTATTTTCTTCCTTGTAGTCGCTCCACGGCTGACCATCAATCCGCAGAGAGACCAACGTCAGGTCTTCGCCATCCAGACGCAATGGCACATCAGACGTAGCCGCGTGGCGGGAGACCTTGCTCTCAGCCGTCACAACGGTTTTCGCGGCATCCAGGTCAAAGGTCAAATCGATATCGCTAATCAGATACTCCGGCTCACGGTAGTCGTGGCGGTATTTGGCTTGGGGCTGTTGTGTCATAAAAAACCTTTAGCGTGTCCTGTAAAGTGTCGACTCAGTCTATTCCTGTTGCGCAAATCTCGCTATGCAGAATCTTCATCTTTTCAATGCTAAACATGAAAATTGCTACATTTTGATAACACAAGAGGCACGAAATGCGCTCGACCAGGCGCAAAGCTTGTGGTGTGATGCGTGTTCAATATATTAAACTAGGCCTCGCAAATGACCGTCAGCGTCGCCATCAGCCGTCACCGCGGGACAGCGTCGGGTATTACAGGTATACTCCGCCTCCTTTTACCGCTTTGGTTTTGATGGAAACGCTCCAGTGAGAGGATGCTACTGCGCACCATGACCCAATCCACTTCTCCTGTACTGCACTCGTTGCTTGATACGGATGCCTACAAGCTGCACATGCAGCAGGCTGTCTTCCACCGCTACAATGATGTACAGGTTGCGGCGGAGTTCCGCTGCCGCGGGGACGATCTGCTCGGCATCTACGCCGATGCGATTCGCGAGCAGGTTGAGACGATGCGCGACCTGAGACTGCAGGACGATGAATATCACTGGTTGTCGAGCCTGCCCTTCTTTGCGCCAGACTATCTCGAGTGGCTACGCGGCTTCCGCTACGACCCGCGCCAGGTCACGGTCATCAATGACAACGGCAAGCTGAATATTCGCCTTTCCGGCCCCTGGCTTGAAGTTATTATGTGGGAAGTTCCGCTGCTGGCGGTGATAAGCGAGCTGGTTCATCGCTACCGCTCGCCGGAAATCAGCGTCGATCTCGCGCTGGACACCCTTGAGCATAAGCTGACTGACTTTAACCGCCTCACTGCTGATATCGATATGTCGGGCTTCCGCCTGATGGATTTCGGTACCCGCCGCCGCTTCTCCCGCGAGGTGCAGCAGGCGATTGTTCAGCGTCTTCAGCAAGAATCCTGGTTCACCGGTACCAGCAATTACGATCTGGCGCGGCGTTTGAATTTGACCCCAATGGGGACCCAGGCTCACGAATGGTTCCAGGCGCATCAGCAGATCAGCCCGAACCTGGCGAGCAGCCAGCGCGCGGCTCTCGCTGCCTGGCTGGAAGAGTATCCCGATCGGCTGGGGATTGCGCTGACCGACTGCATTACGATGGACGCTTTTCTGCGCGATTTCGGGCCGGAGTTTGCGACCCGCTATCAGGGGCTGCGCCACGACTCCGGCGACCCGGTGGAATGGGGCGAGAAGGCTATCGCCCACTACAAAAAGCTGGGCATCGACCCGCTGAGCAAAGTGCTGGTATTTTCCGACAATCTCGACCTGACAAAAGCGGTTGATCTCTATCGCCACTTCTCATCGCGGGTGAATCTGAGCTTCGGTATCGGCACGCGTTTAACCTGCGATATTCCTCAGGTGAAGCCGCTCAATATTGTTATCAAGCTGGTGGAGTGCAACGGTAAACCGGTGGCGAAACTTTCGGATAGCCCGGGTAAAACGATTTGTCACGATAAAGCTTTCGTCCGCGCGCTGCGCAAAGCCTTCGATCTACCGCCGGTTAAAAAAGCCAGCTAGGTCATATAAAGACAAAATGCGTCCGCCAAAACGGGCGCATTTTTATTTGCCTCCGCTTATCACCCCCAGACGTTATCAAGCATTAAGAACCCCGGTCGCCCTGCATGGGATAATCGCAATGAACGAATCTCTCTGAATATCAGGCTCTCACGCAGCAAAGTAGGCTATCTCCTTATTTATTTCCTAAAACCCCCCTTTCTTGTGCGAAATCTACTTGTCTGATGGAAGATGACAGGTAACATAGATATCCCCCTGTTGCAGGGGAATACAGATTTTTCTATTGGACTAACAAGAGAGACTATTATGAGCGTTGTGCCTGTAGCCGACGTACTCCAGGGCCGCGTTGCCGTTGACAGCGAAGTCACCGTGCGCGGATGGGTGCGTACCCGCCGAGATTCTAAAGCTGGCTTTTCTTTCCTCGCCGTCTATGACGGTTCCTGCTTTGATCCTGTACAGGCCGTTATTAGTAATTCTCTTCCCAATTACAATCAGGAAGTGCTGCGCCTGACCACCGGCTGCTCGGTCGTGGTGACCGGTAAAGTCGTGGCATCTCAGGGCCAGGGCCAGAGCTTTGAAATCCAGGCCAGCCACGTGGAAGTCAGCGGCTGGGTGGAAGATCCGGATACTTATCCGATGGCGGCTAAACGCCATAGCATCGAGTACCTGCGTGAAGTTGCCCACCTGCGCCCGCGCACCAACCTGATTGGCGCGGTGGCGCGCGTTCGCCATACCCTGGCGCAGGCGCTGCACCGTTTCTTCGACGAGCAGGGTTTCTTCTGGGTTTCGACTCCGCTGATTACCGCTTCCGACACTGAAGGCGCCGGCGAGATGTTCCGCGTGTCAACGCTGGATCTGGAAAACCTGCCGCGCAACGAACAGGGCAAAGTCGATTTCGATAAAGACTTCTTCGGCAAAGAGTCGTTCCTGACCGTTTCCGGCCAGTTGAACGGCGAAACCTACGCCTGCGCGCTGTCCAAAATCTACACCTTTGGCCCGACCTTCCGTGCGGAAAACTCCAACACCAGCCGCCACCTGGCGGAGTTCTGGATGCTGGAGCCGGAAGTCGCCTTTGCTAACCTGAACGATGTGGCAGGTCTGGCGGAAGCGATGCTGAAGTACGTCTTCAAAGCCGTTCTCGAAGAGCGCGCAGACGACATGCAGTTCTTTGCCGAACGCGTTGATAAAGACGCTATCGACCGCCTGCAGCGTTTCGTTTCCGCTGATTTTGCCCAGGTTGATTACACTGACGCGGTCACCATTCTGGAAAACTGCGGTAAGTCGTTCGAAAACCCGGTCTACTGGGGCGTGGATCTCTCCTCCGAGCACGAACGCTATCTGGCGGAAGAGCACTTTAAAGCTCCGGTGGTGGTGAAAAACTACCCGAAAGACATCAAGGCGTTCTATATGCGCCTTAACGAAGACGGTAAAACCGTCGCCGCAATGGACGTTCTGGCGCCGGGCATCGGTGAAATTATCGGTGGCTCCCAGCGTGAAGAGCGCCTGGACGTGCTTGACGCGCGTATGGCGGAAATGGGTCTTAATAAAGAAGACTACTGGTGGTATCGCGACCTGCGCCGTTACGGCACCGTACCGCACTCCGGTTTCGGTCTGGGCTTTGAGCGTCTTATCGCCTACGTGACCGGCGTGCAGAACGTTCGCGACGTCATTCCGTTCCCGCGGACCCCGCGTAACGCGACTTTCTGATTTTTTTCTGCAATTTTCATCCAGGGCCAGCGCAAGCTGGCCTTTTTTTATGTCAATTTACGTTAACGAATATCAGGAAACTTAAACATCAACCATCCTGATTCACAATTATGTTACGCACTATTTCATTAGCGACCGCTAATTAAAACCGCACCTTATGTTCATAAATTGGCAAACATGCTGATTATATTGATCGCTTTTTAACCAACCACAGCACAACTTGCAACGACAAGATTTGAATAAAAATAAAGCAAAATGCTGACGTAAAATGCACAAACCCTCTCTTATCTAAATTAATCATAATTAATTCATATAGATATATAAAGACAGGTGATTTAATCGGCGAACAGGGGCGGAATGTTGATTGAGTTCACAAAGTTCCCAAAAATACATATTTAGTTACATAGGATTTCCTCTTGTTACTCATATGCGATATTGGTAGCATTTTCAGGCTAGCGAAACGTTGTTCTGAATGGAAAGATGCCTCCAGACACCAAACTATCATCAATAGTTCTGTAAATTTTTATTGACGAAACTTATTGACGGCAGTGGCAAGTGTTCATAAAAAAATATAAATGAGGGTAATAAATAATGATGAAGCGCAAAATTCTGGCAGCGGTAATTCCTGCCCTGCTGGTAGCCGGTGCAGCTAACGCTGCAGAAATCTATAACAAAAACGGCAACAAACTGGACTTCTACGGAAAAATGGTTGGCGAGCACGTCTGGACCACCAACGGCGACACCAGCAGCGATGATACCACCTACGCCCGTATCGGCCTGAAAGGCGAAACCCAGATCAACGATCAGCTGGTTGGCTACGGTCAGTGGGAATACAACATGGATGCGTCCAATGTTGAAGGTAAACAGACCACCAAAACTCGTCTGGCTTTCGCAGGCTTAAAAGCCGGTGAATACGGTTCATTCGACTACGGTCGTAACTACGGCGCCATCTACGACGTTGAAGCGGCAACCGATATGCTGGTTGAATGGGGCGGCGACGGCTGGAGCTACACCGACAACTTCATGACCGCGCGTACCAACGGCGTAGCCACCTACCGTAACTCTGACTTCTTCGGTCTGGTTGACGGCCTGAGCTTCGCGCTGCAGTACCAGGGTAAAAACGACGCTTCTAGCCGTGATGTTAAGAAACAAAACGGCGACGGCTTCAGCACCGCGGCAACCTACGCGTTTGACAACGGCATTGCGCTGTCTGCAGGCTATGCGAACTCCAACCGTAGCGGCGATCAGAAAGCTGACCGTCAGGGCGAAAAAGCTGAAGCATGGGCAACCTCCGCTAAGTATGACGCGAACAACGTCTATGCTGCGGTCATGTACTCTCAGACTTACAACATGACGCCGGAAAACGAAGGCAACTACTTCGCTAATAAAACTCAGAACTTCGAAGCCGTTGTTCAGTATCAGTTCGACTTCGGCCTGCGTCCGTCCATCGGCTACGTACAGACTAAAGGTAAAGACCTGCGCTCTCGCGCTGGCTTCTCCGGCGGCGATGCTGACCTGGTTAAATACGTCGAAGTGGGTACCTGGTACTACTTCAACAAAAACATGAACGTCTACGCTGCGTATAAATTCAACCAGCTGAACGACAACGATTACACCAAAGCCGCTGGCGTTGCGACCGACGACCAGGCCGCAGTGGGTATCGTTTACCAGTTCTAATCTGCAGTACACCCCTTCGTGATATGCCTAAAAAGCAGGACTTCGGTCCTGCTTTTCTGCTTTCCTGAGAGGAAGATCGTAACTTTCAAAAACCTTCTCGCTTTTTGTCGCAAACGGTTGGCAATTAACATAACTCCCGTTAACCTGATAGCGGATTTCCCTTCAGTAATCACAATGGAACCTCGTCATGTTTGAGAACATTACCGCCGCCCCTGCCGACCCAATTCTGGGCCTGGCCGATCTGTTTCGTGCCGATGACCGCCCAACAAAAATTAATCTTGGAATTGGTGTTTATAAAGATGAAACGGGTAAAACACCGGTCCTGACTAGCGTGAAAAAAGCAGAGCAGTATCTGCTGGAAAATGAAACCACTAAAAATTATCTGGGTATCGATGGTATTCCGGAATTTGGCCGCTGCACCCAGGAGCTTCTGTTCGGGAAAGGAAGCGCAATTATCAATGATAAACGCGCCCGCACCGCGCAAACGCCCGGCGGTACAGGTGGCCTGCGCGTCGCCGCCGATTTTCTGGCGAAGAACACCGACGTTAAACGTATTTGGGTGAGCAACCCCAGTTGGCCGAACCATAAAAGCGTGTTCAATTCAGCCGGGCTGGAAGTGCGCGAATACACCTACTACGATGCCGCTAATCACAAACTCGACTTCGAGGGGCTGCTGGCCAGCCTGAACGAAGCGCAGGCCGGCGACGTGGTTCTGTTCCACGGCTGCTGCCATAACCCAACCGGTATCGATCCGACGCTGGAGCAGTGGCAACAGCTGGCGCAGCTCTCCGTAGAGAAAGGCTGGCTGCCGCTGTTTGACTTTGCCTACCAGGGCTTTGCCCGCGGCCTGGAAGAAGATGCTGAAGGCCTGCGCGCTTTCGCCGCTCTGCATAAAGAGCTGCTGGTTGCCAGCTCCTACTCGAAAAACTTCGGCCTGTACAACGAGCGCGTGGGCGCCTGTACGCTGGTCGCCGCTGACCAGGAAGCGGTAGACCGCGCTTTCAGCCAGATGAAGTCGGTTATCCGCGCGAACTACTCAAACCCGCCCGCTCACGGCGCCTCGGTAGTGGCGACCATTCTCAGCAATGACGCGCTGCGCGCCATCTGGGATCAAGAGTTGACCGACATGCGTCAACGCATCCAGCGTATGCGTCTGCTGTTCGTTAATACCCTGCAGGAAAAAGGCGCCAGCCGCGATTTCTCTTTCATCATTCAGCAAAACGGGATGTTCTCGTTCAGCGGCCTGACCAAAGAGCAGGTACTGCGTCTGCGTGAAGAGTTCGGAATTTACGCGGTGGCGTCCGGACGTATAAACGTCGCCGGTATGACGCCCGACAACATGGCGCCGCTGTGCGAAGCGATTGTTGCCGTACTGTAATCTCAGCGCAGGGCAAACAAAAGGCCGCATGTGCGGCCTTTTTTATATGCTGGTTTAGGTCACCAGACCGGCATTTCATCCTGCAGGAATGGGTTGTGCAGACGCTCATAGCCAAGGGTCGACATCGGTCCATGACCCGGAATAAACGACACGTCATCGCCCAGCGGCAACAGCTTGCGCTTAATCGCATCGATCAGTTGGCTATGGTCGCCGCGAGGGAAGTCGCTACGCCCTACTCCGCCTTTAAAAATCACATCGCCAGAAATCAACAGTCGGGAAGCAGGATCGAAGAAGACCACGTGCCCCGGCGTATGGCCTGGGCAGTGCAGCACCTGCAGGGAAATATTTCCCACGCTGACCGTATCGCCTTCGTTCAGCCAGCGATCCGGCTGCAGCGGCTGGCAATCTTCCAGACCGAACATCCGGCTCTGCGCCGGTAGTCCTTCCAGCCAGAACTCATCTTCTTTTTCCGGCCCAATAATCGGCACGCCATAATGTTGTGCCAGCTCCGCCGCCGCACCAACGTGATCGAGATGACCGTGCGTGAGCAGAATCTGCATCAGGCTAACGCCTGCCGCCGCGACTTCCTGTTTGATTCGCTCAGCATCACCGCCGGGATCGACCAGCGCCGCCAGTTTGGTTTGTTCACACCAGATTAAAGAACAGTTCTGCGCGAACGCGGTAACCGGAATAATACGATAGTTCATGAGGCTCCTTTCGTTACCAGTGCCGTACTGGCCCGGTATCAATATGCACAAAGTTGCTACGTGGGTAGTATCCTACACCACCTGTGCGCATAGATAACGCGGCTTTGCGAACATTGCTTAACGAAATGCCTTCAATATGAAAATCCATGGCCTGGCCTTTAGTGTGGTAGCTGTGTTTTGCCACACCCCGGCTGCGCGCGCGAAGCTCATTATTGGTATCAACAGAACGATAACCGGAAATAAGCTGGACAGGCTTGTTGGTACCAAGTAATCCCTGCAAACGATAGAGTTGATCGAACAAACCGGGATCGATGGACTTAATCTTATTCGCGCGATAATCACGGAAAAAATGATTAAGTCTTGCTAATTCATCCTGAATATAGCCTCTGCCATCGAAAAACTCCGCCTTGAGTGATTCACCGGTATGCAGGTTGTTCAGCGTCAAAATACGCGGTCGGGGGGTCGAGAGGGTGGCAAATGCCGGCGCAGGCAGAATGGCAGCAGCACCGAGCGCGGCTCCACCTAACGCCAGCAGTTTGCGGCGATTAGCGTCAAATTTGTCCATGATAATCAGGTCTACAGGTAAATGAATCGTAATATACTTTTCCCGCAATGCGCCCGTTAGCCGCCAGCACGCGCTCGCTCCCCTACGGCTAATAAATATCAGCTATGGAGAACGGGCTGCTTACTGCCACAGCGCCTTTGCAGGATTATATGTATATGCACTTCTGGCGCACGAAAGGCACCTTACCGGGCATTATTGCCAACGTCAAGGTAGCCTAACCCCAGTAAACTCGGGCCTTGCAGCGTGCAAGGCCCGTTTTCACACAGAGGTAGGACAACCAAATCCGTTGAACTACTTCATTTATCTGATTAATTGTTCAGCTTTAGGTAGAATTTGTGCGCTGGATCGCGCGGTGAGATCGTAATTGTAAATATCTGTTCGATATTGTGTACGTCCATCAGCGCCGACGAACGCGGTCAAATAATAGAGATTAACCGGGATATTCTGGCGAATATTAACGTAGCGGGTATTCCCCTGTTTAAGCGCATCTGAAATACGCGCATCATTCCAGCCAGCATCCTGAAGCAGCATATTGGCCAGTTCTGAGGCTTTATTCACGCGCACGCACCCGGAACTCAGCGCGCGTCCATCACGCTGGAACAGATTGTGATTGGGCGTATCGTGCAAATATATCGCATCTGAACTTGGCATATTGAATTTATAGCGCCCCAGCGAATTGCGCGCGCCGGGAGCCTGCTGGAAGCGGAACGGCAGATTCGATGCGGTTATCGTTTCCCAGTCCACCTGATACGGGTCGATAGTCTCTTTGCTATTCCAGCCGCGCATCATCGTATAGCCGTGCTGCTCAAGATAGCCTGGGTTATTGCGCACCTTCGGCAGAATATCGTTGCGCGCCAGCGTCGGCGGAACGTTCCACGGCGGGTTGACCACAACGTTGTTCAGCGCACTGCTCATCATAGGGGTTTTGCGGTCCGGACGGCCAACGATAACCCGCGATGCCAGCACCTGGCTACCGTCCTGGTAATAGACCAGCGAAAAGGCGGGAATATTCACCATAATTCCGGTCGCCAGATTACCCGGCAGCAGGCGCAAACGCTGGATATTCAATGCCAGCACGCCGGCGCGCTGCGCAGGAGAAACGTTGAGCCAGTCGCGGGTCGCCTGACCAATCACGCCGTCTGCGCCCAGTCCCTGCCACGCCTGGAAGCGCTTAACGCCCTCCACTAACTGGCGATCGTAAACGCCACGGCCGCTGCTCTTGGCCTTTTTCCCGGCGGACGGACTCACCACCTCATCGCCGGGCAACGAAATTTTTGCCGCGTCATCCAGCATACCGGTGCGCTGTAAAATTTCGCGCAGCGCGCCGGCATCGTTGCTCCATTCCCCCGGGCGCAGCGACGTCTTACCGGTGAGCTGCGGCCAGGGACGGGAATCGGCAACCTGAGCTAATAGCGCCTGATGCATTGCGGCATACTGCGGATGCTGCGGAGCCAGACCCGCAATAAACTGCGGCAGCGAACCGTTATCCAGCGCCACCTGCCACTGGTTAATCACCGACAGAGGCGGCGTCGACATGGCATACGGTTTCGTGCCATACAGCCAGCGGTTGCCCTGAGTCGGAATACCGCTAATAAAATGCAGATAGCCCATCATGGCGTCAGACAGAACGACATCCCGCGCCAGACCGTTCACTGCCGGGTCGGTCAACAGCTCAACCCAGGTGGTGAACTGCGGCTGAAAACCGGCGATAGCAACCTCAGCCAGCTGCTGTTGAAACGCCTGCACCGCCTCGCGGTTATCCCACATCGGTTTCATATCCCTGGACGCATACAGCGATACCAGCGGATTCATAAATACGGGTTGATAACCGGACGGCAGTACCGCCTGAATCCCGGCGCGGCTCTTCGCTGCCGCATCGGCAGAAAGAGCCTGCTCGCCGGCCATTTGGGCGACCGCCGCGGATTGGTTTGCGCTTTGGCTTAGCGCGGAAGAGAGCTCGCTGATGGTGGCAGAGCTATCCGATGGTACCACTTCAGGCTCTTCAGCCTGGACATTGAACAGTGGAGCAAATGCAAACGCCAGGCTCAGGCTGAGCGCAGACAATTGACGACCATACCGTTTCTTTAGCAACATCCCTTGCCCCCTGTTAACACATTGCTGCCCGCTAAAATGGGGCTTACTTTCAGTATATGAAGACGAAAACGCTTTTGCCTTCCCAAATGTAAAGAAGTTAAAAGATTATACAATCCTAAAATACAGGAACGGATAACAAAAAGGGCGACATCGCGTCGCCCTTTGGCTGGTTATTGTACCATCCTATGAAGCATTTGCCGTTCCCGGCAGCGTTTCGGGCAGCTGCGGTGCGAAGCCACGCAGCCCGACGACGTGCACGTGCTCGTGATTATTCACGACCTTACGCACCAGCTTATAGGTGGTACCTTTTTCCGGGCTGATATTTTCCGGCGCCGCGATAATCAGCTGCATCTCCAGACGATCGCAGAGCTCGAACAGCGTCGCGATAGAGCGAGCATCCAGACGCGCCGCTTCATCAAGGAACAGCAGACGACACGGCGAAATGTCCTTACCGCGCAGGCGCATGGATTCATCTTCCCAGCTCTGTACCACCATCACCAGAATCGACATCCCGGTACCGATAGCCTCACCGGTCGATAGCGCACCGGATTCCGCGCGCAGCCAGCCGTCGGAACCACGGTTAACTTCCACTTCCATCTCCAGATAGTTGCGGTAGTCCAGCAGTTCTTCACCGATGGTCTGCGGCGTACGCTGCCCCATATCAATCTGCGGATTGAGGCGCTGATACAGCTTCGCCAGCGCTTCCGAGAAGGTCAGACGATTGCTGTTAAACAGGTCCTGATGCTGTTCATGCTGTTCTGACAGCACGTCCAGCAGCATCGAGTGGGTTTCCCGCACGTTGACGTTCAGACGCACGCTGTTGACCTGGCCGAAGGAGACGCTCTGCAGCCCCTGGTTGAGCATACGAATACGGTTTTGCTCGCGCTGGATAGTCTTGCGGATAATATTGGCCACGCTGCGGGAGCTGATGGCCAGCTTCTGCTCGCGGTTGGTCAGCTCTTCCGTCAGACGGCTGAGTTCGATCTCCATCTGCTCAATCGCTTCCACCGGATCGTCGGTGCGGATGATATCCTGGCGAATACGCTCGCGCAGATGCTGATAAACGGCGACAAAGAACTGGATTTTACGCTCCGGGCGTTTCGGATCTTCAGAAATACGCAGTACATCGCGCAGGTGTTCGTTATCCGAGACCGCCAGACGCAGCGCGCCGAGCGCCTTATCCGACATCGAGCGCAGTTCATCTGCCGAAAGGTAGGCCAGCTCGCGACGATGCAGGCGACGCTCCACGCCGTTGTCTTTCACCAGGCGCATGACCGCACACCAGCCGGCTTTAGCGCTGACCACCTGTTCGCGCATTTCGCAGTAATCGCGCTCCAGCTTGCGCAGCCTGCGGGTCAGGTTATCCATTTCCGCTTCGCAGAAGGTCAATGCTTTTTCGAGCTGGTTCCGCCGCGCGCGGTTGTTGCTGAGCTGAGCATGAAGCTCATCGCGGCGCAGACGAGCGCGCTCTTCGGCGCCGGCGTCGGCGCGCACGCCAATGTCCTGAAGCTCTTTATGCAGGTCGTTGAGCAGCTCTTTCTTGGTGTCGTAGGAGCTTTTCAGCGATGCCAGCACCTGGTTGTACTGGTTGAGCTGCGCGGCGTGGGTACGCAGCGCTTCGCGGGTACGGGCGCGCTCCGCCTCAGCCTGCTCCAGACGCTGGCGCAGCTTCTCGTTCAGAT
Source organism: Klebsiella sp. CB_Kp196 (assembly GCF_040061575.1). Lineage (NCBI taxonomy): Bacteria > Pseudomonadati > Pseudomonadota > Gammaproteobacteria > Enterobacterales > Enterobacteriaceae > Klebsiella > Klebsiella sp. CB_Kp196. The sequence goes on from NZ_JBEAFH010000057.1 coordinate 41,695, forward strand.
CGCTATTACCGCTCAGCATCTCTGCGGAATCGGAGTAGCTAAAGTGGGCGCGACGCTGCACCACTTCGGTCAGCGCAAATGCCTGCTGACGCGCGTCGCGCTGAGTCTGCTGCGAATAGACGTAATCTTCTTTCAGCTGTTCAAACTGCTCCGGGTCGCTTTGAAGCACGGAAACGATCGGCTCCAGTTTTGCCAGCTGATTCCCATGCTGCTGGACGAAGCGCGCGGCTTCCTGCGCTTCGTCAAGGCGTTCCTGGATCTCATCCACGCGATCGGCCAGCGAGTCATCGGCCAGCAGATTCAGACGCGGCAGCAGGCGGTTGAGTGCGGATACGCCCTCTTTTGCCTGCTCATACTGCACCCGGTTCTGCTGGTTATCGCTCTCATGGGCGGTCAGCGCCCGCTCCAGTTCGCCGCGACGCGTATTCAGTTTACGGATTTCTTCTTCCGGGTCGTCCTCAAAGGCCACCGCAAGATGGTTACCGATAAAGCGGCTGAACGCCTGATGGAGGCGCTGGGTTTTCTGCACATCAAACGACAGGGTCGCAAAGCGCTCGGACAGGCTTTCGCGCTCGGCGTGCAGCGTTTCAACGCGGCTTTCACGCGCGGCGCGGCCAAACAGCGGCAGCGTCGGGAAGCGTGAATAGCGCCACTGACGATCGGCAATCTTAACGACCACCGCCTTTTCCAGCTCATCGACGCTGAATACGCTGTCATCAAAGGACTGCGGATCGCCCTCGATCAGGTAGAGATCTTCGGGACAATCTTCGAGACCTTCCAGCTGATCGGCAATCAGCGACAGATCCGGTACCACAATGGCGTGGCGGGAAGGACCGTAGAGCGCGGAGTAATACGGGGCATCATCGAGACTCACGTCATCGTAGATTTCCGACAGCAGTACGCCGCCAAAACGTTCCGCCAGCGCGTTCAGGCGCTGATCTTCTGAACCGCCCGGCTGGCTAAGACGCTCAATTTCATCGTCGATAGCGCGCTTGCGGGCCCCGACTTCATCGCGCTCCACGATAGCTTCGCGTTCACGCTCCAGCAGCTGCTGGAGATATTCGGTGACGTCCTGGCTTGACTCAAACTGCTCGCCGCTCTGCTCGCACAGCTGATTGAGGCTGTTCTGCGCCGCCAGCCAGATGGGCGCGCGGCGCATCAGCGTTTGCGTCCGCGACTGCAGCTGTTCCAGCTCCTGACGCAGGGTCATCCGCCGTTCGCTGGCGGTGGAAACGCTGTCGGAAAGGGATGCGATGCGGGCTTCCAGCTCCTGGTGCAGGGCTTCCAGCTCGTCAATATCGTAGCGTTTGCCCTGGCGCTTACAGAACTCATTGAGCTGGCGTTCGGCATCCTGCTGTTCACGCAGACGCTGTTCAAGCTCCGTCAGACGACTGCGCAGCCCGTGCGCCTGTTCGGCCTGATGACGTTGATTAACGCCTTCGCGCAGCAGCTCGCGCGCCACGCTCCAGGCTTCATTACGCGCCAGCGGGCCGTTGATCTCCACCACCAGCTGGTAAGCCTGTTCAAACTGGCTGTGCGCGGTTTGCGCCACGCTCATCTTCTGTTCCAGCGACAGCATTTTCTCCGTCGCTTCCTGCTCTTTCGCCTGGAAAGTTTCCAGCCACTCGTCGGCGCTCTCCGGCGTTAAATCCGGCAGATGGCAGAGGGCTTTTGCCCGCTCCAGCGCCTGCAGCGCCTGGGTGTACTGAATCGCGCGAGTCTGCTGCACGTCCAGCGCCTGCTGGTAGTCGGCAAGCTGGTTTTTCAGCTCATCCACTTCCAGCTCGGCAGCTTCGGCGCGGGCCTCGTTCTCTTCCTGCTGGTCAACCGCTTCCGCGACGACTTCATTTTGCTCTTCGAGGCGAATCTGCAGTTCATCAAGATCCGCTTCATAGCGCTCGATTTTTTCCTGCTGGCGCAGAGCGGTCTGCACCAGGTTCAGATGGTCGCTGGCGGCCTGATAATCGGCTTCCAGATCGCCTTCCGCGCCGTTATGTTCCTGCAGCTCGCGGGCCATATCGACGTGTTTATACTGTTCCGCCGCGAGCTGAGCGCGGGAGGTGAACAGATCGCGACGATACTCCAGCGCCTTGTCGAGATGAATGCGTCGCTCGTTAGCGTGACGCATATAGTCGGCGGCAACGTAGTTGGTGGCTTCGCTGATCAGATGCTTGAACAGATCGCGGTCCGACTGCGTCACGCGGATAGCTTCCAGCGTCATGCGGTTTTCACGCAGCGCCGCTTCCATATCCTGGAACGCCTTACGCACGCCGCCGTTTTCCGGCAACAGGTAGTCGCGCAGCGAGCGGGTAATGGTGCTCGAAATACCGCCGTACAGCGAGGCTTCGATCAGGCGATAGTATTTGCTACGATCCGAAGCCGAACGCAGGCGGCGAGCCACCACGCCCAGGTCGAACATCAGCGAGTGATACTCGGTAATAGAGTTAAACTGCTTGAACTGCACCCCTTCCATCGCTTCGAGCTTATCTTTCAGCTCGTTGAGCGTCACCACGCGCGCCTGGCGTTCGTTAAGAGTTTCGGTCAGCAGCTGAGTTGGCTGGATGGAGGTTGGCAGGCCCTGGATCGCAAAAGGCTTGATATCGACTTTACGATCGCGACCGGCGACCTGCTGTAGACGAACGCCGACCACCACGCGCTGGTGGCGGGAGTTGATCACGTCCAGCACGGAGTAGCAGACGCCAGCGCGCAGCTTACCGTGCAGGCCTTTATCGCGCGAGCCGCTGGTCGCCCCCGCTTCCGTGGTGTTACGAAAGTGCAGCAGCGTCAGGTCCGGGATCAGTGCGGTGACGAAGGCGGCCATGGTCGTGGATTTACCGGCGCCGTTACCGCCGGAAAGCGTGGTCACTAATTCATCAAGATCAAAGGTACGGGCAAAAAAACCGTTCCAGTTAACCAGCGTCAGCGAGCGAAACTTACCGCGTTCAATCATTACTCTTCCTCCCCGCTATCCGGCTGATTCTCTTCATTCTCATCATTAAGCTGCAGGCGATTTTCCAGCGCCATCGCTTCACCGTCGCGGATCATACGCAGCTGGGCTTCGCGCGGATCGTCACCGGCGCGCACGTCGGCGCCGAAGCGAAACACCGATTCGGTGATGCGGAATTTGCTGCTGTCATGGCCCATAAACCACACCATGCCGAGGCGGCGCAGGCGGTTGAGCGAAGCGCGCATTTTTTCCTGCAGCTTCTGGCGGTCAAGGTCGGACCCGGTAGAACGGTTATTGACCAGCTTGAGCAGCTTGGCTTCGTCTGCGAGGGTCAGCAGTTCGTCGTAAAGCTCCTGCTGAGTGAAGATGCCCTCGTTGGCCAGACGCTCCGGGCTGAGGTAGAGATAGCAGAGAATTTTACCCACCATCATATCCAGCTCGGAGAGCACCGAGCGCGGGATCAGCGTGGTCGACCGCGGGCGCAGATAGAAAAAACCCTCCGGCGCGCGAATCAGCTCGACGTTGTAGCGAGCATAAAACTCTTCCAGGTAATCCTGAAAATCCATTAAAAATGCGTGATTATCCAGCTCGTCAAGGCCGATATGACGGCCCGCGCGCAGGGCGCTATCCAGCGCCGGAAATAACGGATTAGCCAACGCTTGCGCCAGTTTAACCGGCATCACTTGTTCAATATTTGTCGATGACATGCGCCTGTACCTTGGCTCCGTAATCATTAATCGGCTGCCATTTTGCCGGCAGTCCGGTGAAATCTGCTTGCGCTACGCCCAAACGTACCGCCTGGTCAACCACAATACGCGCGACGTCAAAGTGGCGCGCGCGCGGATACTGCGACAGATATTCGCGTACCACCAGGCCAAGATCCAGCGGCAGTCCCTTCTCTTTATAGACCACCAGCTGTCCTTCAATCAGCGCCGCCAGCTGTTCGCGAATTTCGTTAAACTCTTCGTACTCCAGATCCGTTGGAAGTTCCCCGGTGACCTCTTCATCATGCAGCGCCATCTCTTCATCGCGCATATCAAGCAGACGATCGGCATTCGCATGGGTGAGCGCCCAGGGGGCGTCGAAGTAGGTTTGCACCGACTGACGCAGACGCTGTGCGAAGACGCGGTTTTTATCCATATCAATGGCGGTACGGATAAATTTATGCACGTGGCGATCGTAGCCGATCCACAGGTCAATCGCCTGCTGCCCCCAGCTGACGATACGATCCAGCTTGCTTTGCAGATCGAACACCAGACGATCGATAAAATTCAGATCGTCGCGCGCCATGGTCGAATCCTGGATACGCAGCAGGTTTGCCTGCAGCTTATCGCCCGCCGCGTCCAGGGTATCCTGCAGTTCCCGCAGGGTGCCGGACGTTTCCGACAGCAGCAGCTCGCAGCTGGAGATCGCCGCCCGCCAGTCTTTGTTCAGCAGCTGGGCAATATCATCTTTCACCAGCTGCTGCTGCTCATCCATGATTCGCTGAGTCAGGTCAATGCTGTCAAAGATTTCCGCTACCGAGTACTTCAGCGGAGCGAAAACGTTACGATGCCAGTGGAACTCATCGCCGCCCTCTTCTGCCGAGTCGGCGGCGCGCTTGAGTTCGCTGGCAACGATGGATAGCTGCATCGACAGTCTCAGGGTGGAGAACTCGCGCTGGCGAATATAGTAGTCGGTGATCCCAATGCCCAGCGGCGTCAGGCGATAAATAGCGTTACCCTCGGTGATTTCGCTGGTAAAGCGGTTCAGCAGACGCTGGCGCACCATATCGTTAATGGCATTATTGGCGCGCTGGCTGATGGTTTCGCTGGTCTGCTCAAACGCATCACTCACGTGGCGGAACGCATCCACCAGTTCTCCCTCGGTCATTTCCCCTTCCATCCGCTCGCCGTTCAGCGTGGCAATCGCCAGCAGAAAAGAGAGTCTGTCGACCGGCAGCGAAATAGAAAAATCATTTTTCCTGGCCCAGGCAACCAGTTCGGGGACTGTCTGGGAAAATTCACTCATAGTTTATCCTTGCATCTGCGGCTTAAGCGCGGTGACGTGAATATAACGGCCTAAGCTAATATACGGCTCCTGGCGACAGTAGCGCGTTTCCAGCTCCAGCAGCGCCGCAAATTTATCGTGCTGTTGGTGTTTTTCACGCAGATAATCATGAAACACCCGCACGCCGGTCTTGCCGGTAATCTGCCAGCCAATCTCTTCCAGCCAGCCGTAAACCTGCTGCGGATCGCGCGGATAGTCCGGCGACAGCGTGCGTTTTTTCTTTTTCGGCATGCCGATTTGCACATAGTCGAGATTTCCGGCGACCATATTGTGCATCAACAGACCGTTAGCATTGTAGAACATCAGCGACAACGCGCCGCCGGGGCGCAGCATCGACCAAAGGGTACGCAACATCGCCTGTGGTTCGGCTATCCACTCCAGCACCGCATGAAACAGTATCAGATCGACCGGACTTTCCAAATGCTGCTCAATATCCTGAGCCGCGCATTGTACAAAATGCATGTTGTCGATCACACCTTTATCGGCAGCCGCCTGCCGGGCACGAGCCACCATTTCACCAGAGAGATCGCATAACGTGACGTGATGCCCCATTTCCGCCACTTTGATCGCCGTCTGCCCTTCGCCGCCGCCCGCGTCAAGAACTCGCAATGGCCCAGGCCCCAGCCGGTCCAGCAGCGGTTGCAGATCCTGCCAGAGGATCGCCTGCCGCAGCTGGCCTTTGGTGGTGCCGTATATATTGCGCGAAAACTTTTCAGCAATATCATCGAAATTACGATCCTGCACGGGTGACTCCACACGCCAACACAAAGCCGCTATTTTGTCATACCCGCGCGGAGAATGAAGCGATCTGTTGTAAGATCCGGGCATATCTTTGGTTATATGGTTAAAAAAGGAACCGTACGGCATGCTTTTTACGCTGAAAAAGGTTTTAGGCGGTATGATGCTGCCGCTTCCCCTGCTGCTGCTGCTCATTGCGTTCGGCATAGCCCTGCTGTGGTTTAGCCGTTTCCAGCGCACCGGCAAGCTCTGCGTCAGCCTCGGCTGGCTGCTGTTGCTGCTGTTGAGCCTGCAACCGGTCGCCGATAGCCTGCTCAAGCCAATTGAAGATAAGTACCCGACGTGGCGAGGTGAAAAGCGCGTGCAGTACGTGGTCGTGCTTGGCGGAGGCTACACCTGGAATCCGGACTGGGCGCCCAGTTCCAATCTCATCAATAATAGCCTGCCGCGGCTGACGGAGGGGATCCGCCTGTGGTATGAAAATCCGGGCTCGAAACTCATCTTTACCGGCGCAGCGGCAAAAACAAATCCGGTCAGTACGGCAGAAGCCGGGGCCAGAGTGGCAGAGAGCCTGGGCATACCGCGCAGCGAAATCCTTGTTCTGGATAAACCCAAAGATACCGAAGAGGAAGCCGCTGCGGTGAAGATGGCGATAGGCGATGCGCCGTTCCTGCTGGTCACCTCCGCCTCTCATCTGCCGCGGGCGATGATTTTCTTTCGCCGCGCCGGGCTAACTCCCCTGCCCGCGCCGGCCAACCAGCTGGCGATTGAGTCACCGCTTAACCCGTGGGAGCGGGCTATTCCTTCGCCCGTCTGGCTCATGCATAGCGATCGGGTGGGTTACGAAACGTTAGGCCGCATCTGGCAGTGGCTAAAAGGTTCTTCAGGCGAGCCAGGGCAGGATTGATTTTGCCGCCAGGTCAAACCGGACGCGGTCAAAGCGTCCGGTATTCACCAGATTATCCACTTCGTCCCACAGCAGATACAGCCAGCGCCGCCAGAGAAACGCTTCCGCCACCGGCGCCCGGCGCAGATAGTGCCACAGCAGCTCCTCTTCCTGACCGCTCTCGGCCAGACGGAAAAGCTCGTATTCCCGCGGCGCCCAGAGCATCATGCCCGGCCCCACCATCGCCAGCAGCTGATCGCTGCGCGGATCTTTAAGCATGCTGCGCAGCGTGAAGCTACCGTGTACCAGCACGCAGTTATCATTGAAACCTTTAAACAAATCCATAAGGCATTCGCGCGTGCGGAACAGGATGCGTTTGTCCTGCATCGTCAGGCCGGTATCCTGATAAAGATTCAGCGTACTCCATAGCACCTCCACGCGCTGGCGGTACCAGTACGGCCAGAGATTTTCCTGAGTGCTATCGACCATCCCGACGCAGCCGCCGCTATCCTGACGATGCCAGGCCAGCAGCGCTTCCACGATCTGCTCCTGCAGCTGCTCCCAGCGCTCCGGCGTGCGGGCGGGGGCTTCAACCGAGACGCCGCGCAGTCGTTCAATCAGCAGTACATCGGGACCCGGATGCTCGTCGTGCGTCATCACGCCGTAGACAACCGGCATACGGACGGTGCCGCTTCGCGCCAGGGTTGATATCTTCCACGCCAGCTGACGCGCCACGCCCGGCGTCGTAAAGCTGCGCGCCAGCAGCGGCATTGGGTTTCCCTGCGCATCATATAGCGACCACAGCGCCGACGACGGTTTCTCGCTGACGCACTCCACGCGGCTTAGTTTTTCACCCAGCAGGTGGCTCAGCTCGGTACGCAACTGTTCCATTTCTGATTACCCCTATGAATACTACCGGTTTCATAATGAGCGCCTGGGCCGGGGTTGTCATCGGGTGAGATCAAAATTGACGTAAAAAAGTATGGAATAACGGCCTGGGGATATCCCCTCCTGGCGGAGGGGATGGGGGGATTAACGCAGCTCCGCGCGAACGCGCTCCAGATCTTCCGGCGTATCGACACCTGTACCGGGAACCACTTCCGCCACCGCGACATGGATTTTCTCGCCATACCACAGCACGCGCAGCTGCTCGAGCATCTCTATTTGCTCCAGCGGGCTCGGCGCCCAGCTCACATAGCGACGAATAAAACCGGCGCGATAGCCATAAATACCGATATGACGCAGCAGCGAATCACCGATAGCCTCGCGGGATTTAGCGAAACGATCGCGATCCCACGGAATGGTGGCGCGGGAAAAATAGAGCGCGTAGCCCTCAGCATCCATGACGACCTTCACCGCATTTGGATTAAACGCCTCTTCCGCATCGTGGATTGGCACCGCTAAGGTTGCCATACCACTGGTGCTGGCAGCCAGATTCTCGGCTACCTGGCGCACGATCGCGGGCGGGATCATCGGCTCATCGCCCTGAATATTCACAATGATGGTGTCATCGCTGAAGGCGCATTTTTCAACCACCTCGGCCAGGCGTTCGGTGCCTGACTGATGATCTTCACGGGTCATGCAGACTTCACCGCCGGCGGCTTCCACCGCGCGGGCCACGTCCGGATGGTCGGTAGCAACGATAATCCGCTCGGCCCCGGATTCGCGAGCGCGTTCCAGAACATGGACAATCATCGGCTTGCCGTTGATATCCTGGAGCGGTTTTCCTGGCAGGCGGGTAGAAGCAAAGCGCGCGGGGATAATAACCACGAAACTCATGACTGGCTCTCTTCTACAGGAAGCGGGCGGGCTTCGGTTTCCAGCAGTACGGGAATGCCTTCACGCAGCGGAAAAGCCAGGCGATCAAGTTTGCAGATCAGTTCTTGCTTATCCTGGCTGTAATACAGCTTACCGTTACAAACCGGACAGGCGATAATTTCAAGTAAACGGTGATCCATGATTCCTCCAGATGGACCGAATAGATTCTTCAGCAGCATATCACACGTGGGCTCAGGCAGCGTCAATTTCCCAACCCTGTTGCCGCCCGGCAAAAAGTTCCGCCGGCAGCTTCCCGCAGCTCACCCGCGTGGCTTCCTGCCAGAGGGCAAAATCATCAATGGCGCGTTTTAGCCCGCTCTCCAGACCCGACGTCACCTTGACGCCCTCCTCCAGCCACAGGGCGATAATTTCCAGAACGCCGGTTTTGCGGTGCATTTTGCTATCCATTCTGCCAACCAGTCTCCCCTGGTGCAGCAGCGGTAATACGAAATAGCCATACTGCCGTTTCGGCGCGGGCGTGTAGCACTCCAGGCGATAGGTAAAGTTAAACAGCTGTTCCGCTCGTTTGCGATCCCAGACTACCGGATCGAAAGGCGAAAGCACCGCGCTGCGGCTGGCGGCGAGCCTACCGCCGGGAGAAGATTCCAGCAGCGCCAGAGCATCACGGTGGAGCCACATTTCGCCCAGCGCTTCAACGTTAACCGGCACCACCAGCCCCTCCTCCTGCCAGCTCACCAGCAGTAGCGGCAGCGGGGGCTGACGCAGACGATAATAATCCGCCAGCCACTGCGCGCGAAAAATCCCCAGGCTGCGAGCACTATTACGTAACATCATGGCTTCAGCCTGCTCCTGAGAGAGCCCGTCGCGCTCATCGTCCCAGTCCGGCATGACCCGCTGCGTCAGATCGTAAACGCGCTGAAAATTACGCCGCTCGATAACCATCACTTCACCGGCGGTGAATAAGCCTTCAAGATGGCGCTTATGCGGTTTCCACTCCCACCATCCGCTGGCGCCTTTGCGCGGATGCTCGAAGTCGGCCGAGCGAACCGGGCCATTTTCGGCTATATGCGCCAACAGCGCCTGAATGCCCTCGGCGTGTTCGGTCATCCACGCTTTGTGATATTTCCAGCCCATTTTATCCGGCGTCAGCATGCGGTGACGCACCAGTGAAAAGTCGCTGCGCGGTAAAAAGCAGGCTTCGTGCGCCCAGTACTCCATCAGCTCGCCGGCGCGGAGCGCCTCGTCCAGCCAGCGCTGCGGATAGTGGCCGAGGCGGCTGAACAGCACCAGATAAGGACTGCGCGCAACAACGTTGATGGTATCGATTTGCAGCAGAGACATCTGCTTAATGGTCTGCAGAATATCCCCGGGCTTTGCGCGGCGACGGGGCTTTTTTAGCAGCCCCTGAGCGGCAAGGTGAAGATGGCGGGCTTCTTTAAGCGAGAGGGACAATACCGGCATGCAGCTTCTCCGTTAAGGGTTCCGGCGCAAGCGGTGATACGACAATTAGCGTTGCGCCAGGGTAACTAAGTCCGTGAGCAACCGCTGCGCGCGTTGGTCAGTCATTATCGCGTCGACCGGAAGATACCACCAGTTTGCCTGAGCAAATTCGCGGCACTTCACCGCATCTTTTTCGGTCATCAGCAGGGTTTGCTGCGGCGTCGCCAGCGCGGCGACTGCGCTCTGCGCCAATGCCTGATGATCGGCTAAGGCGACGGTTTTTACCGGACTGACGCCGCAGCTTTCAAGGGTGGCGAAGAAGCGCGGCGGGTGGCCGATTCCGGCCATCGCCACCACGTTGTCCAACGCCGCCGCATCCCGGCGTTCGCCGGTCAGCAGATTTACCGCCTGCCCGGGGCGAAGCTGCATCGGGATCTCTCCCGGACGGGCGAGACCGCCGTTAACGATAACCGCATCCACGCTGCGTAAACGCGAAGCGCGCTCGCGCATGGGGCCGGCAGGCAGCCACCAGCCGTTGCCAAAACGGCGCACGCCGTCAATCACCACAATTTCTTTGTCGCGCGCCAGCTTATAGTGCTGCAGGCCATCGTCTGTGACGATAAGCTGAAGATCGTGGGCGGCGAGCAGGGCCTGTACCGCATCGCTGCGTACCGGCGAGACGGCAACCGGCGCGCCGGTACGCTGGTAAATCAGCACCGGCTCATCGCCCGCTTCCGCTGTGGGGGTAGCCGTATTCAGCAGCAGCGGATAGCTCGCCGCTTTACCGCCGTAGCCGCGTGAAACGACGCCAACGCGAATACCGCGCTGCTGGAGCTGTTCCACCAGCCAGACGACAACCGGCGTTTTACCATTACCGCCCGCGGTCAGATTACCCACCACCACCACAGGCACCGGCGCTCGCCAGGCTTTTTGCCAACCCAGTTTATAGCTCAGCCGTATCAACCCGCTCACCAGGCCATAGAGCCAGGAGAGCGGAAGCAGCAGCCGCCATAAGGGCGACTCACCGGACCAGATGCGTGCAATCATGCGCCGAACTGCATCTTATGCAGCTGGGCGTAAACGCCCTTGTGCTCAAGCAGGTCGGTATGGCTGCCGCGTTCAACGATCTGGCCATCTTCCACCACCACGATCTCGTCGGCCTGCTCAATCGTCGACAGACGGTGGGCAATCACCAGCGAGGTGCGGTTTTTCTGCAGTTCGTCCAGCGCCGCCTGAATAGCGCGTTCCGATTCGGTATCCAGCGCCGATGTGGCTTCGTCGAGGATCAGTATCGGGCTGTTACGCAGCAGGGCGCGAGCGATAGCGATACGCTGGCGCTGACCGCCGGAAAGCATAACACCGTTTTCCCCGATAATCGTATCCAGGCCATTGTCCATTTTGTTGATAAAGTCCATGGCATAAGCCATACGAGCGGCTTCTTCTATCTGCTCGCGGCTGTACTCTTCGGTACGCGCGTAGGCGATGTTATTCGCTACGGTATCGTTAAAGAGATGAACGTTTTGCGACACCAGCGCAACCTGATCGCGCAGGGAGCTCAGGGTGTATTCACGCAGGTCGTGGCCGTCCAGTAAGATCTGCCCATCATCGACATCGTAGAAACGCGTAATCAGGCTGGCGATGGTCGACTTACCCGAACCCGAGCGCCCTACCAGCGCCACGGTTTTCCCTTCCGGAATATTCAGGTCTATATTGCGCAGCGCGGCGACTTCACGTCCCGGGTATCTGAAGGTGACGTTTTTAAATTCGAGGTTGCCCTTCGCGCGTTCGATAACCCGCGTGCCTTCATCTTTCTCCTGCTCGGAGTCAAGGATAGCGAAAAGCGTCTGGCAAGCGGCCATCCCGCGCTGGAACTGCGCGTTGACGTTAGTCAGTGATTTCAGCGGGCGCATCAGCGCGATCATTGAAGAGAAGACAACGGTGATGGTACCCGCCGTCAGCGTCTCCATTACGCTCGGGAAGCTGGCAGCATAAAGCACGAAAGCCAGGGCCAGAGAGGCGATCAGCTGAATAATCGGGTCAGAAATTGACGACGCGGAGACCATTTTCATCCCCTGCAGGCGCATTTTATTGCTGACTTTATCAAAACGTTTGGTTTCGACGGCCTGACCGCCAAACATCAGCACTTCTTTATGCCCTTTCAGCATCTGCTCTGCGCTGGTCGTCACCTGGCCCATGGTGTTCTGCATATTCTTGCTGATATTACGAAAACGCTTCGAGACCACGCGAATCGCGATAGACACGATCGGCGCCAGCACGATCAGAATCACCGACAGCTGCCAGCTGTAGTAGAACATCATGACGAACAGGCCAATAATCGACGCGCCTTCGCGCACAACGGTAATCAGCGCGCTGGAGGAAGAAGACGCGACCTGCTCGGAATCATAGGTAATACGCGATAGCAGCGTCCCGGTGGACTGTTTGTCAAAGAAGGCAACCGGCATCCCCATCATGTGGCTGAATAAACGACGGCGCATCGTCATCACGACCTTGCCGGAAACCCAGGAGATACAGTAGCTCGAAACGTAGCTGGTAATGCCGCGCAGAACCATCAACCCGATCACCACCAGCGGCATCCATATCAGCACCGAGCGATCCGTTTTACCAAAACCATCATCCAATAACGGTTTAAGAAGCGATAGCATGAAGGTATCACTAGCCGCGTTAAGCACTAACGCTACCGCTGCCACGATTAGCCCGGGTTTAAACGGCGCTATAATCGGCCAGAGTCGGCGGAAGGTCTGCCACGTGGAGAGATCTTTATCGTTCTGCATTCAATAAACCAGCTTGTGTTGAAATAGCCGCATATTCTACCCGTTCTACGCCTTCCCGCCAAACCACTGATGATACCATCGCGGTAAAACTTGATCCCGTAAGCCATGGATTTGCCAGCTATCCGGAGAAAAAAACCACCGTAATTTGCCCCTGATGCGGCGTGTCGAACCACTGATAGCTCTGTTTTCGGTAGCGCTGAATCACTTTGGTTGATGGCATGCGCCATGCGTTATAGCGCGAAGCGGAAGCCAGCGCAGCTTCTCCGCCAACGCTCCGCAGCAGGGCGATTCCCGACGAGGTATTACTGCCGTGGTGGGGGACCTGGATAAGTGTAGACGTAAGATGTTGCCAGTAGCGGCTAATCATCGCCCGTTCCGCGGGCGTTTCGATATCCCCGGTCAGCAGAATACTGTGTTTACCGTCATCAATACGCACCACGCACGAGCGATTATTCCCCTGCGCTGTCGCTCCGGGCAGCGGCCAGAGCGCGCGAAAGGTTAAACCCCGCCACTGCCAGGTTTCTCCGCGCTGGCAGGCTAAATGACCCGCCCAGCCTAAAGGGCTTCGCACCCATATCCGGGGCCACGCCTTTAACACCGAAATTAGCCCGCCGCGGTGATCGAGATGCTCGTGGCTGAGAACGACGCCTTCAAGCTGCAAATGATGCCAGCGTAGCCAGGGAATAATGATCTGCTGACCGCTGTCTCCCTCGGGCCAGGCCAGGCCGGTATCATAGAGAAGCGCCGCGCCCTCGTGTTCAATCACCATTGCCAGCCCCTGCCCGACATCCAGCATGGTGACTCGCCATTCGTTAGCAGCCGTACTCTGCCAGAAGGGCCAGCTCAATAGCCCAAGAAATGCTAAACAAAACGCGGGCAACGTGCGCCACGCATGAAAACGCCAGACGATTAACGCCAGCCACGGCAGCAAGCTTATCCCAAGCCAGCGCGCATCCAGCGCCAGCCAGCCGGGCGGCAGCTTTCGTAAGAACCAGAATAGCGCGGCCAGTACACGGTCCGCCGATTGCCAGACCGCCATCTCAATGATAAACGGCGCGCAGAGGTGTAAAAACATCGCGGTCAGAATTAGCGGGACAACGACAAAGGTCACCAGCGGCACGGCAATCAAGTTGGCCAGCACGGACGTCAGGCTGATGCCGTGAAAAAGTGCGATCTGTAGAGGAGCAAGTAAAAACATTAAACCGATCTGCAGATGACATAACGCGAGGCTTTGACGCAGTAGCCCGCTCCTTTTGCCGCCCGGCATCGGCGCCAGCTGATACCAGAAGATAAGCGCCGCAACGGCAAACGCGGAAAGCCAGAGGCTTTCGGACAACACCGCCAGCGGATCGGCAAACAGTATTGCGCCAATGCAGCAGACCCATAGCTGCCATGGCGACCAGCGTTTTCCGGATAGCCGCAGCGCGCAGCCGGCGGCCAGCGCGACGCAGGTGCGCAACGCGGGTGGCTGCATGCCGGTCAGCCCGGCGTAAAAAATCGCGCTCGCCAGGCCAACGAGCAGCGGCGCCCGCCAGCCAAGCCAGCGGCACGGGAGAAAAAACTGCACACCTCTGAGCAGCAACCAGCCCAGTGAAGCCCCTAGCGCGATATGTAAGCCAGAAATCGCCATCAGGTGCGATGTCCCGGTTTCCTGCATCAGGGTCTTTATCTCGCGCGGTATTGCCAGACGCTCCCCCATGCCTAACCCTAGCATCACCGATTGCCACGGCAACGCGTTCAGCGTTTGATTCAGCGAAGCAAGATAACGCGCCCGCAAACTACAGGTCCGCACCCGAACGTCAGCGGTGATAAAGAGTCCGGTTAACGGACGATGCTGCGACAATGCATGACGCTGGCTATCAAACCCGCCATCGTTGAGCTGTCCGTGTACCGGACGCGCGCGCAGCGTCATTGCCCAAACCTGACCTGCGCAGGGCGTTTCTGGCAGGTAGCTGCCGTAGAGGCTAATCCCTGGCGCAGGAAACAGCCGTCGCCCATCCAGACGGATAATCTTCCCCTGATGCGTTGTCTGCCCGTCCGTTGCGGTTAGCTCAACGTCAACCTGGCGATTCCTGTCCGTTAACCTCTCCGTCGGCCACAGCACCTCGCCTGCGCTGAGGGCTCCCCAGACAAAAAACAGCGTTATCAATGCCGCATATTGCGCAGGTCTGCGTCGACATTGCGCAATAAGTAGCGCCAGGGCCATGAGCCCCCAGATAACCCACCGCCCGGGCAGCACTGGCAGCCAGAGCAGCGGCAGAATACCGATAATCACACAGCCGGCAAGTTGTGGTAAACGCATTAGCACCTCCCTGTCAGAGGGAGTGTTACGCTAAACGGGGAGTGTGTCGCCAGGCAAGGAAAGGAACTGCGCCGCGCCATCCGCAAAATCTACCGCGTTAACGCAACAGAACCCGCGTTTTGTGAGGTCACTTCAAAGAGAGATTTAAAGGCATAAAAAAAGCACCCGAAGGTGCTTTTTTAACGTTTAAGTATGTTGTCGCCGATCGGCGAAACTTACTCTTCGTAAATATTGGCGCGGTCGCGTAATTCTTTGCCCGGCTTAAAGTGGGGAACGTATTTACCTTCCAGTTCAACTTTATCGCCAGTCTTTGGGTTACGCCCGGTGCGGGGTGCTCGATAATGCAGAGAGAAGCTGCCGAAACCGCGGATTTCAATGCGCTCGCCTTGAGCAAGCGTTGAGGCCATATGCTCCAGCATTTCTTTAACAGCATCTTCCACTGCTTTCGCAGGAATGTGAGATTGCTGGCTGGCAAGTCTTTCTATCAATTCTGACTTGGTCATTATTCCTCCGGTTTCCTTCAAGGCAAAATTAGCTAACAGCTTAAACAAGGGCGGCCGTAGCCGCCCTTTGTGCTTGATTACAGGACGAATCCTGCAATCTGTCAAGTAAACTCGTCGTAATTCAGGTTGTTGTAACCCGAAAGACTAAGATTACTCGCCTTTAGCTGCTTTGAAAGCTTCAGCCATTGCGTTGTTGGAGAAGTTTGCATCTTCCTGTTTGTTAACAGTTGCGATTGCATCTTTCTCGTCAGCTTCGTCTTTCGCACGAACAGACAGGCTGATTGCGCGGTTTTTACGATCAACGCCGGTGAATTTAGCTTCAACGTCGTCGCCAACGCTCAGAACCAGAGTTGCATCTTCAACGCGGTCACGGGAAGCTTCAGAAGCGCGCAGGTAACCTTCAACGCCGTCAGCCAGCTCTACGGTTGCGCCTTTAGCGTCAACTGCAGTGACTTTACCGTTTACGATTGCGCCTTTCTTGTTCAGTGCAACCCAGTTGTTGAACGGATCTTCTGCGAGCTGTTTAACGCCCAGAGAGATACGCTCGCGCTCTGCGTCAACCTGCAGAACAACTGCTGCGATTTCGTCGCCTTTTTTGTATTCACGAACTGCTTCTTCGCCTGCAACGTTCCAGGAGATGTCAGACAGGTGAACCAGGCCATCGATGCCGCCGTCCAAGCCGATGAAGATACCGAAGTCAGTGATAGACTTGATTTTACCTTCAACACGGTCGCCCTTGTTGTGGGTTTCCGCGAACTGCTGCCATGGGTTGTTTTTGCACTGCTTCAGGCCCAGGGAGATACGGCGACGTTCTTCGTCGATATCCAGAACCATAACTTCCACTACATCGCCAACGTTAACAACTTTGGACGGGTGGATGTTTTTGTTGGTCCAGTCCATTTCGGAAACGTGAACCAGGCCTTCAACGCCTTCTTCGATTTCAACGAAGCAGCCGTAGTCGGTCAGGTTGGTCACGCGACCGGTCAGTTTGGTACCTTCCGGATAACGCTTAGCGATAGCTACCCACGGATCTTCGCCCAGCTGTTTCAGGCCAAGAGATACACGAGTACGTTCGCGGTCGAACTTCAGCACTTTAACAGTGATTTCGTCGCCAACGTTTACGATTTCGCTCGGATGCTTAACGCGTTTCCATGCCATATCGGTAATGTGCAGCAGGCCGTCAACGCCGCCCAGATCAACGAATGCACCGTAGTCAGTGAGGTTCTTAACGATACCTTTAACTTCCATGCCTTCCTGCAGGTTTTCCAGCAGCTGATCGCGCTCTGCGCTGTTTTCGGATTCGATAACGGCACGACGAGAAACAACAACGTTGTTACGTTTCTGGTCCAGCTTGATGACTTTGAATTCAAGCTCTTTGCCTTCCAGGTGCAGCGTATCGCGCACCGGACGAACGTCTACCAGGGAG
Organism: Klebsiella sp. CB_Kp196; assembly: GCF_040061575.1. Classification (NCBI taxonomy): domain Bacteria; kingdom Pseudomonadati; phylum Pseudomonadota; class Gammaproteobacteria; order Enterobacterales; family Enterobacteriaceae; genus Klebsiella; species Klebsiella sp. CB_Kp196. The sequence continues at coordinate 58,557 of NZ_JBEAFH010000057.1, forward strand.
CCCGGCAGGAACGCACGAATACCATTCAGCTCAACAGTGAAGCCACCTTTAACTTTGCCGTTGATAATACCGACTACAGTTTCAGCGTCTTCGTAAGCTTTTTCCAGCGTGATCCAAGCTTCGTGACGTTTAGCTTTCTCACGGGACAGCAGGGTTTCACCGAAGCCGTCTTCTACTGCATCCAGAGCAACGTCAACTTCGTCACCAACCTGGATTTCCAGCTCGCCCTGGGCGTTTTTGAACTGCTCTGCCGGAATGGCAGACTCAGATTTCAGACCGGCGTCAACCAGTACTACGTCTTTGTCGATAGCAACAACAACACCACGAACGATGGAACCCGGACGGGTTTCGATTGTTTTTAAGGATTCTTCAAATAGTTGAGCAAAAGATTCAGTCATGTTTAATCTTCAGGTTTCATATTTAACGTCCACCTGGCTCCATGCCGGATGGGGTTGTTTAACATACCCGCTAACACTCCATTGCTGCGGGGGTACTGCTATAATTCGGAGGCTGTTGTGCTTTATCGATAAGACGATTAAGCGGAAGCCAGTTTTTCGCGCGCATAGTGTAGCGCTTTTTCAATCACTTGCTCAATGTTTAGTTCTGTTGAATCAAGAACTAAAGCATCGGCAGCCGGGATCAGCGGCGCGACTGTACGATTGCGATCGCGATCGTCGCGCTCTTTTATCTCGGATAAAAGGCGATCAAAGTTAACACTAAAGCCCTTCTCCTGCAACTGAAGCATGCGGCGATGAGCACGTTCCTCCGCGGAGGCGTCAAGGAAAATTTTCACCTGCGCATCAGGGAATACGACGGTGCCCATATCGCGTCCGTCGGCGATCAGGCCTGGCAATTCGCGAAAGGCCCGCTGGCGGCGCAGCAACGCTTCACGCACGCGGGGAAAAGCCGCCACTTTAGAGGCCGTGTTGGCAACATCCTGAGTGCGAATCTCAGCGCTAACGTCCTCCCCCTCCAGCACCACTTCCAGGCTACCGTTAGTGGAGACAAAACGAACATCCAGGTGCGCAGCCAGTGGCACCAGCGCCTCTTCGGATTCAACATCCACATGATGATGTAGCGCAGCAAGAGCAAGCACGCGATAAATCGCCCCAGAGTCGAGCAGATGCCAGCCCAGCGTTTCTGCCATTGCCTTGCATAAGGTGCCTTTGCCCGCACCGCCAGGCCCATCAATGGTGATTACCGGAACTGTTGCCGTCATCTTTTTCTCCTTCAGCAAGGCGCATCAATATATAAACGCCGCGCATTATACGCATCTCTTCAACGGAAAGTGAGCATTGCTTGTAAATTACGGATAACAGGAAATCTCCTGTGGAAGAATTGTGCAATTATAGCGGGCTGACAGAGCAACAGCCCGGAAGATGATGCCGTTTTACCGTTAATCTGCGGCGATGCCAGCGCGAATGTACTGCGCCAGGGCTTGCCGATTTAACTCGCGGGCATAAAAAAACGCCGACACGATGGCCGGCGTTTTTACCTTAAACGCGCGTTATTCAGGCCAGCGTACTGATTCGCGCCAGCTGCTCAAAGTAGTCCGGGAACGTTTTCGCCGTACACTTCGGGTCAAGGATGGTGACCGGCGTATCGGAAAGCGCCACCAGCGAGAAGCACATTGCCATACGGTGGTCGTTATAGGTGCCGATCTCAGCAAACTGGAGCTTCGCGGGCGGAGTAATGCGGATGTAATCCTCCCCCTCTTCCACCTCTGCCCCCACTTTACGCAGCTCCGTGGCCATCGCAAACAGGCGATCGGTCTCTTTGACACGCCAGTTATAGATGTTGCGCAGCGTCGTGGTGCCCTTCGCGAACAGGGCCGCCGTGGCGATGGTCATCGCCGCATCCGGAATATGATTCATATCCATATCGATGGCGTTCAGTTCACCATGGGTGCAGGCAATGAAGTCATCGCCCCAGGTGACGGTTGCGCCCATTTTTTCCAGCACATCGGCAAAACGGATATCGCCCTGGACGCTGTTGCGGCCAATACCGGTGACTTTCACCGTTCCGCCCTTAATTGCGCCGGCGGCGAGGAAGTAGGATGCCGAGGAGGCATCGCCTTCAACCAGGTAGTCGCCCGGCGAGCGGTAGTGTTGATTGCCGCGTACGATAAAACGCTGGTAAGACTGATTTTCAACCTCAACGCCAAAGGTTTTCATCAGGTGCAGCGTAATATCAATATAAGGTTTGGAAACCAGATCGCCTTTAATCGCGATGACGGTATCCTGAGGCGCCAGTGGGGCGGTCATCAGGAGCGCGGTCAGAAACTGGCTGGAAACGCTGCCGTCCACTTCAACCTGGCCGCCGCTGAAACCGCCGCGCAGGCGCAGCGGCGGGTAGTTTTCCTGCTCCAGGTAATCAATCTGGGCCCCGCCCTGACGCAGCGCGTCAACCAGGTGGCCAATCGGCCGCTCTTTCATTCGCGGCTCGCCGGTCAGCACAATATCGTTACGGCCTAAACATAACGCCGCCGCCAGCGGACGCATCGCCGTTCCGGCATTACCGAGGAACAGTTCTAATGCTTCAGCCGCCTGCAGAGGGCCGCCGTTGCCGGTGACTTCACAGCGGGTACGATCGGAAGACAGGGTGTAATGAACTCCCAGCGCGCTCAGAGCATTCAGCATGTGGCGTACATCGTCGCTATCCAGCAGGTTGGTCAGCACCGTCGTGCCGCGGGCCAAAGCCGCCAGCAGCAAGGCACGGTTAGAGACACTCTTGGACCCGGGCAGGTTAATCGTGCCATCTACGCGTGCGATGGGTTGTAACGTCAGGGATTCCATTAAACTCAACTCTCAAACAAACAGAATAAAAACCCCGCAGACCGGCTGCGGGGATGAAAAAACGCGGCGGCGATTAACCGTGACGGCGTTCGAAGTCCTGCATAAAATCGGTCAGCGCCTTCACCCCCGCCAGCGGCATGGCGTTATAAATGGAAGCGCGCATGCCGCCCACGACGCGGTGGCCCTTCAGCGCATGCAGACCTGCGGCAAAGGACTCTTCGAGGAACAGTTTATCAAGCGCGCTGTCCGCCAGTTGGAACGGCACGTTCATGCGCGAGCGGTTCGCCGCAGCGACATCGTTGCGATAGAAACCGCTGTTATCGATGGTGCTATACAGCAGGTCGGCTTTCTGCTGGTTGATTTTATCCATAGCGGCAACGCCGCCCTGCTCTTTCAGCCATTTAAACACCAGACCTGACAGGTACCAGGCAAACGTCGGCGGCGTGTTAAACATGGAGTCATTGGCGGACAGGATGGAGTAATCAAGAATCGATGGGCAGGCTACGCTGGCTTTACCCAGCAGATCTTCGCGCACAATAATCAGCGTCAGACCTGCGGGACCGATGTTTTTCTGCGCGCCCGCGTAGATCACGCCATAGCGGCTGACGTCAATTTCACGGGATAAAATCGTCGATGACAAATCCGCCGTGACGACCACATCGTCGCCAAAGTTTGGCGCTTCTTCAATGGCAATACCGTCAATGGTTTCGTTCGGGCAGTAGTGCAGGTAGGCCGCGCCAGGGGTCAGCTGCCATTCGCTCATCGGCTTAACCGCGCGCAGGCCGTCAACGGTGATTTTGGCGTCGATCACGTTCGGCGTGCAGTATTTATGCGCTTCTTTTACCGCGCTGGCCGCCCAGTAGCCGGCATCAACGTAGTCGGCAACGGTTTTATCGCCAAGCAGGTTCAGCGGGATACCGGCAAACTGTCCGCGACCGCCGCCGTGGCAGAATAAAACTTTATAGTTGGAAGGAATATTGAGCAGGGAGCGAAAATCCTGTTCCGCTTCTTCAGCCACCTTAATGAACTCTTTACCACGGTGGCTGATTTCCATCACCGACGTCCCCAAACCGTTCCAGTCGCACAGTTCCTTTTGTGCCAGTTTGAGTACTTCCGCCGGCAGCATTGCCGGGCCTGAACTGAAGTTATAGACCTGAGCCATTTCCCCTCACCACTTGCTATGTTATTTACCCGCGAACCGTCGCGGGCATAAGTTATTCCTGTGGCTATCGGTTTTATCATTCAGTGACACGCACCGCAATGGCTAAAACTGAGCGTCGGGGAAATGCGGCCTCGCTCACACAAAAGAATCTGCCAGCTTGACGTCATAAAACCGACATAATTGCTGTCAGGTGACTCTTTTTGCCCGGCTGACCTTCGACCATTCTGCATTTGCGCAGCGAGGGCATAATTGTTTATCCCCGGCTCGTAGCGTAAGGATTGCGCTACAGCGAACGCAGGCATACTCGTCGTCCCGGGGTATCGTGGTAAAACGATCGGTAAAGCGGGAAGGAAGAATGGAGAGTCCGGCTTTAACATCGTCATCCTCATAGAAATAGAGGCTGATCTGCCCGTTGGTTTCCAGAATAGCCAGCCGCACCTGCCCCAGTTGCTCAACCCCGCTGATTCGCAGCTCCATAAAAAACTCAAATTCGGTCATGTTTTCCGCCTGCAGTTTCTCCCAGGCCAGCTCGCCGTTTTCCACAACAATAATCGGCTTACCCTCCAGCAGATCCTCCAGTTTTTCGCTATGCCCCATCAGCCACATAATCAATCGGTACAGCAGGGCCAGAGTGATAAAAACCGCCAGTACCGGCAGCATCGGAACGTCATCATAGAATGCGACATCGCCCGCGGCCGAACCGAGGGTCAAAATGATGAGCACTTCGAACAGTGACATCTGACGAACGCCCCGCCGCCCGGTTATCTTGAGAAAAATAAATACCAGTACGAAGGTGTAGAGGCTCCGTAATGCCACCTCGGCCAGAAATTCCACGGGCACTTTATCCAGTGCCATACGATGCCAGTCAAATGTCTTCATGATTAACGCCTGAACAGTTATTGAGTGACATAAGCATAGCCAGACGATGGAGATAGCACCCGTCATCTAAAACCCGTATCATTGCGCGCTTTACGTACGATAAAAGTGACTGCCATGACTCAAACATTTATTCCCGGCAAAGATGCCGCCCTGGAAGATTCCATCGCTCGCTTCCAGCAGAAGTTGCACGACCTCGGATTCGATATTGAAGAGGCCTCATGGCTCAACCCGGTTCCGCACGTCTGGTCAGTGCATATCCGCGATAAAGAGTGCGCCCTGTGCTTCACCAACGGCAAAGGCGCCACCAAAAAAGCCGCGCTCGCCTCCGCGCTCGGAGAGTACTTTGAGCGCCTCTCGACCAACTATTTCTTTGCCGACTTCTGGCTGGGCGAGACTATCGCCAACGGTCCCTTCGTTCACTATCCGAATGAAAAATGGTTCCCGTTAACCGACGATGACGAAGTACCGGAAGGCCTGCTGGATACCCGCCTGCGCGCGTTCTACGATCCTGACGATCAGTTAACCGCCAGCATGCTGGTCGATCTGCAGTCAGGGAATGACGATCGCGGCGTCTGCGGCCTGCCGTTCACCCGCCAGTCTGATGGTGAAACGGTCTATATTCCGATGAATATTGTCGGCAACCTGTACGTTTCTAACGGGATGTCCGCGGGCAACACCCGCAACGAAGCCCGCGTTCAGGGCCTCTCAGAAGTGTTCGAACGGCATATTAAAAACCGCATTATCGCCGAAAGCATCAGTCTGCCGGAGATCCCGGCGGAGGTGATGGCGCGCTATCCGGGCGTAGTTGAATCGATCAATAAGCTGGAGGCCGAAGGTTTCCCGATTTTCGCTTATGACGGTTCGCTCGGCGGCAAATATCCGGTTATCTGCGTCGTGCTGTTTAACCCAGCTAACGGCACCTGTTTCGCCTCTTTCGGCGCGCATCCCGATTTCGGCGTGGCGCTGGAACGTACCGTTACCGAACTGCTCCAGGGCCGCAGCCTGAAAGATCTCGACGTCTTCACGCCGCCCACCTTCGACGATGAAGAAGTTGCCGAACATGCGAACCTTGAAACGCACTTTATCGATTCCAGCGGCCTGATCTCCTGGGATATGTTTAAGCAGGATGCCGACTACCCGTTCGTGGACTGGAGCTTCTCCGGAACCACGGAGGAAGAGTTCGCCACCCTGATGGCTATCTTTAAACAAGAAGATAAAGAAGTTTACATCGCCGATTACGAACACCTGAGCGTCTACGCCTGCCGAATCATTGTCCCGGGCATGTCTGATATTTATCCGGCGGAAGACCTCTGGCTGGCAAATAACAGCATGGGCGCGCCTCTGCGGGAAACGATTCTTTCCCTGCCGGAAAGCGAGTGGGAAAAAGAAGATTATCTGGCGCTTATCGAACAAATGGATGATGAAGGCCTTGATGACTTCACCCGCGTGCGCGAACTGCTGGGTCTGGCGACCGGCAAAGACAACGGCTGGTATACGCTGCGCATTGGCGAGCTGAAAGCCATGCTCGCGCTGGCGGGCGGCGATCTCGAGCAGGCGCTAATCTGGACCGAGTGGACCATGGAGTTCAACGCTTCAATCTTTAGCGCCGAGCGCGCTAATTACTACCGCTGCCTGCAAACCCTGCTGCTGCTGAGCCAGGAAGAGGAGCGCCAGCCGCTGCAGTATCTGAACGCTTTTGTACGCATGTACGGCGCCGATGCCGTAGAAGCCGCCAGCGCCGCGCTGAGCGGAGAAGCGCCGTTCTACGGCCTGCAGGCAGTAGACAGCGACCTGCTCGCGTTCCCGGCTCATCAGTCGCTGCTGAAAGCCTACGAAAAGCTGCAGCGCGCAAAAGCAGCATTCTGGGGTAAATAAGCGCGCTTTACTGCCTGAATAACCCTATGATGGGGGCCGGCGAAGGCCCCCATTTTTATGTTTTCCGCAACCCCAAAGCCCGATTGTAGCCATAAAGTTAATTAGTGGTGAGAAATAATAAAATCCCACCGCAAATATTGTTAATTTTAATAAAAATACCCCATTTTAATTAACCGAAAAACGGGGGTAAAATGAAAATAATCAACATTATTTGTAAATTTTAAAATTTATTTTTTTATTAAAAAACAACAATTTAAACCAACATTAAGGCAAATCCACACACTCAAAAGGCCTATAGTTCCGGTAGGATATGATCTACATCAAATTCCCTTCTATAATGCTTTGTTAGTATCTCACCGCCAACTTACATAAAGAGAGAGTTAGTGTGAAAGCTGACAACCCTTTTGATCTTTTACTCCCTGCTGCCATGGCGAAAGTCGCCGAAGAAGCGGGTGTCTATAAAGCGACAAAACATCCGATAAAGACGTTTTATCTGGCGATCACCGCAGGTGTCTTCATCTCTATCGCTTTTGTTTTCTATATTACCGCGACAACCGGCACGGCCGGGATGCCATTCGGGGTTGCCAAACTGATTGGAGGCATCTGCTTCTCACTAGGTTTGATTCTCTGCGTTATTTGCGGTGCCGACCTGTTTACCTCAACCGTTCTTATCGTTGTCGCGAAAGCCAGCGGAAGAATCACATGGGGTCAACTGGCGAAAAACTGGCTCAACGTCTATGTTGGTAACCTGATTGGTTGCTTACTCTTTGTATTGCTGATGTGGCTTTCAGGCGAATATATGACTGCCAACGGTCAATGGGGACTTAACGTTCTGCAAACCGCCGACCACAAAATGCACCATACTTTTGTTGAAGCCGTGTGCCTGGGTATCCTGGCAAACCTGATGGTCTGCCTTGCGGTATGGATGAGCTACTCCGGCCGCAGCCTGATGGATAAAGCCATGATTATGGTTTTACCGGTGGCAATGTTTGTTGCCAGCGGGTTTGAGCATAGTATCGCGAACATGTTTATGATCCCGCTGGGTATCGTTATCCGCGACTTTGCAAGCCCGGAATTCTGGACCGCTGTCGGTTCAACTCCGGAAAGTTTCTCTCACCTGACCGTCATGAACTTCATCACTGATAACCTGATTCCGGTAACTATCGGGAACATCATCGGCGGTGGTCTGCTGGTTGGGTTGACATACTGGGTCATTTACCTGCGTGGCGACGACCATCACTAAGGGTTGTTTCAGGCAGTAAATAAAAAATCCACTTAAGAAGGTAGGTGTTACATGTCCGAGCTTAATGAAAAGTTAGCCACAGCCTGGGAAGGTTTTGCGAAAGGTGACTGGCAGAACGAAGTCAACGTCCGCGACTTCATCCAGAAAAACTATACCCCGTACGAAGGTGACGAGTCCTTCCTGGCTGGCGCAACTGACGCGACCACCAAGCTGTGGGACACCGTAATGGAAGGCGTTAAACAGGAAAACCGCACTCACGCGCCTGTTGATTTTGATACTTCCCTTGCATCCACCATCACTTCTCATGACGCTGGCTACATCGAGAAAGGTCTCGAGAAAATCGTTGGTCTGCAGACTGAAGCTCCGCTGAAACGCGCGATTATCCCGTTCGGCGGCATCAAAATGGTAGAAGGTTCCTGCAAAGCGTACAATCGCGAGCTGGACCCGATGCTGAAGAAAATCTTCACTGAATACCGCAAAACTCACAACCAGGGCGTGTTTGACGTTTACACCAAAGACATCCTGAACTGCCGTAAATCTGGCGTTCTGACCGGTCTGCCGGATGCCTATGGCCGTGGTCGTATCATCGGTGACTACCGTCGCGTTGCGCTGTACGGTATCGACTTCCTGATGAAAGACAAATACGCTCAGTTCGTCTCTCTGCAAGAGAAACTGGAAAACGGCGAAGATCTGGAAGGAACTATTCGTCTGCGCGAAGAAATCTCTGAACAGCACCGTGCGCTGGGTCAGATCAAAGAAATGGCGGCAAAATACGGCTGCGATATCTCTGGTCCGGCAACCACCGCTCAGGAAGCTATCCAGTGGACCTACTTCGGCTACCTGGCTGCCGTTAAATCTCAGAACGGCGCGGCAATGTCCTTCGGTCGTACCTCCAGCTTCCTGGACATCTTCATCGAACGTGACCTGAAAGCCGGTAAAATCACCGAGCAAGACGCACAGGAAATGATTGACCACCTGGTCATGAAACTGCGTATGGTTCGTTTCCTGCGTACCCCTGAATATGATGAACTGTTCTCTGGCGACCCGATTTGGGCAACCGAATCTATCGGCGGTATGGGCGTTGACGGCCGTACTCTGGTCACCAAAAACAGCTTCCGTTTCCTGAACACCCTGTACACCATGGGGCCGTCTCCGGAGCCGAACATCACCATTCTGTGGTCTGAAAAACTGCCGCTGAGCTTCAAAAAATACGCCGCGAAAGTGTCCATCGATACCTCTTCTCTGCAGTACGAGAACGATGACCTGATGCGTCCTGACTTCAACAACGATGACTACGCTATCGCTTGCTGCGTAAGCCCGATGGTTGTTGGTAAGCAAATGCAGTTCTTCGGCGCGCGTGCTAACCTGGCGAAAACCATGCTGTACGCAATCAACGGCGGCGTTGATGAAAAACTGAAAATGCAGGTTGGTCCTAAATCTGAACCGATCAAAGGCGACGTTCTGAACTTCGACGAAGTGATGGACCGCATGGATCACTTCATGGACTGGCTGGCTAAACAGTACGTCACTGCGCTGAACATCATCCACTACATGCACGACAAGTACAGCTACGAAGCTTCCCTGATGGCGCTGCACGACCGTGATGTTATCCGCACCATGGCATGTGGTATCGCAGGTCTGTCCGTTGCGGCTGACTCCCTGTCTGCAATCAAATATGCGAAAGTTAAACCGATTCGTGACGAAAACGGTCTGGCTGTCGACTTCGAAATCGAAGGCGAATACCCGCAGTTTGGTAACAACGACTCTCGCGTCGATGATATGGCCGTTGACCTGGTTGAACGTTTCATGAAGAAAATTCAGAAACTGCACACCTACCGCAACGCTATCCCGACTCAGTCCGTTCTGACCATCACCTCTAACGTTGTGTATGGTAAGAAAACCGGTAACACCCCTGACGGTCGTCGCGCTGGCGCTCCGTTCGGACCAGGTGCTAACCCGATGCACGGCCGTGACCAGAAAGGTGCTGTTGCCTCTCTGACCTCCGTTGCAAAACTGCCGTTTGCTTACGCGAAAGATGGTATTTCTTACACCTTCTCTATCGTGCCGAACGCGCTGGGTAAAGACGACGAAGTTCGTAAAACTAACCTCGCCGGCCTGATGGATGGTTACTTCCACCACGAAGCGTCCATCGAAGGCGGTCAGCATCTGAACGTCAACGTTATGAACCGCGAAATGCTGCTCGACGCGATGGAAAACCCGGAAAAATATCCGCAGCTGACCATCCGCGTATCCGGCTACGCAGTACGTTTTAACTCCCTGACGAAAGAGCAGCAGCAGGACGTTATTACTCGTACCTTCACTCAGACCATGTAATGGTATTGACTGAAATCGTACAGTAAAAAGCGTACAATAAAGGCTCCACGCAAGTGGGGCCTTTTTAGCAATATCATCCTGCCCCAGTCTCTTTTGTCTGCTGTCTATACTTTATGGATAACAGCCAAAACAGACTCGACATAGCCTTTGAGCTGTGCATCTACATAGGCCCCGGATGGGCCAAATTCGGAGATATCACCGCAATGTCAACAATTGGTCGCATTCACTCCTTTGAATCCTGTGGCACCGTCGATGGCCCGGGGATCCGCTTTATCACCTTCTTCCAGGGCTGCCTGATGCGCTGCCTCTATTGCCACAACCGCGATACCTGGGATACCCACGGCGGCAAAGAGATTACCGTTGAAGAGCTGATGAAAGAGGTGGTGACCTATCGCCACTTTATGAACGCTTCCGGCGGCGGCGTGACGGCATCCGGCGGCGAGGCTATCCTGCAGGCCGAATTTGTTCGCGACTGGTTCCGAGCCTGTAAGAGAGAAGGTATTCATACCTGTCTCGATACCAACGGCTTTGTGCGCCGCTACGACCCGGTTATTGATGAACTGCTGGAAGTCACCGATCTGGTGATGCTCGACCTCAAGCAAATGAATGATGAAATTCACCAGAATCTGGTAGGCGTCTCTAACCATCGGACGCTGGAGTTTGCCCGTTACCTGTCAAACAAAAACATCAACGTCTGGATCCGCTACGTTGTGGTTCCGGGCTGGTCCGACGATGATGATTCAGCGCATCGCCTGGGCGAGTTTACTCGTGACATGGGCAACGTCGAGAAAATCGAACTGCTGCCGTACCACGAGCTGGGCAAGCACAAATGGGTAGCCATGGGCGAAGAGTACAAGCTGGACGGCGTCCATCCGCCCAAGAAAGAGACCATGGAACGCGTGAAGGGCATTCTGGAACAGTACGGTCATAAAGTGATGTACTAAAATCCCCGCCCGGTAGAGATTGCGCTACCGGGTGTTTCCCCAACAAAATCAGCGTCAGGACATAAAATATTCCGACAGCTTATTCGCCACGCTCTCAATCGAGAAAATGCGCTTCTGATGCGCTTTTCGGTATTCCGCATAGCGTTCATCCTGCTCTTCCAGCGCGCTGAGGATCCGGTCGGCCACCATCATTGCGCCGGCGATTTCCGCAAACCCCGACTCCCCTTCCCCCTGTAAAGCCACCGCCGCCTGAAGATTCCAGTCAGATAAACGGGCCAGCGGCGCAAACGTCCCGCGGGTCAGCGATAAAATTTTAACGCCCTGCTGCTTTGCCAGCGACAGGGCCTGCATCATATCCGCCGACGCCTGTTCGCTATGCACCACAATAATGCCGGTTTTCTGGTTATCCGAAAGCAGCGGCATCGCCGCCGGATAGGAGCGATCGATAAAGCTGGCCGCCTTACCCATATTGATTAAATTCATCTGCAGGAACAACGCCACCGGCACCGCCGTGCCCACGGCATAGATAGCAATGCTGTTCAGGGTGTTAAGCCAGTCGGCCGCGGCTTTCAGCTCCTGGTTATCGACAATGGCATTACTGTCGCGAATGCTCGCCAGCACCGGCGCAATCTCTTCGCTCTCGTTGGTACCGTGGTCTTCCGAGCGCGCGGCGCCCTGCTCCATCGCCAGCGCGGTTCTGAAATCCGAGAAACCTTTAAAACCAAAGGCCCGACAAAAACGGGTGATACTCCCCTCACTGGTATCAATGGAGTCGGCCAGTTCTGAAATCGTGTGACGCATCACAAAGTCAGGATTTTCCGTAATAAAACGGCCAACTTTCTCCAGTATCGGGCTTAGCCCTGAAGCTCCGTTTCTTATGCTTATCAACAAGTTATTGTCTATCTGGCTCATGTTTTGCCTTATTTGCTCAAAATGCAAACACAGTCACATCTTTCGTCCTGCCGCAAAGATAATAATTATTATCTCACACAAATAAATAAAAATAATTATTTTTACAAACAGGAGAACATCGAATGAAAGGTCTCATAGTCTGTCGTACCGGTATGGGCAGCTCCTTAATGCTCAAAATCAAAGCACAAAAAATCATCGACAAGCACGGCTGGAATATCGAGCTGGAGCATGACGTCCTCTCAGGGTTACGCACCTGGCGAGATATTGATTTTGTCATCACTATGCGCGATCTCACCGACGAAGTCGAAGCCGCCGGATTCAGAGCGGTCGGCATCACCGACCTGATGAACAGTGAAGAGATGGAGTCTGCGCTCACCGATATCGTTCAAAGCAACTAACCTCTCCCGGAGGCAATATGGATTTCCTCAGATTTATTGTATTCGACATTCTGGGCGTAACCCCACTTTTAGTTGGCTTTATTGCATTAATCGGCCTGTTAATCCAACGTAAGCCGATTGAAAAAGTCCTTTCCGGCACCTTCAAAACCATCGTCGGCTTTCTGGTTTTTGCCGGCGGCGCCGGTCTGGCAGTCACTTCCCTGGGTAACTTTCAGACCTTGTTCAGCGATGGATTTGGCCTGAAGGGCGTCATGCCGCTGGCAGAAGCGCTAACCGGACTGGCGCAAACCAAATTCGCCATGTGCGTGTCGCTGATCATGGTGATTGGTTTTGGCTGGAACCTGTTTTTTGCCCGCGTGACGCCGTTTAAATACATCTTTCTTACCGGGCAACATAATCTTTATCTCTCCGCGCTGCTTACCGTAACGCTGAAGGCGCTGGGCTACAGCGACATGACGACCATCATTGTCGGCTCCGTGCTGCTGGGTCTCGCCGCCTGCCTCTATCCGGCCATTGCGCAGCCGTGGATGCGAAAAATTACCGGTAATGATGAGATAGCGATGGGGCACTACGTCACCTTGGCCTACGCCGCCTCCGGCTGGATTGGCGCAAAGGTCGGCGATCCGAAACAATCCACCGAAAAGCTGAATCTTCCCGGCTGGCTGGGGATCTTTAAAGATTACATCGTCTCGGTGTCGATCTCTGTGAGCATCTTCTACTACATCGCCGCGCTCGCTGCCGGAAAAGCCGCGGTCACCGCAGCGGCAGGCGGGATGCACTGGCTGGTTTATCCGCTCTTTCAGTCGCTGACCTTTACCGCTTCGCTGTACATCATCATTACCGGCGTACGCCTGCTGCTGTCAGAAATTGTTCCGGCCTTCCTCGGTATCTCGGAGAAGTTTATTCCTAACGCCAAACCCGCGCTCGACTGCCCGGTGGTCTTCCCCTACGCCCCGACCGCCACGGTGCTGGGGTTTATCTCTTCGTTTGTCGGCGGGCTGGTGGTGATGGGCTTTCTGGCGATCCTTGGCCAAACCGTGATTATCCCGGTAGCCATTCCCTACTTCTTTATTGGCGCGACCGCAGCGGTATTTGGTAATGCCTCCGGCGGCTGGAAAGGCGCGATTGCCGGAAGCTTTATCACCGGGATCCTGATCGGCATCGGCCCGGCGCTGATTTACCCGATTATGGAATCCGTCGGTCTTTCAGGCACCAGCTTCCCGGAAACCGACTTCGTCGCTCTGGGTCTGGTCGTGTACTACATCGGTAAAATGCTGCCCTAAGAAGGAATGAACATGAACATTGATGAACTGAAATCCCACGCGCTTGCCGCCCGCCGCGAGATCGTCACCATGATTTACGAGTCCGGAATTGGCCATCCGGGCGGGGCGCTGTCGATAATCGACGTGCTTACCTGGCTCTATTACCAGGAAGTCGATCTGGCCGCCTCCCCCCGCTCGCGCGTGGTGATGAGTAAAGGCCACGCCGTCGCCGCGCAGTACGCCATGCTGTATCAACAAGGCAAGATCGAGCGCAGCGAGTTCAATACGTTCCGACAGATCAACTCGCGCCTGCAGGGGCACCCGAGCATTAAGTCGCTGCCGGAAGTCGATGCGACAACCGGACTGCTTGGCCAGGGGCTGTCGATTGCTTTTGGTATGGCGGTCGCCAAAAAGCGGCGCAACGATCCGCACCGGGTATTTGCCATCGTTGGCGATGGCGAAATGCATGAAGGCCAAATCTGGGAAACCTTACAGCAGGCCGGGCATATGAAAATGGATAATCTGGTCGCCATCATCGATTACAACGGCTTCTCTTCCCACGATCCGGTCAATGACGTCATTAATCTCGAGCCGCTGGCGGACAAAATCCGCAGCTTTGGCTGGCATGTACTGGAACTGCACAACGGCAATGATATGCATCAGGTTGCCGATACCCTGATGCTATCCCGTCACCTGAAAGGTAAACCTGTCGCCATCGTGGCGCGCACCACCAAAGGTTCCGGCGTCAGCTATATGGAAAACAACGGCGACTGGCACTCAAAAACCCCGAGCAAAGAACAATTTCAGCAGGCGATGGAGGAGTTACAGTGATGAAAGCACCCCGTGATGAGATCGGGCATGCCCTGATTGCGCTAAAAGAAAAGGGCTATCCCGTTGTTGTTATCGACAGCGATTTAGCCAGCTCTACCCGTACCGACCAGTTTCAGGCCGTCTATCCTGAGGCCTTTTTCGAAATGGGCATTGCGGAAGGTTCCGCCATGAGCTTCGCGGTCGGCCAGGCGCTGGAAGGCTTTATGCCCTTCTATGTTAACTTTGCGATGTTCGTCACCGGCACCGCCTGGACCCAGCTGCGGCAGGCCTGCTATGCCAAAGCCAATATTAAACTCGTCGGTAGCCACCCCGGTATGGATGATGGCCCGGACGGCGCTTCGCACCATGCGCTGGAGGATTTAGCGCTGACCCGCGTCCTTCCGGGATTAACCGTCCTGACCCCGGCAGATGCGGAAGAAATCGCCGAGGCCTTCGAGCAGGCGGCAAAAATAAAGGGACCCGTTTATATTCGCGTGGCGCGCGAGCCGATGCCGGTTCGCGACAAAAGCGTAGTTCCCCGGGTCAGCGATATCGCCGCCATCGCCGACAGCGGCACGGATTTTGCGATTCTGTTTGAAGGAACGGTACTGGAACAGGCTACCGACGGCTATGAAAAGCTGCTCGCCAGCGGCAAAAAGGGCAAGCTTATTCACGTTGCAACCGTCAAACCCTTCAACCAGCAGGCGTTTTATCGGCTGGTCGAAGGCTGCCCGCTTATCGCTACGCTTGAAAATCACACCGTCAACGGCGGCCTCGGCGGCCTGATCGCGGAAACCCTGGCGCAAAAGGCACATCCGGCGCGCCTTACGCGTCTGGGAACGCAGGACACATTTACCGAGTCGGGAAATAGCAGGCAGCTAAAAGCGAAATATGGCATCTCGGGAGACGCGCTGTTTAACGCGCTACGCTAACCACCAGGCGAGCCGGTCAGTTGGCGGTCGGCTCGCCCATAAAGGGAACGTTTATGGAAGAGAGGCTATTTTCCGCCTGTCAGTTCACCAGCGACTGCCTGAGCTGGCGCAGCGCCGTTCATCTCGCCTGCCGCCCGCTTGAGGAGCAGGGAAAAATCACCGGGGGCTATGCCAGGGCTATTATCAGCGCCACGGAGCAGGATGGCCCCTGGTATATATTGAGCCCGGCGTTTGCGCTACCGCACGCGCGTCCGGAAGCCGGCGTGCTGAGCAGAAACAGCGCGCTTTCGCTGCTTTGCTGTAGCGAGGCCGTTGATTTTCCGGAGCATCCCGGCATTCGGTTGATAGTCGTACTGGCGGCGGCCGATAGTGAACAGCATATCCAGACCATCCAGCGGTTAGTCTGCTGGCTGGATGAGGGGGAGAGACTTCAGCGATACAGCACGGTGCAAAACCGGGCACAGTTTATTGCGCTTCTTGCGTCGCATTAATCTATAGCCAGGGTCGTGCCCTGGCTATGTTCTGAAAAATCAGGCGTGCGCCACCGGCGTAGGATGGTGCCCCGCTTTGCGCAGCAGCGTCAGCAGGTAGATGAATGACACGCTGGCAATCATGATAAACAACAGATTGTCAGAGAAGTTCTGCATCAGCATGGCGGTCAGCGTCGGCCCAAGCAGGCTGCCCACGGTATAGCTCATTAACAGCGCCTGGTTCATCGCCACCAGCTGATGACGCTCAACTTTTTCGCAGGCCCAGGCCATAGCCACCGGATAGAGCGTAAAGCCGGAAGCGCCCAGCACGAACAGCGCGGGCGCCATTGCGGCCTGGCTTAACATCGCCAGACAGCCGAGAATCACCACAAACACCTGAACGCGCAGGACCAGCAGACGGCCGTAGCGATCGGCGAGCCGGCCAATCGGCCACTGCCCCACGATACCCGCGCTCACCATCACCGCCATCCAGAAGCCGATGCCGGAATCGCTAACGCCCTGGTGGTTGAGCCACAGCGGCATCAGGCCATACAGCGAACCGAGCACAATGCCGGAAATAATGCAGCCGTTGACGCCATGACGGGCCTGACGCAGCCTTAACATTGGCCAGATACGCGCCGGTTCGTGCGGCTCATCGGCCTGAGTCGCCACGCGAGCAAACAGCAGCGGCAGAATGGCCGCCAGCGCCAGCGCCGTCACCCACGGCAGAACGCTCATCAGATCCGTCGGCAGCTTGCTGACCATTAACTGGCCCAGCACCGTGCCGACGTAATAAATCATCATATACGCCGCCAGCAGGCGACCCCGGCTCCGCGAAGTGCCGCTACAGACCAGCGCGCTCTCCACCACCACCCAAATCATCGCGCAGCCGACGCCGGCGATAAAGCGCCAGCTGAACCAGCTCCAGAAACCCAGCGTAATACCAAGACCCACGCAGCCCACGGCAAAAATAACCGATGCCAGGTAATAGCTGCGGTTAAAGCCCAGACGCTTAATTACCCATCCGGCAAGCAATGTTCCCACCAGATTACCGGTAAAATAGGACGAGCCCACCATCCCGACCTGCCAGGTCGGCATATTTTCATGGGCGAGCCAAAGCGGGACGAGCGTATTTAAAACCGCTATCGCCAGGGTCAACAAAAGCAGGCCACAGAGCAGCATTTGCACTGGCCGGGTGTAGATGGTCATGGATATAAACCGTGATGGAGTTCAGATTTCGTGCGCATCATGCCACTGCTGCAAACATTGTCAATCCGCCTGAAATCAGGCGTGACGCGGTTTGCGGGGGAACGATAGAAGTTTTTTATCCAGCGGATCGACAACAGAATAGCTATTTATATTATTCCATTGTTTTTATTAATTTATTGGAAAATAGCGGTGGGAATATCGGTAGAAATATTTCATGAATCGACCGCACTTTTTATCGCGCCAGAATAAGGGTTTCTGGCGCGATAAAGGGCGATTAGCTGGCGATTGCCATTCCAACGGTCATATGCAGGCCGTAGAAGACGCCGCGGCCGATCGTCTCGCCGATCAGCACCAGCACAAAAGCCAGCCCCAGCATCGGCAGCGCAGGCTGGTAGCCTTTGAGCTGGGGGGCAATCCAGCAGACCAGCGCCAACGCCAGCGCAACCAGGCGCCACGCCATCAGCGAGCCGTAGGCTGGCACCAGCGCCGAGGCCTGCTGAATAGAGCTATGGATTGTCGCCAGCTCGCTGCCTTGCATCAGCACCACGATGGCGCTAATCACCAGCGCCAGCAGGGTCACCGCTGGCAGCAGGCGCATCGCCCAGCCGTTGACATCGGCAACGCGCAGCAGCAGATATCCCAGCAGCGGACCGCCGATAAACATCGTCAGGAAGAAGCTAAGCGGCGTCCAGACCGTATACCAGGTGGGTACCGTATCAATAGTGTTATAGACGCGGACCATCATCCAGACGAAGATAATCCCCAGCACCATGGTAATGACCAGCCAGAGATGACGCAGCCCCGCCGGTAGCTTATTGACCACCGCCAGCAGCCAGCCAATGCCGCCAACGGCGAAGAAAAGCGCCCCGCTGGCGATTTCGTTACTGAGCGACGAGGCGCCTACGCGATTAAGCGAGTTAAACGCGCGCATGGGCGACCCAAGATGCAGGGTTGAGGCAATAAAGCCCACGCCCATCAGCACCCACAGGCCAAACATGCTCCACACGACGCGCTGTTGCTGTTCACGCGATAAGTCGCCTTTCATTAGCGCCAGAGCCAGCACAATAAAGCCGCCCACCACGCACTGACCAAAGACCGTGAAAACAATCAGCGGCCATTCATGCCATCCACTCCCCATCTCACACCTCCTTCGGGTTGGCCAGGTAGCCGGTGGTATCTCCACACGGTCGGCTGTTGGCGTTAGGTTTAATCACGATACTCGGTTTAGTGAAGTGGGCCGAAGGCAGCGGCGCAACGGCGGCCAGCTGGCCGTGTTTTTGGCGCAGCTCTTCAATCGGGCCGAAATCTAACGCGCGCAGCGGGCAAGATTCCACGCAAATCGGCTTTTTGCCGTCGGCGACGCGCTCGTGGCAGCCGTCGCATTTGGTCATATGACCTTTTGTCGCATTGTACTGCGGCGCGCCGTACGGGCAGGCCATATGGCAATAGCGACAGCCGATACAGACATCTTCATCGACAACGACAAAGCCATCTTCACGTTTATGCATCGCCCCGCTCGGGCAAACTTTGGTGCAGGCCGGATCCTCACAATGGTTGCAGGCAATAGAGAGGTAATAGGCAAAGACGTTTTGCTGCCAGACGCCGTTATCCTCCTGCCAGTCGCCGCCGGCGTATTCGTAGATACGACGGAAGCTCACTTCCGGCGTGAGGTTTTTATAGTCTTTACAAGCCAGTTCGCAGGTTTTGCAACCGGTGCAACGGGCGGAATCAATAAAAAATCCATATTGAGTTGTCATCGGTTACTCCTTACAGCTTTTCAACCTGGACGAGGTTGCTATGCGATGGATTGCCTTTCGCCAGCGGCGACGGGCGTTGGGTGGTCAGCACGTTAATGCAGCCAGCCTGATCCACGCGGCCTGCGTCCGGGTTATACCAGGCCCCCTCACCCAGCGCGACCACGCCCGGTATCATGCGCGGGGTCACTTTGGCCTCGATATGCACTTCACCGCGATCGTTAAAAATGCGGATCCGATCGCCATTGGCGATACCGCGCTTCTGTGCATCAAGCGGGTTGATCCACATCTCCTGACGGCAGGCGGCTTTCAGTACGTCAACGTTGCCGTAGGTGGAGTGCGTGCGGGCTTTATAGTGAAAACCGGTCAGCTGCAGCGGATACTTTTTCGCCAGCGGATCGTCATAGTTTTCAAACCCAGGGCTGTATATCGGCAGCGGGTCGATAACATCCTCTTCTTTCAGCTCCCAGGTCGCGGCAATTTCCGCCAGCTGCGCAGAGTAGATTTCAATTTTCCCTGACGGCGTCGTGAGCGGACTGGCGGCGGGATCTTCGCGGAAAGCTTTATAGGCAACGTGGTGGCCTTCCGGATCGCGCTGTTTGAAGATTCCCTGCTTGCGGAATTCATCAAACGGCAGCAGCGCCGGGATCGCTTTACGGGATTGCTCATAGAGGTGACGCAGCCACTCTTCCTGAGTGCGGCCTTCGGTGAAACGTTGCTCAACGCCCATGCGCTTCGCCAGCTCCGTGGTCATCTCATAGATGGTTTTGCATTCAAAACGCGGCTTGATGGCCCGATCGGCAAAAATCACGTATGACATGTTGCCGCAGGAGGCATCGAGGGCAAAATCCATCTGCTCCGAAGCCGTACAGTCCGGCAGCAGAATATCGGCATATTTCGCCGAGGAGGTCATATGGCAATCAATGACCACAATCATCTCGCACTTCTTGTCATCCTGAAGGATGTCATGGGTACGGTTAATCTCTGAATGCTGGTTGACCAGGCAGTTACCGGCATAGTTCCAGACCATTTTAATAGGCACGTCGAGCTTATCTTTGCCGCGCACGCCGTCGCGCAGTGCGGTCATTTCCGTCCCGCGCTCAATCGCATCGGTCCACATAAACATGGAAATACTGGTTTCCACCGGATTATCCAGCGTCGGCATACGTTCAAAAGGCAGGGAGTAAGAACCTTCACGCGCGCCGGTATTGCCGCCGTTAATCCCGACGTTGCCGGTTAAGATTGCCAGCATGGAAATCGCGCGGGAAACCAGCTCACCGTTGGCATGTCGCTGTGGGCCCCAGCCCTGAGAAATATAGGCAGGTTTAGCGCTGGCGATTTCGCGCGCCAGCTGCACGATACGCGCCTGGGGAATGCCGGTAATCGTCGACGCCCACTCAGGGGTCTTCGCGATACCGTCTTTGCCCTGACCGAGAATATAGGCCTTATAGTGGCCATTGGCCGGCGCCCCTTCCGGCAGCGTTTTCTCGTCATAGCCTACGCAGTACTTGTCGAGGAAAGGCTGGTCAACGAGGTTCTCGTTAATCATCACCCACGCCAGCGCGGAGACCAGCGCGGCATCGGTTCCCGGGCGGATAGGGATCCACTCGTCTTCGCGTCCGGCGCCGGTGTCGGTATAGCGTGGATCGATAATAATCAGCCTGGCGTTGGATTTCTCCCGCGCCTGTTCCAGGTAGTAGGTCACTCCGCCGCCGCTCATGCGGGTTTCCCCGGGGTTATTGCCAAACAGCACCACCAGCTTGCTGTTTTCGATATCCGACGGGCTATTGCCATCGGCCCAGCCGCCGTAGGTGTAGTTCAGTCCCGCGGCAATTTGCGCGGTGGAGTAGTCGCCATAATGGTTGAGATAGCCGCCGCAGCAGTTCATCAGGCGGGCAATCAGGGTTTTCCCCGGTGGCCATGAGCGAGTCAAGGTTCCGCCGAGGGTTCCCGTTCCGTAGTTCAGATAGATGGACTCATTACCGTACTCTTTTATCAGACGCTGCATATTGCTGGCGATAGTATCGAACGCTTCTTCCCAGCTGATTTGCTCGAATTTGCCCTCGCCGCGTTTGCCCACGCGCTTCATCGGATATTTCAGGCGGTCCGGGTTGTAGACGCGTCGACGCATCGAGCGGCCGCGCAGACAGGCGCGAACCTGATGCAGACCGTCGTAGCTATCGTCGCCGGTATTGTCCGTTTCAACATATTTTATCTCACCACCCACCACATGCATCCGCAGCGGGCAGCGGCTGCCGCAGTTCACCGTACAGGCGCTCCAGGTGACCGTTTCGCTGGCGGGGTTGAGGTTGTCTGCGGCTTGGGCAATGCGCGTGAAGGGTAAGGTAAAAGCGCTGCTGGCCATCGCCAGCCCGCCAATCGCCGTGGTTTTCATTAAACCACGCCGGCTCACCTCAGCAGCCAGTAAAGCATCGGAGGTTTTGGTTTTCATAGATACTCGCTTTGGTTGCTCACAATTAACTTAATGCCGTTATATAGTTACATATACAACGAAATTAACCTTTATTAGTTTTTTATCCTGTTTAATCCAAAGGGAGTATCTTCGTAATCGCGAAGGCGATTATTGCCCGGTATCAAGAAGGGGGTAAAAAAAAGCGCCCGCAGGCGCTTTTGAGAAGAGCGTTGAAAAATCAACCGATAAATTCAAGGCCGCGCATATACGGGCGCAGAACTTCCGGGATCTCGATGCGACCATCCGCCTGCTGATAGTTTTCCATCACCGCGACCAGCGTACGTCCAACCGCCAGGCCAGAACCGTTCAGCGTGTGTACGAGGCGAGTTTTCTTGTCAGATTTGCTGCGGCAGCGTGCCTGCATGCGACGCGCCTGAAAATCCCAGACATTGGAGCAGGAAGAGATCTCACGATAGGTATTCTGCGCCGGCACCCACACTTCCAGATCGTAGGTTTTGCATGCGCTGAAACCCATATCGCCCGTGCACAGAGCCACTTTACGATACGGCAGACCCAGCAGCTGCAGCACTTTCTCGGCGTGGCCGGTCATCTCTTCCAGCGCCGCCATGGAATCTTCCGGACGTACAATCTGCACCATCTCGACTTTGTCGAACTGGTGCATACGGATCAGACCGCGGGTATCGCGGCCGTAAGATCCGGCTTCAGAGCGGAAGCACGGCGTATGCGCGGTCATTTTGATCGGCAGATCGTCTTCATCAATGATTTCATCGCGAACCAGGTTGGTCAGCGGAACTTCCGCCGTCGGGATCAGCGCGTAGTTGCTGCTGTCGGCTTCTTCTTCCAGCGGACGGGTATGGAACAGGTCGCCGGCGAATTTCGGCAGCTGACCGGTACCGTACAACGTGTCCTGGTTAACCAGATACGGGACGTAGTTTTCGCTGTAGCCGTGCTGTTCGGTATGCAGATCCAGCATAAACTGCGCCAGCGCGCGGTGCAGGCGTGCCAGCTGGCCCTTCATGACCACAAAGCGAGAACCGGTCAGCTTCACGGCGGCGGCAAAATCCAGCCCTCCGTGCATTTCGCCCAGCGTGACGTGATCGCGAACGTCAAAATCGAACTCGCGCGGGGTTCCCCAGCGGCTGACTTCAACGTTGTCGTTTTCGTCGCGCCCGGCCGGAACGTCGTCGTGCGGGATATTAGGGATAGCCAGCGCGATATCGCGGATCTCCGCCAGCAGCGCGTCCAGCTCGGTCTTAGCGGCATCAAGCTGCTCGCCGAGTTTGTTCACTTCCAGGCGTAATGGCTCAATATCTTCCCCGCGCGCTTTCGCCTGGCCAATGGATTTCGATCGGGAGTTGCGCTCCGCCTGCAGGTTTTCAGTTTGAACCTGCAGAACTTTACGACGCTCTTCCAGAGCGCGAAGTTTATCTACATCCAGCTTAAAGCCCCGGCGTGCCAGTTTTTCTGCGACTGCGTCTGGCTCGGTACGCAGCAGATTGGGATCGAGCATGCTTATCCTGTGCTTATCGAATTAATAAAAGAAAAATGGCCGCAGAGCGCGACCACGGAAATAGTGTGACAACCTTACCGCAACGCCTCAATTATCGGTAGCGTTTTATCGGGCTATTTTGATCCTGTTCGGTTAACCAGGCGAGCTTTTCGCCTATTTTGCCCTCCAGCCCCCGGTTTGTCGGCTTATAATAGCGCGTTTGCGCCATTTCCTGCGGGAAGTACTGCTCCCCGGCGGCATAAGCATTCGGTTCATCGTGAGCATAGCGATACTCTTGCCCGTAGCCCATCTCTTTCATCAGCTTCGTTGGGGCATTGCGCAAATGAACCGGGACGTCGTAATCGGGACGTTCGCGGGCGTCGGCCATTGCCGCTTTAAACGCGGTGTAAACCGCGTTGCTTTTGGGCGCACAGGCAAGATAGACAATGGCCTGAGCAATCGCCCGTTCGCCTTCCGCCGGTCCGACACGGGTAAAGCAGTCCCAGGCGGAGATCGCAACCTGCATCGCGCGCGGATCGGCGTTGCCGACATCTTCCGAGGCAATCGCCAGGCAGCGGCGGGCAACGTAGAGCGGATCGCCGCCGGCGGTAATAATCCGCGCGTACCAGTAGAGGGCGGCGTCCGGGGCGCTGCCGCGAACCGATTTGTGCAGCGCGGAGATTAAATCGTAAAAGCGATCGCCTTTGTTGTCGAAACGCGCGCTGCGCTCACCGGCAATTTCAGTCAGCAGCTCAACTTTCAGCACGCGATTGCCGGAGGCGTCGGCTTCGGCCATATCGGCCATCATTTCCAGCGTATTCAGCGCCCGGCGCGCATCGCCGTTGACAAGGTCGGCGATGGCCTTGCGCGTCTCGTCCGGCAGGACGATATTTTGCCCGCCGTAGCCGCGCGTTTTGTCGCTCATCGCCTGGTTGAGCACCTGCTCGATGTCGTCGCTGGTCAGCGACTTCAGCAGATAAACGCGCGCGCGGGATAACAGCGCGGAATTGAGTTCAAAGGAGGGATTTTCCGTCGTCGCGCCGATAAAGGTGATGGTCCCGTCTTCAATATGCGGCAGAAAGGCGTCCTGCTGGCTTTTATTGAAACGGTGCACTTCGTCGACAAACAGGATCGTGCGGCGACCCGCGTTGCGGTTTTGGCGCGCGCGTTCAATGGCCTCGCGGATCTCTTTCACCCCGGAGGTCACAGCTGAAATACGTTCAACGTCGGCGCTGGCGTAGCGCGCAATCACTTCGGCCAGGGTGGTTTTTCCTGTCCCGGGCGGCCCCCAGAGAATCATCGAGTGAAGATGCCCGGCTTCAATCGCCCTCGGTAAGGGTTTACCCGGCGCCAGCAGGTGCTGCTGGCCAATGTACTGCGCTAAATTTTCTGGCCGCATACGGGCGGCCAGAGGTTGAAACGCGTTATCGGAAAAATCGAGCGACAGGTTGCTCACGTTCGCCTCTATTTACGTTGATCGTCCACCGTAACCCCTTGCGGCGGCGTAAAGGTGAACTTAGATGCATCCACGGCACCATTTTGTTGCGATTTCAGCTGATAGCTGCTGCGTTGATCGTCCTGTTCCACGGCGCTAAACTGATGAATCGTACCGTCGCGACCCACGTTGATGGTGAACTGCTTCAGATTACCGCTGCCGTTTTTCGGCGTCAGAACAAAATCGTCACCGTTCTGCTTAATGTTGTAGTTCTGCCAGTCGCTGGCCTGATTGCGGGCAATCAGCATAAACGGCGTGTTGCTGGTCGCATCTTTCAGCCAGGTAGCGGTAGCCTGCTCAACAAACGGGTTGTAAAACCACAGCGTTTTGCCGTCGGAAACCAGCACGCTTTCATCCGGCTGGGTCATATGCCAGTTGAACAGATTAGGCCGCTTGACCCACAGGTCCCCCTGCCCGTCCTGCACGGCATTACCACTGCCGTCCGTCACTTTCTGCGTAAAGCTGGAGTGGAAGCTGCTCACTTTATCAAGGCGGCTTTTTAAATCGCTGGCGGCATCCGCCCATACCTGACTGACGACAAAACTGGACAGTAATGCACAGGTGATTGCGAGTTTTTTCATTGTTATTCCTTAATGTGCGTCACTCCCGACGCGGGAGCCTGGTCTGCTGCTAATGTAGAACGGCCAACGGCCGTAAAACAGCAGAACAGGCTGATTTTCACTTATTTACCCAACTTTGCGGTTACTCAAAAGGCGGCGGCGCCAGCACTTCACGGTTACCGTTATGCCCCTGCTCGCTCACGATCCCCTGAGCTTCCATTTGCTCAATGATACGCGCGGCGCGGTTATAGCCAATGCGGAACTGACGCTGTACCCCAGATATGGAGGCTTTGCGTTTTTCCGTCACAAAGTTGACGGCCTGATCGAACAGCGGATCGAGCTCTTCACCGCCCTCGTAGCCACCGCCGCCGCCTTCGCTTTCGCTATCGGAGGTAATGCCATCGACATACTGCGGACGCCCGCGCGCCTTCCAGTCCTGAACGACGGCGTGAACTTCCTCGTCGCGTACAAAAGCGCCGTGGACGCGCACAGGGATCGTCGAGTTAGGCGCGGAGTAGAGCATATCGCCCATTCCCAGCAGTGATTCCGCACCGCCCTGGTCAAGGATAGTACGTGAGTCAATTTTACTCGATACGGTAAAGGCGATACGCGTCGGGATGTTGGCTTTAATCAGGCCGGTGATAACGTCAACCGACGGTCGCTGGGTCGCCAGCACCAGGTGGATCCCCGCGGCGCGCGCTTTCTGCGCCAGGCGCGCAATCAGCTCTTCCACTTTCTTGCCGACGGTCATCATCAGGTCGGCAAACTCGTCGACCAGCACCACGATGTAAGGCTCTTTTTTCAGTACCGGATGCGTCGCATCCATACTGTCGCCAGGCTTCCAGTAAGGATCCGGAATGGGCCGTCCCATACGTGCGGCTTCAGCAATCTTCTCGTTATAACCCGCGAGATTACGTACGCCCAGCGCAGACATGAGTTTATACCGGCGCTCCATCTCGTTGACGCTCCAGCGCAAAGCATTGGCCGCGTCTTTCATATCCGTCACGACTTCCGTTAACAGATGCGGTATTCCCTCATAGACCGACAGCTCGAGCATTTTCGGGTCAATCATGATGAATTTCACGTCTTCCGGCTGCGCTTTATAGAGCATGCTGAGGATCATGGCGTTGACCCCAACGGATTTACCGGAACCGGTGGTACCCGCTACCAGCAGGTGCGGCATCTTCGCCAGATCGGCAGTGACAGGTTCGCCCGCAATGTCTTTCCCGAGGACCACCGTGAGCGGTGAAGGATTATCGCGGAATTTCGCATTATCCAGCACTTCGCGCAGGTAAACGGTCTGGCGCTTTTTGTTAGGCAGCTCCAGGCCAACGTAGGGTTTACCCGGAATCACTTCCACCACGCGAACCGCCGCAGTGGACAGAGAACGGGCCAGATCGCGCGACAGGTTGGAAATGCGCGCCGCTTTCACGCCCGGCGCCAGGTTAAGCTCAAAGCGGGTAATAACCGGGCCAGGTGAGTAGTTCACCACATCGGCTTTAATGCGGAAATCGGCCAGACGAGCTTCAACCAGACGCGCCATTTGCTCAAGCGCAAAGGTATCGATCGGCTCAACTTCAGCCGGTGGCGGCGTGAGCAGGTCAAGCGAGGGCAGCAGCGTTGTCGGCTTCTGTAACGGGCGACTGTCGCCATTGCGCATCAACAGCGGGTGAATGAGACTTTCCTGCGGCTGCGGGATCGGCTGCTGCGGAGCCTGCTGCTGCGGATAGCTGCCAGGAGCCTGCTGCGGCATCGGCTGATGGTGAACCGGCTGCTGCGGCGCGGGTTGATAAGACTGCTGCTGCGCATGTTGCGGCGGCTGAGGCATCTGCTGGTGCGGCATCGGCTGCTGTACGGGCTGCGAATGCTGGGCCGGCTGCTGATTCTGCGGGGCAGGCTGCTGTACTTCCGGCAACGGCGTGAAGACAGGCTCGCTCGGCGTATCATCAACTAACGTTTTCATTGGCGAGAATTCATAATCCGCCGCAGAGAACGGATGCGATCCCGGCGGCTGCTCGCTGGCGTAGCGCTGCTGCTGGGAAGCGGCAAACTGACGGGCAAGTTCGGCTTCAGCGGCAGAATCCTCGTCTACATCAGCCTCTTCCGCAGCGTAGCTATCGCCATAGCGCTGATTTTGCGCAGCCGCGAACTGACGCGCCAGCTCACCCTGCTCAAGCTCTGCAACTTCCTCGTCCGTCAGCGCATCGTCATCATAGTGCTGATGCTCTGCCTGACGCGCACGTTCTTCAGCCAACCGCTGCGAAGGCAACTTAATGCCATAGGAAGCCAGCTCACGGCGCGTGGGCACGCGAACGCGGTTTGGACGCGGCAATTTCGGGCCTATGCCCTCTTTTACCTGCGCACGCGGGCCGCCCGACACCGGGCTAAACAGCGGCGCGGCGCTGGATGCGGCAGATGCGACGGAGGCCGCCCCGGTGGCCTGATGGACGCCAGACGCCAGCGCGCTCACCGCGGCAACATCAGCCGCCGGAGCAGGCGGAGGCGAGATCGGTTTTGTCGCAACCGGACTGACCGGCTCCGGAATCGGCTGATACCATGCGGCAAGCTGCTCGCGTTCACGCGCGCGTTTCTCTTCCACTTCTTCGAAGTAGTACATCGGCGGACGCTGAGGCTTCACCTCCTCTTGCGGAGGCTCAGGCTCAACGGAGGCGGCGTAAGGCTCAGGCTGCTGTACCGGGGCCTGTTCCGGCTGGTACGCATGCTGCGGCTGGTAAGCCGGTTCCGGCTGATACGCTGGCTGCTGTACCGGCGCCTGTTCCGGCTGGTACGCATGCTGCGGCGGGTAAGCCGGTTCCGGCTGATATGCTGGCTGCTGTACCGGGGCCTGTTCCGGCTGGTACGCATGCTGCGGCTGGTAAGCCGGTTCCGGCTGGTAAGCATGCTGCGGCTGGTAAGCCGGTTCTGGCTGATACGCTGGCTGCTGTACCGGGGCCTGTTCCGGCTGGTAAGCATGCTGCGGCTGGTAAGCCGGTTCAGGCTGATACGCTGGCTGCTGTACCGGGGCCTGTTCCGGATGATAGACCGGCTGAGCCTCATACCCTGGCAGCGGTTCAGACCATGCCTGCGGCGCAGCGGTATCCTGCGCGGCCAAAGCCACCGGATCGGCAATGCTATGACCGTTTAACAGAGGATCGTAGGGGTCAAAATCGCCGGGACGTGCCGCACTGACGCCGGAGAACAGAACATCATCAGCATTTGCCGGACGCGCTGCGCTGGAGCCAGAAAAAAGGACATCGTCAGCGGCAACAGGCGCACCGCCGGCGCTGTACTGAACCTCGTCTTCGGCGTCATCCATCCGTTTACCCGAGAACAGCGCCGCATCGGTCTTACGCCCCATCGGATTAGAGAACTTCTCAGCCAGACGCTGGCGGCGAGCTAAGGCGCTGCGTAAAATTCGCGCGCGTCGAGAACCCTGCGGCTTCGCGGGTTCATCATCTTCATATTCTTCTTCATCATCTTCATATTCCCCTTCATCAACCCAGGTATCGTCACGACGGGTACGGTTGCTGGCAAACGTGAGAATAGAAAGAATCGCACCGCCGAGTTTTTCAGCAATGCTAACCCAGGACCAGCCGGTAAATAGCGTCAGTCCTGCCGCCCAGATGCAGAGCAGCGCGATTGTGCCGCCGCTGCTGTGCAGCAGCGGTTGCAGGGTGGTGCTCAACAGACTGCCGATCACGCCGCCGGAGGCGAAATACCAGATATCATCAGCGTTGATTGCCGCCAGACCGCAGGAAGTGAGGATCAGCGCCAGCGCGCCAATTAAACGCAGCGAGACGGCGAAATAGTCGATGTACTCGTCGTTTTCTTGATGACGCCAGGCAAACCAGCAGCCGCCGATAATGATGACCGGAATGGTATAGGCCATTACGCCAAAAATAAAAAATAGCGTATCGGCAAGCCAGGCTCCCGGCGTCCCGCCTATGTTGTGAATAGGCTCATGCCACGCCGTTTGCGACCAGCTAGGATCCGAGGGATTAAAGCTGAGTAAGGCCGCCATCAACCAGATGGCAAAAAGGGAGCAAAGAATGAGTAACGCCTCAAGGAGCCGGCGTCCGCTACTCAGCTTTGTGAATTTGACTTCTTTGTCTTCAGTGTATTCCTGGCTCAAGAAAGGCTCTCCAGGTATCAGGCTGTTTCCTGCCTTCGGCTAAAACGGACAACAGTGCCGGGTCTCCCCGGCACTGTTGCTGTATGGATTAACAGGAGTGTAATCAAACTACATCGATTTTGCACCTGTTCCGTGTTAGCGCGTCTTGATTACCAGACGATTACTCTGCTTGACTTCTTCCATTACCACATAGGTACGGGTGTCATTTACGCCCGGCAGGCGCAGCAAGGTCTCGCCCAGTAATTTACGATACGCTGACATATCCGGTACGCGGGTTTTCAACAGGTAGTCAAAATCCCCGGAAACCAGATGACACTCTTGAATTTCTTCAAGTTTTTGCACAGCGGAGTTAAATTGCTCAAACACATCCGGCGCGCCACGATTCAGAGTAATCTCAACAAATACCAGAAGTGATGCATCCAGATAGTGCGGGTTGAGCAGCGCTGTATAGCCCTGAATAAAACCCTGTCTTTCCAGTCGACGCACGCGCTCAAGACAAGGCGTCGGAGAAAGTCCCACCCGTTTAGAAAGCTCGACGTTGGAAATACGCCCGTCTTTTTGCAATTCATTCAAAATATTACGATCAATGCGGTCGAGATCTTTGCCAGGGCGCTTCTTGCTATCTACCATTATTATTGTCTCTCTGTATTCCTTCCCTACTCCTGTTCCGACTCTGAGCCTTCACTGCCAGAGTCCATCCTGTTATCACCCGTACGACGTTGGGTAACCCAGGGGTACGTGAGAAGCCCGTTGCCTGACGGCAGTCACCGACATCACGCATGGCGTCTGTCCACACCATGCGTAGATTTCGCTAACCCGGATAAAAATGGCATTTGCGTGCATGAAAATTCGCCACACGCGAAACACTGCTTTTCTTCTTCCATGAATGTTTTCGCAAAAGCACAGGGGATTGTCAAAGCAAAACATCGATTTTTAGTACAAGATGCCAGATATTCATAATCCTCCCCGGTTGATTCTCATGTTTTCCTCTTATAATTGTCTCGCTAACAGTAGAATTAGTTATATTCTTCGTTCGTTAAATCGCCGATTAATCGGCAGCTTCTATTGCACATATCGTTAACAAAACCGCCGCGCTCTTTTTTTACGTCCACAAATTCCCTACAATCCAGCTCATGTATGCCAATAAATTATGAGGATCTCATGGGCACGGCCAAACACAGTAAACTGCTTATTCTTGGTTCTGGACCTGCGGGATACACCGCTGCGGTCTACGCAGCGCGCGCAAATCTGCAGCCGGTACTGATTACCGGAATGGAAAAAGGCGGTCAGCTGACCACCACCACGGAAGTGGAAAACTGGCCAGGCGATCCTAACGATCTGACCGGACCGCTGCTGATGGAGCGCATGCATGAACATGCCACCAAATTTGAAACCGAAATTATTTTCGATCATATCAACAGCGTCGACCTGCAAAACCGTCCGTTCCGTCTGGTCGGCGACAGCGGCGAATACACCTGCGATGCCCTGATTATTGCCACCGGCGCTTCAGCACGCTATCTGGGTCTTCCCTCGGAAGAAGCGTTTAAGGGCCGCGGCGTGTCTGCCTGCGCGACCTGCGACGGTTTCTTCTATCGTAACCAGAAGGTTGCCGTCATCGGCGGCGGCAATACGGCCGTCGAAGAGGCGCTGTACCTGTCTAACATCGCTTCCGAAGTGCATTTGATCCACCGTCGTGACGGCTTCCGCGCGGAAAAAATCCTTATCAAACGCCTGATGGACAAAGTGGAGAGCGGCAATATCGTGCTGCACACCCACCGTACGCTGGAAGAAGTGACCGGCGACCAGATGGGCGTAAGCGGCTTGCGTCTGCGCGATACCCAGAATGCGGATAACGTTGAATCCCTCGAAGTTGCGGGGCTGTTCGTGGCTATCGGCCACAGCCCGAACACGGCAATTTTCGCCGGTCAGCTGGAGCTGGAAAACGGCTACATTAAAGTCCAGTCCGGCATCCACGGCAACGCTACCCAGACCAGCATCCCGGGCGTCTTCGCCGCCGGCGACGTGATGGATCATATCTACCGTCAGGCGATTACTTCTGCGGGTACCGGCTGCATGGCGGCGCTGGACGCGGAGCGCTATCTGGATGGTTTAGCCGACGCTTGCAAATAATCTTTACAAGTCAGTAACAAAGGTAAAGAAGGCGACGAAAAGTCGCCTTTATTTTTGCCTCGTTGTAACATTGCCGTGCCCAAAAAACTCATAACTACACCTGCTAAGCGCG
Source organism: Klebsiella sp. CB_Kp196 (assembly GCF_040061575.1). NCBI lineage: Bacteria > Pseudomonadati > Pseudomonadota > Gammaproteobacteria > Enterobacterales > Enterobacteriaceae > Klebsiella > Klebsiella sp. CB_Kp196. Next base: position 89,888 of record NZ_JBEAFH010000057.1, read on the forward strand.
CAATGAATAAAACCCGTCAACAAGAGTTAACCCGTTGGTTAAAAGATCAAAGCATTATCTCCCGTCGCTGGTTGATGATTTCCCGCGTATTGGGCGTCGTTAGCGGCCTGTTGATCGTCGCCCAGGCCTGGTTCCTGGCGAGGATCCTCCATCGCATGATTATGGAAAATATCCCCGCGACGGCGCTGCTGCTGCCCTTTACGCTACTGGTGCTGGTCTTTGTGCTGCGCGCCTGGGTGGTCTGGCTGCGTGAAAGAGTGGGTTTTCAGGCCGGTCAACATATCCGCCTTGAGATCCGCCGTCAGGTTCTGGATCGTTTACAGCAGGCGGGACCGGCGTGGATACAGGGCAAACCTGCGGGTAGCTGGGCCACGCTGATCCTTGAGCAGATCGACGACATGCATGACTACTATGCTCGCTATTTGCCGCAGATGACGCTGGCCGCCTCTGTACCGTTGCTGATTGTTATTACGATTTTCCCCATCAACTGGGCCGCGGCGCTGATTCTGCTGGGTACCGCACCGCTTATTCCGCTGTTTATGGCGCTGGTGGGAATGGGCGCGGCTGATGCCAACCGCCGCAACTTTCTCGCTCTGGCGCGTTTAAGCGGCCATTTTCTCGATCGCCTGCGCGGTATGGAAACGCTGCGTATTTTTCATCGCGGCGAAGCGGAGACGGACAACATACGCGAGGCCTCGCAGGATTTCCGCCAGCGGACAATGGAAGTGCTGCGCCTGGCGTTTCTCTCCTCCGGTGTCCTGGAGTTTTTCACCTCGCTATCGATTGCGCTGGTCGCCGTTTACTTTGGTTTTTCCTATCTGGGAGAGCTCAACTTTGGCCATTACGGCGCCGGGGTGACGTTGATGTCCGGTTTCCTCGCCCTGATTCTGGCTCCTGAGTTTTTCCAGCCACTGCGCGATTTAGGCACCTTTTATCATGCGAAAGCGCAGGCGATTGGCGCCGCCGATAGCCTGAAGACCTTTATGGAAGCGCCGCTGGCGCAGGCAGAGCGTGGGGAAAAGGCATTAAAAGATGATGAAACGGTAAGCCTTGAAGCTCGCGACCTGCTGATTAAGTCTCCCGAAGGGAAAGTGCTGGCCGGGCCGCTGAATTTTTCCCTGCGCGCCGGTGAACGCGTGGTGCTGGTTGGGCAAAGCGGCTCGGGCAAAAGCTCGCTACTGAATACGTTAACGGGTTTTCTTCCCTATGACGGCTCGCTCAAGGTCAATGGCGTCGAGTTAAAGAGTCTGGATGCCGACCGCTGGCGTCGTCTCCTGAGCTGGGTCGGGCAAAATCCACAGCTGCCCGCGGCGACGCTGCGCGAAAACGTCCTGCTCTCCTGCCCTGAAGCCACCGAAGCGCAGCTGCAGCTTGCGCTGGATAAAGCCTGGGTTAGCGAGTTCGTCTCTCTTCTGCCGCAGGGTATTAATACGCCTGTTGGCGATCAGGCCGGCCGGCTGTCGGTCGGGCAGGCTCAGCGCGTCGCCGTCGCACGAGCGCTGCTGGTGCCCTGTCGTCTGCTGCTGCTTGATGAGCCTGCCGCCAGCCTTGACGCGCATAGCGAACAGCGCGTGATGCAGGCGCTGACCAATGCATCAACGCAGCAAACCACGTTAATGGTTACCCATCAGTTGGAAGGACTGGCGAACTGGGATGCGATCTGGGTTATGCAGGATGGTCGAATTGTTGAGCAAGGCAGCTATTCGCAGCTGGCGGCCGCTGGCGGCCCCTTCGCGACCCTGCTCGCTCATCGTCAGGAGGAGATTTAAATGCGCGCATTATGGCCTTACCTGGCGCTGTACAAACGACACAAATGGCTGTTGCTGCTCGGTATCGTGCTGGCGATCGTGACGCTGCTGGCCAGCATTGGCTTATTAACGCTATCCGGCTGGTTCCTGTCGGCATCAGCCGTCGTTGGCGTGGCGGGCATCTACAGCTTTAACTATATGCTGCCAGCCGCGGGCGTGCGCGGCGCGGCGATTATTCGCACCGCGGGCCGCTACTTTGAGCGTCTGGTCAGCCATGACGCCACCTTCCGCGTTCTGCAGCACCTGCGGGTCTTTACCTTCAGTAAGCTGCTGCCGCTCTCCCCCGCCGGGCTGGCGCGTTTTCGTCAGGGCGAGCTGCTTAACCGGGTGGTTGCAGATGTCGATACCCTGGATCATCTCTATTTGCGCGTCATATCACCGCTGGTAGGCGCGCTGGTGGTGATCCTGGTCGTCACCGTAGGGTTGAGCGTGCTGGACGTCACTCTGGCCCTGACCCTCGGTGGTATTATGCTGCTCACCCTGCTGGTGATGCCGCCGCTGTTCTATCGCGCAGGTAAACCCGCAGGTGAAAGCATAACCCGGCTTCGCGGGCAATATCGCCAGCATCTGACCTCATGGCTCCAGGGACAGGCGGAACTCATGCTGTTCAACGCCAGCGACCGCTACCGGCAGCAAATGGAAAAAACGGAAGCGCGCTGGCTGGATGCGCAGCGTCGCCAGGCTGAGCTCACCGCGCTCTCTCAGGCGCTGATGCTGCTGATTGGCGGAATTGCGGTTATCGCTATGCTGTGGCTCGCCTCCGCGGGCGTTGGCGGCGATACTCAGCCAGGGGCGCTGATTGCGCTGTTTGTCTTCTGCGCGCTGGCGGCGTTTGAAGCGCTGGCGCCGGTAACCGGCGCATTTCAGCATTTAGGGCAGGTGATCGCCTCCGCAAAGCGCATCACGCAAATTACCGAGCAAGAGCCGGAAGTGGCCTTCCCTCAGGGCGAAGGCCAGACGCTGGATCGCGTCTCGTTACGCTTACATCAGGTCACCTTCAGCTATCCGCAGCAGCCCTCCCCCGCGCTGGAGAAAGTGTCATTGCAGATCGAGGCCGGAGAGCATATCGCCATCCTCGGACGAACAGGCTGCGGTAAATCGACCCTGCTGCAGCTGCTGACCCGCGCCTGGGATCCGGCTGAAGGGGAAATCTTACTCAACAATCAGTTGCTGGGGCAGTTTAATGAGGCGACGCTGCGCCGGGCGATGAGCGTCGTGCCGCAGCGCGTACATCTGTTCAGCGCTACGCTGCGCGACAACCTGCTGCTGGCTTCTCCCGGAGCCAGCGATGCCCGACTTGCCCAAACGCTTGAACGCGTCGGCTTAGCGAAATTACTGGAAGATAGCGGTCTGAATAGCTGGCTGGGTGAAGGCGGCCGTCAGCTTTCCGGCGGCGAGCTGCGCAGGCTGGCTATCGCCCGCGCCCTGCTTCACGATGCGCCGGTCATGCTGCTTGATGAACCTACTGAAGGCCTCGATGCGACGACCGAAAGTCAAATCCTTGATTTACTGGCGGAAGTGATGCGTGAAAAAACCGTGTTAATGGTAACCCATCGTCTGCGCGGACTGGCGCGTTTTAATCAGATAATAGTCATGGACAACGGGAAGATTATTGAGCAAGGTAGTCACGCAGAACTGCTGGCTGAACAGGGGCGTTACTACCAGTTTAAGCAGCGCCTGTAGGCTACTATTGAATCATTGCCTGATGCGTTGAGGTAAAAATGCGGCTGGTTCAGCTCTCTCATCATTCCATCGCCTTCCCCTCCCCGGAAGGCGCTTTACGCGAACCTAATGGCCTGTTAGCGCTGGGCGGCGATCTTAGCCCGGCGCGTTTACTGATGGCCTATCAGCGCGGTATTTTTCCGTGGTTTTCGCCCGGCGACCCTATTTTGTGGTGGTCCCCCGATCCGCGAGCGGTACTGTGGCCAGAGAAATTTCATCTCAGCCGCAGCATGAAGCGTTTCCATCAGCGCTCGCCTTATCGCGTCACGCTGAATCACGCCTTTGGTCAGGTTATCGAGGGCTGCGCCGACCACCGCGATGAGGGAACATGGATAACGCCGGGGATCGTTCAGGCGTACCACCAGCTGCATGAGCTGGGACATGCTCATTCTGTTGAAGTATGGCAGGGAAAGGAATTAGTCGGCGGGATGTACGGCGTCGCGCAGGGCGCGCTGTTTTGCGGAGAGTCGATGTTCAGCCGTGCCGAAAACGCCTCTAAAACCGCGCTGCTGGTCTTTAGCCAGATATTTTCGCAGGATGGCGGAAAATTAATCGATTGTCAGGTGCTGAATAAGCATACGGCGTCGCTGGGCGCAGTGGAAATTCCCCGCCGCGATTACCTCGACTATCTTTCCGTGCTGCGGACGTATCGTCTGCCGGAGCGATTCTGGGTACCAAGGGTGCTATTTGCAGGAGAAGCATAAATGTTTTCAGCACATTTTTTGTTGGGATGTTATAATTGCGCGGTAGAGTAGCTTCTGCCCGTTGCCCCGCCGCCGTTTGGGAATAATAAGAGTCAGATAACACCCATTGTTCTGTCACTCCCCCTTTACGTTTGCGCCTGTCACCCGGTTTATCCGCGTGAATTACGGGTAATGCGCCAAAACTACTTCGGCGATTTGACGTAAAACTTTACATACTTGCTGAACTTCGGCATTATCTTGCCGGTTCAAAACTACGGTAGTGATACCCCAGAGGACTAGATGGCCAAAGAAGACAATATTGAAATGCAGGGCACCGTACTTGATACGCTGCCTAACACTATGTTCCGCGTAGAACTGGAAAACGGTCACGTGGTAACTGCGCATATTTCCGGTAAAATGCGTAAAAACTACATCCGCATTCTGACGGGCGACAAAGTGACTGTTGAGCTGACCCCGTACGACCTGAGCAAAGGCCGCATTGTCTTCCGTAGTCGCTGATCGTTTTCGCGCTTAGCGCGCCAGATGCTGAAGGCCGGGATAATTCCCGGTCTTTTCATTTCTGCGTCATTTACAACTTAAAGCGCGCAGATAAAAAAACCGGCCCTGAGGCCGGTTTTGTCACTGAGTACCGAAACTTAATGCGCCGCTTCCGGTTTGTGCTTCTGCGCACTCTGGAAGTCGTAGGTCAGCGCATTTTTCTCTTTATCCAGTTCAACGGTCACCTGTCCGCCGTCAACCAGTGAGCCAAACAGCAGCTCGTTGGCCAGCGGTTTTTTCAGGTTGTCCTGAATCACCCGCGCCATCGGACGCGCGCCCATGGCCCGGTCGTAGCCTTTCTCGGCCAGCCAATCGCGGGCTTCCTGGCTGACTTCCAAAGAGACGCCTTTCTGATCCAGCTGAACCTGCAGCTCGACGATAAATTTATCCACCACCTGATGGATAACCGTCGTAGACAGATGATCGAACCAGATAATGTTGTCGAGACGGTTACGGAACTCCGGCGTAAAGATCTTTTTGATCTCATCCATTGCATCCGGACTGTTGTCCTGATGGATGAGGCCAATGGATTTACGCTCGGTTTCGCGCACCCCGGCGTTGGTGGTCATCACCAGCACCACGTTGCGGAAATCCGCTTTGCGGCCGTTGTTGTCGGTCAGCGTCCCGTTATCCATCACCTGCAGCAGCAGGTTAAAGACATCCGGATGCGCTTTTTCAATTTCATCCAGCAGCAGCACCGCGTGCGGATGCTTAATAACCGCATCGGTCAGCAGCCCGCCCTGATCGAAACCGACGTAGCCCGGAGGCGCACCGATTAAGCGGCTGACGGTATGACGTTCCATATATTCGGACATATCAAAACGCAGCAGCTCAATGCCCAGCGACTTCGCCAGCTGTACGGTAACCTCGGTTTTACCGACCCCGGTAGGCCCAGCGAACAGGAAAGAGCCGACGGGTTTGTGCTCATGGCCAAGCCCGGCGCGCGCCATCTTGATCGCTTCGGTTAAGGCCTCAATCGCCTTATCCTGGCCGAAGACCAGCATTTTCAGGCGATCGCCGAGGTTTTTCAGCGTATCGCGATCGCTGCGGGAAACGCTCTTCTCAGGTATACGCGCAATCCGCGCCACCACGGACTCAATATCCGCCACGTTAACCGTTTTCTTACGTTTGCTCACCGGCATCAAGCGCGCACGCGCCCCGGCTTCATCAATCACGTCAATCGCCTTATCCGGCAGATGACGATCGTTAATGTACTTCACCGCCAGCTCTACCGCCGCACGTACCGCTTTCGCGGTGTAACGGACGTCGTGGTGCGCTTCATACTTCGGCTTCAGGCCGTTAATAATCTGCACCGTCTCTTCCACGGAAGGTTCGGTGATATCAATTTTCTGGAAACGCCGCGCCAGGGCACGATCTTTTTCAAAGATGTTGCTGAACTCCTGATAGGTCGTCGAGCCAATGACCCGAATCTTACCGCTGGAAAGCAGCGGTTTAATCAGGTTAGCGGCATCGACCTGCCCGCCGGAAGCCGCCCCCGCACCGATAATGGTGTGGATCTCATCGATGAACAGAATACTGTTGGTGTCCTGCTCCAGCTGCTTAAGCAGCGCTTTAAAGCGTTTTTCAAAGTCGCCGCGGTATTTGGTACCTGCCAGCAGCGAGCCAATATCCAGTGAATAGATAGTGCAATCGGCCATCACTTCCGGCACGTCGCCCTGCACGATACGCCAGGCAAGACCTTCAGCAATAGCGGTTTTACCAACGCCGGATTCCCCCACCAGCAGCGGGTTGTTCTTGCGGCGGCGGCACAGAACCTGAATAGCACGTTCCAGCTCTTTCTCGCGGCCGATCAGCGGATCGATACCGCCTACGCGGGCAAGCTGGTTGAGGTTGGTGGTGAAGTTTTCCATACGATCCTCCCCGCCTGCTTGCTCTTCGCTGCTGCCAGGCTGACTTCCGCTGTTATCGGAAGACTGGCTCGGCTCGTCTTTACGCGTACCGTGAGAGATGAAATTCACCACATCAAGTCGGCTGACTTCATGTTTACGCAGCAGGTATGCCGCCTGAGATTCCTGTTCGCTAAAAATCGCGACCAGAACGTTGGCGCCGGTCACTTCGCTGCGGCCGGAAGACTGGACGTGGAAAACAGCACGTTGCAGCACGCGCTGGAAGCTCAGCGTCGGCTGAGTGTCGCGCTCTTCTTCCGTTGCAGGCAGTACGGGTGTGGTCTGTTCGATGAAGGCTTCAAGCTCCTGACGCAGCGCGACCAGGTCCACTGAACACGCTTCAAGCGCTTCGCGGGCCGAAGGGTTGCTAAGCAGCGCCAGCAACAAGTGCTCGACGGTCATGAACTCATGACGGTGCTCGCGCGCTCTGGCGAAAGCCATGTTTAAACTGAGTTCCAGTTCTTGATTGAGCATAGGCACCTCCCCCAAGTTTATTGCCTGCATTCAGGCTTTTTCTAGCGTACACAACAACGGATGTTCGTTCTCCCTCGCATACTGGTTCACCATCGATACTTTGGTTTCTGCGACTTCTGCGGTAAACACCCCGCAAATCGCTTTACCTTGATAGTGAACCGTCAGCATCAGTTGCGTTGCACGTTCAACATCATAAGAAAAGAATTTTTGTAACACGTCAATAACAAACTCCATTGGAGTGTAGTCATCATTGACTAATATCACTTTATACATAGATGGCGGTTTAAGCGCATCTTTAACTTCGTCCTCAATTAGCTGATCGAAGTCCAACCAGTCTCTCTTACTCATCGTCAGTGTTCATCATCGGTTGCTGTTGCCAACAGGCGGTGGCCTGTCGATGACCAGAGGCTATGCACATCACAAATCTACAATAGATCATAGATAATTATCATCTATTACTTCCATCCGCGACGTCTGTCACATTCCCCGGCAATAGCGTTAACTGCTTCAAATTTTGACGCATTTTTCACCGTCCCCTGGCGTCAATCGCTTGACGCATTTCCTGATTTCTCTAAATTGTAGTGGCGAGAGTTGGCGAGCAAATGAACAACTCGTCACTCCACTACCGGTTCATTCCATCTTACTTATAAGATTTACGAAGGATGTCGAAGTATGGAAATGGGTACTGTTAAGTGGTTCAACAATGCCAAAGGGTTCGGTTTTATCTGCCCTGAGGGCGGCGGCGAAGACATTTTCGCCCATTACTCGACCATCCAGATGGATGGTTACAGAACGCTAAAAGCCGGACAAGCGGTTCGGTTTGATGTTCACCAGGGGCCAAAAGGTAACCACGCCAGCGTGATTGTCCCTGTTGAAGCTGAAGAAACAGAAACAGCCGCATAACTCTTTTGCTTCATTGTGTACATCCCGCCAGCAAAATGCCAGTCCTTCTGACTGGCATTTTTTTATCGCTACTCGCGCGCCAGGGCGTCGACGGGGTCCAGACGAGCCGCATTGCGCGCCGGTAGCCAGCCAAACAGCACCCCGGTCAGCGTGGAGCATAAAAACGCGGTCAATAGCGCCAACGGTGAAAAACCGATCTCCCAGCCGGGTAAAAACAGCTGTAATACAAAGGCAATCAGCAGCGAAAGCGTGACGCCCAGCGCCCCGCCAACCAGGCAAACCAGCACCGCCTCGATCAAAAACTGCTGTAAGACATCGCTGGCCCGCGCCCCGACCGCCATACGGATACCGATCTCCCGCGTGCGTTCGGTGACTGAGACCAGCATAATATTCATCACGCCAATACCGCCGACCACCAGCGCAATCACCGCCACCAGCGTCAGAAACAGCTGTAATGTATGTGTGGTCCGTTCCGCCGTTTTCAAGATGCTGTCCATATTCCAGGTGAAAACATCTTTCTTACCGTGACGCAGTTCCAGTAGACGCAACAGCTGCTGCTCGGCAACCGCGCTGTCGTAGCCTTCATTGACGCGCACGGTGATGGAATTCAGCCACGACTGCCCCATCACCCGGCCAGCCATCGTGGTATAGGGCAACCAGACGCGCAGAATTTTGCTGCTGCCGAACATTGACTGTTTTTCATCCGCCACGCCGATCACCGTCGCGGGCATATTGCCGACCAGAATCACTTCGCCGACGACCCGCGCTTTATGCGGAAATAGCTGTCGGCGCGCGTTGCTGTCGAGCACCACCACCTGCGCGCGGCTATTTAGCTGAAGCTCGTTAAAGGTATTGCCTTCGCTAAAGGTCATGCCGTAGACGTTAAAGTACTGCGCCCCCACGCCCTCGGCGCTGGCGGCAACGTCGATGTTATTCGCCCGCAGGCGCAGGCTTTTTGATACCGCAGGGGTCGCCGAGCTCACCCACGGCTGTTTCTGAATAGCTAACAGGTCATCGTACTTGAGCGATTGCTGATAGCGGGGATCGTCATCGCCGAAATCCTTGCCGGGATATACATCAATGGTATTGGTGCCGATGGCGCGGATATCGGCCAGCACCATCTGCTTCGCGGCATCGCCCACCACCACAATCGACACCACAGATGCGATGCCGATAATAATGCCGAGCATCGTCAGCAGCGTACGCATTTTATTCGCCGCCATCGCGCGCCAGGCCATGATCAGCGCTTCGCGAAAGCCGCTGCTGAACTGACGCCACGCCGACGGTTCGGCCGCCGTGCGCTGGCGCAGTACGCCGCCTTGCGCCGGACTCAGCGCGGGCGGATTACGCACGATTTCACCGTCGTGGATCTCAATCACCCGCTCCGCCTGGGCCGCCACCTGCGGGTCATGGGTGACGATAATCACCGTATGCCCCTGCGCTTTTAGCTGGTGAAGGATCCCCATGACCTCTTCGCCGGAGCGGCTGTCCAGCGCACCGGTTGGCTCATCCGCCAGAATCACTTCCCCGCCGTTCATCAGGGCACGGGCGATACTCACCCGCTGCTGCTGGCCGCCGGAGAGCTGCGAAGGCTGATATTCAGCTCTGTCGCCCAGCCCCAGCCGAACCAGCAGCTCATGGGCCCGAGCCAGGCGCGCTTTGCGCTCAGCGCCGGCATAAACCGCAGGAACTTCCACGTTCTGCGCCGCGGTGAGATGCGATAACAGGTGATAGCGCTGGAAAATAAAACCGAAATGTTCCCGCCGCAGGCGCGCCAGCTCGTCGCCGTTGAGGCGAGCCACGTCCGTTCCCGCGACCCGGTAGGTACCGCCGGTCGGTTTGTCCAGACAGCCGAGAATATTCATCAGCGTGGATTTCCCGGAGCCGGACGCGCCGACGATTGCCACCATCTCACCGGCTGCAATGTTCAACGTAATGCCTTTCAGCACCTCAACGTTGCCATCGCCGGAGGGGTAGCCGCGGCGAATATCACGCAGTTCCAGTAACGCCGTCATTTCGCCGCTCCGGCCGCACCTTCGCCGATAATGACTTCATCCCCCTCGTCCAGCCCTTTCACCACCGCCACATCGGTGTCGTTACGCGCGCCGATAACAATTTCACGCTCTTTAACTTCACCGGTACGCAGCAGACGCACGTGATAGCGGTTATCGCCGATGGCCTCACCCAGCGCGCTCAGCGGGATGGTGATAACATTTTTCACTTCTGAGAGCTGAATATGCACCTGGGCGGTCATCTCCAGGCGCAGGATGCCCTGCGGGTTCGGCACTTCAAAACGGGCGTAGTAGAAAATAGCGTCGTTGACCTTTTCGGGCGTCGGGAGAATATCCTTCAGCGTTCCTTCATAGCGCGTCAGCGGATCGCCCAGTACGGTAAACCAGGCCTTTTGCCCTGGCTTAAGATGAATGACGTCCGCTTCCGAGACCTGCGCCTTCACCAGCATGGTGCTGAGATCGGCCAGGGTCAAAATATTCGGCGCCTGCTGGGCGGCAATCACCGTCTGCCCCTGCAGGGTGGTGATTTGCGTCACTTCTCCGGACATCGGCGCCAGAATTTTGGTGTAGTCGAGGTTGGTTTTGGCCGTATCCAGGGTCGCCTGATTGCGTTTGACCTGGGCTTCAATCGTGCCGATTTGCGCCTCTTTGACCGCTAAGTCGGTCGCGGCGGTATCGAGGTCCTGGCGAGAGACCAGCTGCCGCTGCGCCAGCTGCTGCTGACGAGCCAGCGTCGCCGCAGATAGCTTACGTTCCGCGCGCGCCTGGTTCAGCTGCGCCCGTAGCTCCATCAACGTCGCTTCGACTTCCTTTATCTGGTTTTCCGCCTGCTCCGGGTCGATAACCCCCAGCAGCTGGTCTTTTTTCACTTTGTCGCCAATCTCGACGCGCAGCGTTTTTAGCTGCCCGCTCACCTGCGCCCCGACGTCCACTTTTTTCAACGCATCGAGCTTACCGGTCGCCAGCACGCTCTGCTGAAGGTCGCCTTTACGCACCACCAGCGTCTGATACTGCGGCAGCGGCGCATTCAGAATTCGCCATCCCCAGACGGCGAGGGCCAGCACGACAATCGCCAGCAGCCACCAAACTTTCCTGCGCTTTCCATTTAATTTCATAACAATTCCTGATGTTTTAACCCGCAGAACCCGCGACAATTCTATCTAAATGCGGCAATAGAATAACGCGCATTTTTAGATGCGCTTCATTTTTGTTTAACTGAAGTTGAGGGTATGCAGATGAAGACCTGCCGGGATGGATAGCCCGGCAGAAAGAGAGAAACAGCGGCCAGCGCTAATCCGCGCGTCCGCGCGCCAGCCATAGCACGCGAGAGAACATTTTTTTCAACAGCGTCGGAATGGCGTCAACCCCGCGCCGTCCGGCCTCCATCGCCACTTCAATCGCCAGGTCGGGCTTAGACGAGCGATGAATCGCTTTGGTGATCACCCGCCGCATATTCATGGGTATATTCATCGGCAGCTGCGCGACCCGGTGATAAACATCGTCGAAGCCCTGACGGTACATAAAATGCTCCATATCCATCGCCGGTAGCGCGGTGAGATGGTCTCGCTCCAGCATTTTATCGTCATTCAACAAACTGCGAACGGTGGCGGCGTATTTCTTCCCGGCTTCATCGCCATCCACCAGCACATGCCACTCAATACCCATTCGCCGGGCGAATTTAATCAGCGGCTTCAAACCCGACTGGGCAAACTCAATGACCTTCACCCCTTCCGCATCAAAGTGATGGCCGCACTGGCGGGCCAGCTCGTTGATAACCCAGGTTTCCGTCTCCCCCTCCACCAGCAGCCAGCAGCGGGCAAACAGCGATGAAGCGCGGTTAAAGCGAATATGAAACGCGATGCGTCGGCTGTCTTCCGCATTCATCCCGCCGGGCCCCAGCCGCCAGGCCGACACTCGTGAAGATTCACGCACCAGCCGACAGACGTGCTCGACGGGCGTTAATGACAGCAGCTCGCCGGAGTTCGTTGTCGTCACCCGCTGCAGCGGCAGTAAATTGAGCAAATGCCAGGCCACCGACAGCATAATGGGATGCAGACGGGTTTCCGGATCCTCAATCAGCAATAGCGGCCGCGCATCGCGATCGAGCCTTACCGTGCCTTTCGCCTGCAGCAGAGTAGAAAACAGCCCCAATAAAATCACCCGATGGCTGCGCCCGCCGGGCTTGTCGATCATCCTGTTGATAATATCCAGGTAGCGCCAGCTGCGCTGTTCATCATGTGAATGACGGCGCATCAGACGATGGCGCGACTGCGCGCTGCTCTGCTCGGCAAAATAGTGCTCCAACAACTGCACCATAGCCGACAGCCCCTGGCGGATCTGCCCATCGGTTAAATTTTGCGGATGATGTACCAGTTCGCGAGAGAGGAAATCAAGCTGGCGAGCGGTAATTTCGATCTGCGGCGAGTGCGGAACGGTGCCGTTGTGGATCCGTCGCATAAAGCGGGCGTCGCGTAGCCGCAGAACCGGCATCAGCCGTACCAGGTGACGGGCGAGTTCATCAATATCGTCAAGCTCCAGCGCTTTCCCTTCACCATCAATAAAGCTGCGCAGGGTCATCACGCTGTCGTCATCGGCAAGCTCCCCCTCCAGGCGATAGAAAACGCGCTGATAGCCATCGTCGCAGGGAACCCAGCAGCTGCTGAGAGGACGATAGCGTCGAACCCGATGGCGACCGGGTTCATTTTCACGGAAGGTCAGGATGATATGCAGATGATGCTCGCGCCCCTGAATATCGCCGGGCGGAAACCAAAAATCTTCCCGAACAAAATGATAGAGGTCGAACTCCGGCGACAGGAGCAGCGTCAGGGCATCCAGCAGGCTGGATTTACCCCAGGCATTTTCGCCAATCAGCACGTTATTTTGTTCCAGCATCAACGATAATCGGTTAATGCCGCGAAAACCGACTATTTCTACGCGCTCAAGATGCATATGCCCTCCGCTCAGTGGCGACTATCTCCTTCAGTTATCAGCAGTATAGCGAGGTGAGCATCAACATGACACTCCGGGCGTCTGCGAATCGCTCATGGCTGCAGGGGGGAATGTGATGCGCCGTACTTCACTTAATTGAGAAACGCATTCATCATTGAAAGTCGTTTTTTTAACCGTTTTTGTTCTACACTTTTAAAAAATCCGACATGAAAAGGAATCCCAGCGCATTGTTCTAAATCAAATTACATCAATTTATTTAACTGGTCCCAAGGTGGCGATCGTCCCTAGAATAGCGTCGCTTTATTCTGGTCGTCATTCTTTGTGGCGAAAATAAAGGCCGGCACGAAAACTCGTGCGCGTTTACGTTTTTATTGAGGTGGTTATGTTTAGAAAATTAGCAGCAGAATGCTTTGGTACATTCTGGCTGGTATTTGGTGGTTGCGGCAGCGCCGTTCTGGCTGCGGCATTCCCTGAGCTGGGAATTGGTTTTGCCGGCGTCGCGCTGGCTTTCGGTTTAACCGTATTAACCATGGCTTATGCCGTCGGTCATATTTCCGGCGGACACTTTAACCCGGCGGTAACTTTAGGTTTATGGGCCGGCGGTCGTTTCCCGGCCAGGGACGTGATTGGTTATATTATCGCCCAGGTTGTCGGCGGTATTATCGCCGCCGCTATTCTGTACGTTGTCGCCAGCGGTAAAGCGGGCTTTGACGCCGCCGCTAGCGGATTCGCATCGAACGGCTATGGCGAACATTCTCCCGGCGGTTTCTCCATGCTCTCCGCTATTGTGATTGAGATCGTCCTGACCTGCGGCTTCCTGCTGGTCATTCACGGCGCCACGGATAAAAACGCACCTGCCGGCTTCGCTCCTATCGCTATTGGCCTGGCGCTAACGCTTATCCACCTGATCAGCATTCCGGTCACCAACACGTCGGTAAACCCGGCGCGCAGCACCGCGGTAGCGATATTTCAGGGCGGCTGGGCGCTGCAGCAGCTGTGGCTATTCTGGGTGATGCCGATTATCGGCGGCATTCTCGGCGGCGTGCTCTACCGCACCCTGCTGGAAAAACGCAGCTAAACTTCCCCCACTTTTCTTGAGGCCCGGTGCTGCCGGGCCTTTCTTTTTTTCCACCACTTTACTCAGTCCGGCTATTTGGGTAGTGTCAGGGGCGCTATTTTCATTCTGCAAGGACCAGGTCGTTCATGTTTTCGGGACTTTTAATCATTCTGCTGCCGTTGGTTATAGGCTATCTTATTCCTCTTCATCGGCCATCAGCCCTTAAACTCATCGCGCGACTTCTGAGCTGGATTGTCTACGTTATTCTCTTTTTTATGGGTATTAGCCTGGCCTTCCTGGATAATCTGGCCAGCAACCTCCTGGCGATCCTTCATTATGCGGCGGTCAGCGTCGTTATTATTCTGCTATGCAATATTGCCGCCCTGATGTGGCTCGAGCAAAAAATGCCCTGGCAAAATCATCATCGTCAGGAAAAATTACCCTCCCGTCTGGCAATGGCTCTGGAATCCCTTCAGCTATGCGGCGTGGTATTTATTGGTTTTATGATTGGTCTGAGCGGCATATCCTTTTTACAACACGCCACCGAGGCCAGCGAATATACCCTGATCTTCCTTTTGTTCCTCATCGGTATTCAACTGCGCAATAATGGCATGACGCTGCGGCAGATCGTACTGAATCGCCGCGGAATGATTGTCGCGGTGGTGGTCATGGTCAGTTCACTGCTGGGCGGTATCATCAACGCCTTTATTCTCGACCTGCCGCTAAAAACCGGGCTGGCCATGGCTTCCGGGTTTGGCTGGTATTCGCTCTCCGGGATCCTGCTGACCGAATCCTATGGCCCGGTAATTGGCAGCGCCGCCTTCTTTAACGATCTTGCCCGCGAGCTGCTGGCGATAATGCTTATCCCCGGACTGGTGCGCCGCAGCCGTTCCACCGCGCTGGGCCTTTGCGGCGCGACATCAATGGACTTTACGCTGCCGGTACTGCAACGCTCTGGCGGGGTGGAGATTGTGCCGGCGGCCATCGTTCATGGCTTCATTCTCAGTCTGCTGGTGCCCATATTGATGGCTTTCTTCTCCGCTTAATACCTCTCTGGCGGTAGTCTTCTGCCGCCAATTTTGCGCTAAATCAATCTCCCCGTAAGTTGTATCAGAAATACCTTTTCTCTTCTCGCGCTCGGGCATAATCTTAAACATGTATATTAAATATAACTTTAAAAAAGGTGTGACCATGTTTTGTGTGCAATGTGAACAAACCATCCGTACCCCGGCAGGGAACGGCTGCTCTTACGCGCAGGGTATGTGCGGGAAAACGGCCGAAACGTCCGATCTGCAGGATCTGCTGATTGCCTCTCTGCAGGGACTCTCCGCCTGGGCGCTTAAAGCCCGTGAATACGGCATCATCGACCACGACATCGATAGCTTTGCGCCGCGCGCTTTTTTCTCCACGCTGACCAACGTTAACTTCGATTCCCCGCGTATCGTTGGCTATGCGCGCGAGGCCATCACCCTGCGTGAAGCGCTGAAAGCCCAGTGCCTGAACATTGATGCCCACGCGACGGTTAACAACCCGATGGCCGATCTGCAGCTGGCGAGCGACGATCTGGGCGACCTGCAGCGCCAGGCGGCGGAATTCACCCCGAACAAAGACAAAGCGGCCATCGGCGAGAACATTCTCGGCCTGCGCCTGCTGTGCCTGTACGGCCTGAAAGGCGCTGCGGCTTATATGGAACACGCGCACGTTCTGGGTCAGTACGACAACGACATCTACGCCCAGTACCATAAAATCATGGCGTGGCTCGGTACCTGGCCTGCCGATATGAACGCGCTGCTGGAGTGCTCGATGGAAATCGGCCAGATGAACTTCAAAGTGATGAGCATTCTGGACGCTGGCGAGACCACCAAATATGGTCACCCCACCCCGACTCAGGTCAACGTCAAAGCGACCGAAGGCAAATGCATTCTGATTTCCGGCCATGACCTGAAAGATCTGTACAACCTGCTGGAGCAAACCGAAGGTACCGGGGTTAACGTCTACACCCACGGTGAAATGCTGCCAGCGCACGGTTACCCGGAACTGCGTAAATTCAAGCATCTGATTGGTAACTACGGCAGCGGCTGGCAAAACCAGCAGGTCGAGTTTGCCCGCTTCCCTGGCCCGATTGTGATGACCTCTAACTGCATCATCGACCCAACCGTCGGTGCCTATGACGACCGTATCTGGACCCGCAGCATCGTCGGCTGGCCAGGCGTCAATCATCTGGAAGGCGAAGATTTCGCCCCGGTTATCGCCCAGGCGCAGCAGATGGCGGGCTTCCCGTACAGCGAGATCCCGCACCTGATCACCGTTGGCTTCGGTCGTCAGACCCTGCTGGGCGCGGCTGATACGCTGATCGACCTGGTGAGCCGTGAAAAACTGCGCCATATCTTCCTGGTGGGCGGCTGCGACGGGGCGCGCGGCGAACGTAACTACTTCACCGATTTCGCCACCAGCGTACCGGACGACTGCCTGATCCTGACCCTGGCCTGCGGTAAATACCGTTTCAACAAACTCGAATTCGGCGATATCGAAGGTCTGCCGCGTCTGGTCGATGCCGGTCAGTGTAACGACGCTTACTCTGCCATCATCCTGGCGGTCACCCTGGCTGAGAAACTGGGTTGTGGCGTGAACGACCTGCCGCTGTCTCTGGTGCTCTCCTGGTTTGAACAGAAAGCGATTGTTATTCTGCTGACCCTGCTGTCGCTGGGCGTGAAAAATATCGTCACCGGCCCGACGGCGCCGGGCTTCTTCACGCCGGACCTGCTGGCCGTTCTCAACGAGAAATTCGGTCTGCGTTCCGTGACCACCGTTGAAGAAGACATGAAGCAGCTGCTGAGCGCGTAAGGAGTAAAGAATGACAATGCCAACTCATCAGTGCCCATGGCGGATGCAGGTTCATCACATCCATCAGGAAACGCCGGATGTATGGACAATTTCGTTGCTGTGCCACGACTATTATCCGTACCGTGCCGGGCAGTATGCACTGGTCAGCGTACGTAATTCAGCGGAGACGCTGCGTGCTTACACCATTTCATCGACGCCGGGAGTAAGCGAGTACATCACGCTGACCATCCGTCGGATTGACGATGGCGCAGGCTCACAGTGGCTGACCCGCGACGTGAAGCGCGGCGACTATATCTGGCTGTCCGATGCCATGGGTGAATTTACCTGTGAAGATAAGGCTGAAGATAAGTTCCTGATGCTGGCTGCTGGCTGCGGCGTTACGCCAATCATGTCAATGCGTCGCTGGTTGGCAAAGTACCGCCCGCAGGCCGATGTGCAGGTGATCTTTAACGTTCGTTCACCGCAAGATGTTATTTTTGCCGACGAATGGCGCGAATATCCGGTGACCTTAGTCGCTGAAAACAATGCCACCCACGGTTTTGTTTCTGGCCGACTGACGACCGATCTGCTGAAAAGCGTACCGGATCTGACCTCTCGTACCGTGATGACCTGCGGCCCGGCGCCGTATATGGATTGGGTTGAGCAGGAGGTGAAAGCGCTGGGCGCGACGCGTTTCTTTAAAGAGCAGTTCTTTACGCCGGTAGCCGAAGCCGCTACCAGCGGCCTGAAGTTCACCAAACTGCAGCCGGCGAAAGCGTTCTACGCGCCGGTCGGCACCACGCTGCTCGAAGCGCTGGAAAGCAATAAGGTGCCGGTTACCGTCGCCTGTCGCGCAGGCGTCTGCGGCTGCTGCAAAACCAAAGTGGTTTCCGGAGAATATACCGTCAGCAGTACCATGACGTTAACCGATGCGGAAATCGCTGAAGGCTACGTGCTGGCCTGCTCCTGCCACCCGCAGGGTGATTTGGTACTGGCTTAACCCTCAGCTGCCGGATGGCGCAACGCCGTCCGGCAATGTTTACCGCCAGGCCGAATTGCCGCCGATGGCATAGCGCCCTGCCCCGAGGAAGGCAATCGCCAGCGCGCCAACAAAGAAATAGACCAGGCTCTCAATCGCCCACGCGCCTACCGCATCCAGCGCAAAGGTTTTGCCCGTCCCCACCATCAGCCAGGCCACGACCATCGTAAACGCCAGCACCAGCGCCGCCGGACGCGTAAGCACTCCCAGAATCAGCAGGCAAGGCGCTACCACCTCGCCCACTAAAACCCCATAAGCGATAAACCCCGGCAATCCTTTTGCTACCAGCATATTGCTGATTCCCCCTACGCCATCAAATAGCTTATGCAACCCGTGAAACAGCATCAGCCCGCCAACGGCAAGTCGTAACAAGAGTTTGCCGAAATCGTCATGGGATAGCAGTTTATTAACAGCATTTAACAGCGATTTAACCATTTGAAATGATTCCTGTTTACCACTTTATGTGAGCTCAGATTATGCGAAGTTTTCGCTGAAAAAAACCAGCGGAAAATGAGAGGTGAAAGCGAGCGTAACTGGCAGTTTCATCTAAGCTTGTAAGCGTTATCACAAAAAGGAGATGGAGAACCATGAAACAGACCGTGGCGGCATACATTGCCAAAACTCTTGAACAGGCTGGCGTTAAACGTATTTGGGGCGTAACCGGGGATTCGCTCAACGGCTTAAGCGACAGCCTGAACCGTATGGGGACCATCGACTGGATGCCCACGCGCCATGAAGAAGTGGCCGCCTTCGCCGCCGGGGCGGAAGCGCAGCTTACCGGCGAACTGGCGGTCTGCGCAGGCTCCTGCGGGCCGGGCAACCTGCATCTGATTAACGGCCTTTTCGACTGCCACCGCAATCACGTTCCGGTTCTGGCCATCGCCGCCCATATTCCTTCCAGCGAAATCGGCAGCGGCTATTTTCAGGAAACGCATCCGCAGGAGCTGTTCCGGGAATGCAGTCACTACTGTGAACTGGTCTCAACCCCGGAACAGATCCCGCAGGTGCTGGCCATCGCCATGCGCAAAGCAGTGATTAACCGCGGCGTCTCGGTAGTGGTGCTTCCCGGCGACGTTGCGCTGAAAGCCGCGCCGGAAAGCGCCAGCAGCCACTGGTACCACGCGCCGCTGCCGCAGGTGACGCCGGCGGAAGAAGAGCTGAAAAAGCTGGCCCAGCTGCTGCGCTATTCAAGCAACATCGCCCTGATGTGCGGCAGCGGCTGCGCCGGGGCGCATAAAGAGCTGGTAGACTTCGCCGCGAAGCTCAAAGCGCCTATCGTTCACGCGCTGCGCGGCAAAGAGCACGTAGAATACGACAACCCTTATGATGTGGGGATGACCGGGCTGATTGGCTTCTCCTCCGGCTTCCACACCATGATGAACGCTGACACCCTGGTGCTGCTCGGCACCCAGTTCCCCTATCGCGCCTTCTACCCGACGGACGCGAAAATCATTCAGATTGATATCAATCCCGGCAGTATTGGCGCCCACAGTAAAGTGGATATGGCGCTGGTCGGCGATATTAAATCGACCCTCAGCGCGCTGATGCCGCATCTTGAGGAGAAAACCGACCGTAAGTTCCTCGATAAAGCGCTGGAACACTATCGCGACGCGCGCAAGGGGCTTGATGACCTGGCGAAGCCCAGCGACAAAACAATTCATCCGCAGTATCTGGCGCAGCGCATCAGCCACTATGCCGACGACGATGCCATCTTTACCTGCGACGTGGGTACGCCGACCGTCTGGGCCGCGCGCTATTTGCAGATGAACGGCAAGCGTCGCCTGCTCGGATCGTTCAACCATGGGTCAATGGCTAACGCCATGCCGCAGGCCATCGGTGCGAAGGCCACCGCCCCTGACCGTCAGGTTGTGGCAATGTGCGGCGACGGCGGCTTCAGCATGCTGATGGGGGATTTTCTCTCGCTGGCGCAGATGAAGCTGCCGGTGAAGATCGTTATCTTCAATAACAGCGTACTGGGCTTCGTGGCGATGGAGATGAAGGCCGGGGGCTATCTGACAGACGGCACTGAACTTCACGCCACCAACTTTGCCCGCATCGCCGAAGCGTGCGGCATCAAGGGCATACGTGTTGAAAGCGCGTCAGAGGTTGATGAAGCGCTGCAAACCGCTTTCGCTACCGATGGCCCGGTCCTGGTGGATGTGGTCGTCGCCAGTGAAGAGCTGGCGATGCCGCCGCAAATTAAACTGGAGCAGGCCAAAGGTTTCAGCCTTTATATGCTGCGCGCGATTATCAGCGGCCGCGGCGACGAAGTTATCGAACTGGCGAAAACTAACTGGCTAAGGTAAAAATATCCTTTTCAATTCATACGCAAAATTATTCGTGTTGCCTCAAGGCGGCAAGGCCGAAAATCCCCGGGCGCAGAGATAACTCTGTGACCGGGGTTTGAGGGTGCAGCCCACGCCGGGGCAGCGCGAAGGATGAAGTGTATAAGGATATGACATGATAGATTTACGCAGCGATACCGTTACCCGTCCGGGCCGCGCCATGCTGGAAGCCATGATGGCCGCCCCGGTCGGGGATGACGTGTATGGCGATGACCCGACCGTTAACGAACTCCAGCGCTTTGCCGCCGACCTGGCGGGCAAAGAGGCCGCTATCTTCCTGCCTAGCGGCACCCAGGCCAACCTGGTCGCCCTGCTCAGCCACTGCCAGCGCGGCGAAGAGTATATCGTCGGCCAGGGCGCGCATAACTATCTCTACGAAGCCGGCGGCGCGGCGGTGCTTGGCAGCATCCAGCCGCAGCCAATCGATGCCGCAGCGGACGGTTCCCTGCCGCTGGATAAAGTCGCGGCCAAAATCAAACCGGACGATATCCATTTCGCCCCTACCCGGCTGCTGTCGCTGGAAAACACCCATAACGGCAAAGTGCTGCCGCGTGAATATCTCAAAGAAGCCTGGGAGTTTACGCGCCAGCGCGGCCTGGGACTGCACGTTGACGGGGCGCGTATTTTTAACGCCGTCGTGGAATACGGCTGCGCGCTGCGCGAGATCGCCCGCTACTGCGACTCCTTCACCATCTGCCTGTCTAAAGGACTCGGCGCGCCGGTAGGCTCGCTGCTGGTGGGGAGCGAAGAGTACATTCACCGCGCTATCCGCTGGCGGAAAATGGTCGGCGGCGGGATGCGTCAGGCCGGTATTCTGGCGGCCGCGGGCCTGTATGCCCTGCAGAACAACGTCGCGCGCTTAAAAGAGGATCACGACAACGCCGCGTGGATGGCGGAGCAGCTGCGCGCCGCCGGCGCCGAGGTGACGCGTCATGATACCAATATGCTGTTTGTTCGCGTCGGTGAAGCGCGCGCCGCCGCGCTGGGCGAGTATCTGCGCGAACGCGGGGTGCTGATCAACGCCTCGCCCATCGTGCGCCTGGTGACGCATATTGACGTTAACCGCCAGCAGCTCACCGAGGTGGTTAGCCACTGGCAGGCATTTTTAAACCGTTAAGGAGTCCGGCGTGTCGCAGCGAATTCTGGTGCTTGGCGCCAGCGGTTATATCGGCCAGCATCTGGTGAAAAGGCTCAGCGAGCAGGGCTTCACCGTGCTGGCGGCGGCACGCCAGATCGACAGGCTTAAAAAACAGCAGCTCCCCGGCGTCGAGTGCTATTCGCTCGATTTAAACCAGCCGGACGCGCTACCCGCCCTGCTGGCGCAGGCTGATACCGTTTACTATCTGGTGCACGGGATGGGCGAAGGCGGCGACTTTATCCGCCACGAACGGCGGGTCGCCCTCAACGTTCGCGACGCGCTGCGCAAGTCGCCGGTGAACGAAGTCATCTTTCTCAGTTCCTTACAGGTGGAGAAGCAGGAGCAATCCGATCATCTGCGCGCCCGCCAGATCACCGGCGATCTGCTGCGCGAATCAGGCGTTCCGGTAGCGGAAGTTCGCGCCGGCATTATCGTCGGCGCCGGTTCCGCCGCCTTCGAAGTGATGCG
This sequence comes from Klebsiella sp. CB_Kp196, assembly GCF_040061575.1. Classification (NCBI taxonomy): domain Bacteria; kingdom Pseudomonadati; phylum Pseudomonadota; class Gammaproteobacteria; order Enterobacterales; family Enterobacteriaceae; genus Klebsiella; species Klebsiella sp. CB_Kp196. The sequence goes on from NZ_JBEAFH010000057.1 coordinate 111,774, forward strand.
CGATATGGTCTACAACCTGCCGGTGCTGACGCCGCCGCGCTGGGTGCGCTCGCGCACCACGCCGATTGCGCTGGAAAATTTACTCTACTATCTGCTGCAGCTGCTAAACCATCCGGCCCGCGAGCATCGGGTGTTTGAAGCCGCCGGACCGGAAATTTTGAGCTATCAGCAGCAGTTCATCCGCTTTATGGCGGTCAGCGGCAAACGCCGCCCGCTGATCCCCATCCCTTTCCCGACCCGCTGGATTTCGGTGTGGTTTCTCAACGTCATTACCTCAGTGCCGCCAACCACGGCCAAAGCGCTGATCCAGGGGCTAAAGCACGATCTGATTGCCGACGATCGGGCCCTGCGGGCCTTAATTCCTCAACCGCTTATCGCGTTTGATGAAGCGGTGCGCCTTACGCTTAAAGAAGAGGAGCAGCTGGTGAACTCCAGCGACTGGGGCTACGATGCGCAGGCCTTCGCCCGCTGGCGGCCCGAGTACGGCTACTATCCGAAACAGGCAGGCTGTACCGTTAACACTTCCGCCAGCCTTGCTGCGCTGTGGAAGGTAGTCAACCAAATTGGCGGCAAAGAGGGCTATTTCTTCGGCAACGCTCTGTGGAAAACACGCGGGGTGATGGATCTGCTGGTCGGTCACCGGCTGGCAAAAGGTCGCCCGGAAAATGAATATCTGCAGACCGGCGATGCGGTGGACAGCTGGAAGGTGATTATCGTCGAGCCGGAAAAGCAGTTGACGCTGTTATTCGGCATGAAAGCGCCCGGCCTTGGCCGCCTGAGCTTTACCCTGCGCGATAAAGGCGATCATCGCGAACTGGACGTGCGCGCCTGGTGGCACCCGCACGGTATGCCGGGGCTTTTCTACTGGCTGCTGATGATCCCGGCGCATCTGTTTATTTTTCGCGGTATGGCGCGACGCATCGCCCACCTGGCGGAGCAAATCACCATCAAATAGAGTATAGGTGCAGAATTCTTTCATGATTCTCATTGCATCGTAGTCAGAATCACGGAAAAATGCGCACGAAATTCTTTTGTTAAACAGTGGATCGATATGAAGGTACTGGTTACCGGTGCGACCAGCGGATTGGGCCGCAACGCGGTGGAATATCTGCGTAACAGGGGCATTAGCGTCAGAGCGACCGGGCGCAACGAAGCGATGGGCAAGCTTCTGAGCAAAATGGGCGCAGAGTTCGTCCCTGCGGACTTAACCGAGCTGGTCTCTTCGCAGGCCAAAGTGATGCTCGCCGGTATCGATACCCTGTGGCACTGTTCCAGCTTTACCTCGCCGTGGGGCACCCAGCAGGCCTTCGATTTAGCTAACGTGCGCGCGACCCGGCGTCTCGGCGAGTGGGCGGTTGCCTGGGGCGTGCGCAACTTCGTGCATATCTCTTCGCCGTCGCTCTATTTTGATTATCACCATCATCGCGATGTTGCGGAGGATTTCCGCCCGCAGCGTTTCGCCAACGAATTCGCCCGCAGCAAGGCGGCAAGCGAAGATGTGATCAATCTGCTGGCGCAGGCCAACCCAAATACCCGTTTTACAATCCTGCGTCCGCAAAGCCTGTTTGGCCCGCATGATAAAGTGTTTATCCCGCGCCTGGCGCAGATGATGCAGCACTACGGCAGCGTCCTGTTGCCGCGCGGCGGCAGCGCGCTGGTGGATATGACCTACTATGAAAACGCGGTACACGCGATGTGGCTCGCCAGCCAGCCGCAGAGTGACCTTCTGCCCTCGGCCCGCGCGTACAACATTACTAACGGCGAACCGCAAACCCTGCACAGCATTGTGCAGAAACTCATAGACGAGCTGGGGATTAAGTGCCGCATCCGTTCGGTTCCCTATCCCATGCTGGATATCATCGCCCGCAGCATGGAGCGCTTTGGCAATAAGTCAGCGAAAGAGCCCGCATTTACCCACTACGGCGTCTCTAAGCTGAACTTTGATTTTACTCTTGATATCTCCCGCGCCCAGCAGGAGCTAGGCTATCAGCCGGTCATCACGATGGATGAAGGGATTCTCCGCACCGCCGCGTGGTTGAAGGACCACGGCAAGCTGTACTATTAACCACGCCCGTACTTTTCCAGCAGCGCTTCGGCTATCGCCAGGGTTTGCGCATCGGCAACCCCGTCCCAGCGCGCGGGACGGAAGTGCATCTGGAAAGCCATAATGACCCGCTTCTGCTGCGCTGGCGTCATTTCCGGCGTCACCTGATAGCCGTAGCGCGCCAGGACGTCCAGCAGCGCTGCGGCGTCTACCGGCTCGTATGACGGACGGCCCTGCAGATAAAATGCCACGCGCCGGGCATCAGGCCATGCGCCAATCCCCTGCTCGGCCAGCCTGCGCCACGGGAACAGCGGCCCCGGATCGTCTTTACGCTGCGGCGCGATATCCGCATGGGCGACCACGTTCTGCGGCGCGATGTGGTAGCGGGCGATAATATCTTTCGCCAGCGGGATCAGGGCGTCAATCTGCGCCGGATTAAACGGCGTAAAGCTTTTCACCCCCGCCGTTTTTTGCCAGCCGCGGTTCTCCAGCTCGATGCCAATCGAAGTGTCGTTAATGCGCGTGCTGCCGCGCCAGAAGCTGACGCCCGCATGCCAGGCAAGTTCCTCTTCCGGCACCAGCTGCCAGATCCGCGGTTTACCTCCGTGCAGCGGCGGTTTCTCCGGGATCAGGTAGTGAGAGCTCACCTGGTTATCCGTCAGCGTCGCCAGCGAAACGTCGAAATCATCGGCGGTGTAGTGAATCACCAGCACTTTGATGCGCGGATAAGCCGCCTGCGCCGGATGGCGCGTATCCAGCTGATAGCCATCGCGATCGATAATACCTTTTTCGCTGGCGCAGCCCGCCAGCAGCAGCGCCAGCAGTACGCCTGCCCGGCAAGCTCTCATCGGCGGGTCTTCACCGCGGTGCCGCTAACGCTGACCATCAGCATGCTGCTATCTTTACCTACGGTTTCGTAGTCAATATCAATGCCGACCACCGCATTGGCGCCCAGCGCCTTCGCCTGCTCGCTCAGCTCTTCAAACGCAATTTCACGGGCCTTACGCAGCTCCTTTTCATAGGCGCCGGAACGACCGCCGACGATATCGCGGATGCTGGCGAAAAAATCGCGGAATACGTTGGCGCCGAGAATCGCTTCCCCCGTGACGACGCCGCAGTATTCAATGATGGGCTGACCTTCGAGGGTCGGAGTGGTGGAAAATTGCATGATGAAACTCCTTCTTTAGCGTTCAATGCGTTAGCTCTAAGGGTCAAGCACAATCCCTATCTGATACACTATGCTTGAAAAGATATTCTAACGTAGTGAGCTCATAAGGAAATCATCATGCGCTACAAAGTTCTTGCATTAGTCCTCCCCTGCGCGCTGGCGCTCAGCGCCTGTACTACCGTCACGCCTGCGTACAAAGATAACGGCACCCGCAGCGGCCCCTGCATCGAAGGCGGCCCGGATGACGTAGCGCAGAAGTTTTATGACTATCAGGTACAGCACCGCAACAGCGATTTAACCGCGCTGCGCCCATACCTGAGCGACGGTCTGGCAAAACTGCTGAACGACGCGCGTCAGGACCCGTCTAACAACGCCCTGCTGCAGTCAAATCTTTTCTCCAGTAGCACAACGCCAGCCGACAGCGCCGATGTCGCCAGCGCCTCCACCATCCCTAATCGCGACGCGCGCAATATTCCCCTGCGCGTGGAGCTGAAACAGGGCACCCAAAGCTGGAAAGACGAAGTGCTGATGATTCAGGAAGGCCAGTGCTGGGCCGTGGATGACGTGCGCTACCTCGGCAACAACGCCCATGCGCCGGCGGGCACCCTGCGTCAGAGTCTGGAAAAACGCTAATCCAGGCGTTGGGCCGCTCAGGCCGAATGAAATAACCCCGGTAAAATGTCGGCATTTCCGCTGGTAATGCCGACATTGACTTATCCCACCTTCACGAAGCCATATTTTGTGCTAACTTTAAATGTAAACATGGTTTACATTTAACTTTTAACGCATAAATATTGCATAACTATTCTGCCAAAGGTACTATTTGCGGCCTCAATTGCTATATGTATCAGACTGCCCAGATGAGCATAAAATTAAACGGCATTAATTGCTTCTACGGCGCACACCAGGCGCTGTTCGACATCACGCTGGATTGCCCGCAGGGGGAAACGCTGGTGCTGCTCGGCCCAAGCGGTGCCGGTAAAAGCTCGCTGCTGCGCGTCCTTAATCTGCTGGAGATGCCGCGTTCCGGTACGCTGCATATCGCCGGAAATCATTTCGACTTTACCAAAGCGCCTTCTGACAAAGCCATTCGCGAGCTGCGCCAGAACGTGGGTATGGTGTTCCAACAGTACAATCTGTGGCCGCATCTGACCGTGCAGCAAAATCTGATTGAAGCTCCCTGCCGCGTGCTCGGTTTGAGCAAAGATCAGGCTCTCGCCCGCGCTGAAAAGCTGCTCGAACGTCTGCGCCTGAAACCCTATAGCGATCGCTACCCGCTGCATCTTTCCGGCGGCCAGCAGCAGCGCGTCGCTATTGCCCGCGCCCTGATGATGGAACCGCAGGTTCTGCTGTTCGATGAACCCACGGCGGCGCTCGATCCAGAAATCACCGCCCAGATCGTCAGTATTATCCGCGAACTGGCTGAAACCGGTATTACGCAGGTTATCGTCACCCACGAAGTGGAAGTGGCGCGCAAAACAGCCAGCCGCGTGGTCTATATGGAAAATGGCCATATCGTTGAACAAGGTGATGCCGGCTGCTTCGCGCATCCGCAGACCGACGCGTTTAAAAACTATCTTTCACATTGATGTTTTCGGGGAAATGACGATGAAAAAAGTACTGATTGCCGCTCTTCTTGCGGGCATGAGCCTCTCCGCTACCGCAGCCCAGACCATTCGTTTCGCCACCGAGGCCTCCTACCCTCCGTTTGAATCGATCGATGCCAATAACAAAATTGTCGGCTTTGATGTCGATCTGGCGAACGCGCTGTGTAAAGAGATTGATGCCACCTGCACCTTTACCAACCAGGCTTTCGACAGCCTGATTCCCAGCCTGAAGTTCCGCCGTTTCGACGCGGTCATGGCCGGGATGGACATCACCCCTGAGCGTGAAAAACAGGTGCTGTTCACCACCCCGTACTATGAAAACTCCGCGCTGTTCGTCGGCCAGCAGGGTAAATTCACCAGCATTGACGCCCTGAAAGGCAAGAAAGTCGGCGTGCAGAACGGCACCACTCACCAGAAATTCATCACCGACAAACACCCGGAAATCACGACCGTTCCTTACGACAGCTACCAGAATGCGAAGCTGGACCTGCAGAACGGCCGTATTGATGCCGTATTCGGCGATACCGCCGTGGTGACCGAATGGCTGAAGAGCAATCCGAAGCTGGCCGCGGTGGGCGACAAGGTGACCGATAAAGACTACTTCGGCACCGGTCTCGGCATTGCGCTGCGCCAGGGCAATACCGAACTGCAGCAGAAATTTAACGCTGCGCTGGAAAAAGTGAAAAGCGATGGGACTTACCAGTCTATCTATAACAAATGGTTCCAGAAGTAACGCTGAATGAACGAATTTTTTCCATTAGCAAGCGCCGCCGGGATGACCGTCGGCCTTGCCGTTTGCGCCCTGATCATCGGCCTGGTGCTGGCGATGCTGTTTGCCGTCCTCGAGTCGGTAAAGCTGCGTCCGGTCGCCTGGCTCGCAACCGGCATTGTCACCCTTTTGCGCGGACTACCGGAAATTCTGGTGGTTCTGTTTATCTATTTTGGTTCCTCACAGCTTCTGCTGACCCTTTCTGACGGTTTTACGATCAATCTCGGCATTGTGCAGATCCCGGTACAGATGCAGATTGAAAACTTCGACGTCAGTCCGTTCCTCTGCGGGGCTATCGCGCTTTCTCTGCTGTATGCCGCTTACGCATCGCAGACCCTGCGCGGGGCGCTTAAAGCCGTTCCGCAGGGGCAATGGGAATCCGGTCAGGCGCTGGGATTATCGAAAGCCGCTATTTTCTTTCGCTTAGTGATGCCGCAAATGTGGCGCCACGCGCTGCCTGGACTCGGCAACCAGTGGCTGGTGCTGCTGAAGGATACCGCGCTGGTGAGCCTGATCAGCGTCAACGATCTGATGCTGCAAACTAAAAGCATCGCCACCCGAACCCAGGAGCCGTTTAACTGGTATATCATCGCGGCGGCAATCTATCTGGTCATCACCCTGTTGAGTCAGTACATTCTGAAACGTATTGACCAGCGTGCGACGCGCTTCGAACGGAGACCAGGCTGATGCTTGATTACTTACCCGAACTGCTAAAAGGGCTGCATACCAGCCTGACGCTGACCGCAGCCTCTATCGTCGTAGCGCTGATTCTGTCGCTGATCTTCACCATCATTCTGACGCTAAAAACGCCGGGGCTGGTGTGGATCGTGCGCGGCTATATCACGCTGTTTACCGGCACGCCGCTGCTGGTGCAGATCTTCCTGATTTACTACGGCCCGGGACAGTTCCCGTCGCTGCAGGAGTATCCGGTACTCTGGCATCTGATTTCCGAGCCCTGGCTCTGCGCGCTGATCGCCCTTTCTCTCAACAGCGCCGCTTATACCACGCAGCTGTTTTATGGCGCCATTCGCGCCATCCCGGATGGCCAGTGGCAATCCTGCGGCGCGCTGGGAATGAGTAAGAAAGATACGCTGGCGATCCTGCTGCCGTACGCCTTTAAACGCGCCCTCTCCTCCTACTCCAACGAAGTGGTGCTGGTGTTCAAGAGTACGTCTCTGGCCTACACCATTACCCTGATGGAAGTGATGGGTCACAGCCAGCTGCTCTATGGGCGTACCTATGATGTGATGGTGTTCGGCGCCGCCGGCATTGTCTATCTGGTGGTCAATGGCCTGCTGACGCTGCTGATGCGCCTGGTGGAACATAAAGCGCTGGCCTTTGAGCGACGCAATTAAAAACGCATAAAAAGCCAAATCAAGACGGATAAGCTCACTGAATTATCCGTCTTTTTTTATTCTAATTAAAATAAATATCCATTATTATTGAATATAAATTCATTTAGTGGCATTGTTACTCCCAGCCGCAGACACGGCACAACATCATAAGATTGACCGACGGGAGTTCCACAATGAAAAAGTTAGTTCTGGCCGCACTGCTTAGCACTTTCGCCTTTGGCGCCGCTGCCGCAGAAAAAATCAGCTTTGGCGTTTCTGCAACTTACCCACCGTTTGAATCGATGGACGCCAATAACCAGATCGCCGGTTTCGACATCGATCTGGCAAACGCGCTGTGTAAGCAGATGCAGGCTGAGTGTACGTTTACCAACCATGCCTTCGACAGCCTGATCCCGGCGCTCAAATTCAAGAAATATGATGCGGTCATCTCCGGCATGGACATTACCCCGGAGCGCAGCAAGCAGGTGGCATTTACCGACCCGTACTACGCTAACTCCGCGCTGGTTATCTCGAAGAAAGATGCCTTCCACTCTTTCGCCGATCTGAAAGGTAAGCGTATCGGGATGGAAAACGGCACCACGCACCAGAAATACCTGCAGGATAAACATCCGGAAGTGAAAACCGTGGCTTACGATAGCTACCAGAATGCGTTTATCGACCTGAAAAATGGCCGTATTGATGGGGTGTTTGGCGATACCGCCGTGGTCAACGAGTGGCTAAAAACCAACCCGCAGCTGGGCGCGGCAACGCCGAAAGTCACCGACGCGCAGTACTTCGGTACCGGCCTCGGCATTGCGGTACGCCCGGATAACAAAGCGCTGCTGGAAAAACTGAACGCCGCGCTGAAGGCGATTAAAGCCGACGGCACCTACGAGAAAATCAGCAAGCAGTGGTTCCCGGAGTAAGCATTTCCCGGAGGCGGCGCTTGACGCGCCTGTCCGGGCTACCGGCCCGCAGACAGCCGTGGCCCCGTAGCCCGGGCAAGCGCAGCGCGG